>DATLCL010000219.1:0-7334 GCA_035526415.1 Aeromicrobium sp.
AAGGTCAGAGATGACCGAACGCAGCCGAGGGGCAGCCAGGCCCTCCCAACCTACAGCGCCCTGGTCCTAAACGCGTCGTCTGAAGCGGTGTGGGAAGGCTGCGAGGGAATATCCGACGTCCCTTTCACGCACTGGCGCCCCCGGGTAAATTCGAACTGTCGACACCCGCCTGAGGGGGACGGTGCATCCCATTCAGCCTGGCCTCTACCCGCTCCTCCTCGGGTTGCAGTCGGAGTCTCTGCGCGCCCCTGATCCGCTGCAGTTCATGCCACGAGTCATGCCACGCCCGGAAGCGCTTGCGGAAACTTTGATGCCTGCCCGCTTGCCACGTTGGCGTCTCGCGCAAAGGCGGTTGTTGAGGCCGGTTGCACGACGACTACCCCACGGCGGCTTTCAAGTTCGGACCGCGCGAACAACCGGCGGATTGTGGCCCCTCAAGCAGTGCTGCGCACCCGGAACTCGGAAGGTGTGCATCCGTTGCGTTCCCGGAACAGCCGCGCGGCCAGCGACGGATTCGTCAGCCCCCGAGCGGCGGCCAGTCGGGCAATAGAAATGCGGCTGAGACGTGGGTCCGCAAGGTCCCGGCCGAAAGCGCCGAGCCGCTCGTCGCGGATGTGCTCGCAGACTGTCTGGCCGGTGGGTTCGAACAACTGATGCAAGCGCCGCGTTGATACGCCGATCGCGTGCGCGATACCGTCCGGGCTTAGCTCGGGATCACACAGGTTCGCGCTGATGTGAGCTAGGGCGTGCTCGAGCAGAATGCGCGTCGGGTTGGAGACGTCCCACGTTCCGCCCAGTTCGGATCGGACCAGTGTGGCGATCAAGTCGGACGCGTTCTCGCACAGGTTCTGGGCGGCTTCGGGCGCAGCTACGGTGTCGAGATTCGTCGTCAGGTCGCGCAGGAAGCGAACCACGATGCCGGCCACGCCTTGCTGTGCATCGATGCGAACTGCGGTGAGCTTCGAGATCTCACGGTCAGAGCGCCGCAGCTTGTCCTTGGGCAGGAGAAACACCTGCCAGGAGAATCGAGCATCCATGGCGAGGGTGAAGGGTCGGCTGCTGTCGTAGAGGACCACGTCGCCGGCGCCCATAACGGCCTCGCGTCCGTCTTGGATCATCATCGAACTACCGGTCAGCTGCAGGCCGACGTTCAGTGTGTTGGGGTCACCCGTGCGCACGTCCGCCTCGGTGCGCTCATAGAGGTGCTCGCCGCCGATCACTTCCCGGACCTGAAGGTCGCCGATGCTCGTTGAACGCATCGCGTCTGACGCCAATGCCTCATCGCGCCGGGGGTCGATACCAACGGGAAGGATCTGCGAATGCATCACTTCGTGCCAAAAGGCGAGCCGGTCCGCTGGGCGAACCGAGCGCGTGTCGAAGACCTTTTGATCCATTGCCGCGTCCCTCACGTCCTACCAGCACGCGTGCGTGACACCTGGAGAGTTATTGGAACGTTCCACCAGCACAGCCGGGGTGTCAACTGGGGTGGCAGATCCGCGCAGCGCGCTGTTCTTGGAGCGCACCTTTCCAGCTAGGACATTGCGCGCTTCCGGCCGGCTCGCTCTGATCCCGCGACATGCGGATCAGTTCCGTCGGCGCATTGTTGACCGCGCTTGTCTTCGGTGCGGCCGCCTGCGGCGGCGACTCGGACGAGGCGGCCAATCCCGCAACGGCTCAGTACTTCCGCGTGGCCGTTTTCGCCGACGACTCGGGTTCGACCTACGCGCAGGGTATTGCCCGGGGCGCCCGGGACCGGGCGGCTGAACTTGGCGTAGTCCTCGACTTTTTCGACGCCCGGATGGTTCCCGAGGAGCAGGTGCAGCAGATGCGGGACGCCATGACGTCAGGCCAATACATCGGGGGCTTCGTCGTCCCGGTGAAGCCGGACCCGTTGTGCGACGTCGGAACGAACTTCGCCCCGGACCACAACTTCATGTTGGCCGTCACCACGACGCCGATCTGTGGCCGCCCAGCTACAAATGGCGACGAGGCCTGGGCGCCAGGCACGCTGACTTTCGTCAGCGCCAGCCGGTATCCGCAGGCAGTCGGCGCCACGGCTGTTCAAGCGCTCTACGACGCCCGTGTTGGCCGAACGCCCATTGCGCGGTTCTACGCCGCTCCAGGCGAGTACTGACGCGAAGTCAGCTGCCAATCCGGCGCAACGCCGTGTTCTGGCAGCGCAAGAACGTCAATGACATCTTCCTGTGGTTCCGCGCGACCCGATGTGCTGAGCCATCCGGAGGCGCACGGGCCCCACCTGTAGGAGGAGCAGGCCATGAAGATGCTCAGTCGCACGAAGCGGACCACCCAACTCGTCGCCGTGCTTTCGGCGGCAGCGCTGCTGCTCACTGCATGCGGCGGGAACGATTCCGCCGACGTGGCGGCGCCGGACACCTCCGGCGCTCCGGCGGCGACAGCGCCGGGCGAAGTACCGGCCGCTGTCCCGGGTGAAATTCCGGCGGGCACCACGGGTGAGGTACCGGCCGGAGGCGGCATCGCGGCACCGGCCGCACCAGGGGCGCAAGCCACCGCGGGTACGGCGGGCGCCACGAACGGCAAGACCGGCGGCAACAACAAGCCGGGCAGCAATACCTCGGGCCAGGCGCCGGTCGCGGGCCCAGCTGGCGCGCCTGCCGCCCCGGCCGCGCCCATTACGACCGGGACCGTGACCGTCGACCTCGGTGCGGGCAAGACGGTGAGGTACGACGCAACCAAGCCGATCAAGATGGTCTGGTTCAACTTCGGCTCGGGCTACACCTACACCGAGGCGATCACCAAGGGCGCCATGGCGCGGGCCAAGGAGCTGGGCGTCCAGCTCGACGTCAAGGACGCGCAGGTGAATCCCGGCACGCAAATCCAGCAGATGCAGAGCGCGATCACCTCGCACCAGTACGTCGGCGGATTCGTGCTGCCGATCGCACAGGACTTGATGTGTGACGTCGGCACCAAGCAGGCCCCGGACAACAACTTCATGCTGGTCGTCACCAACGCCCCGATCTGCGGGCGGGTGCCGAAGGAGGGCATCGAAACCTGGGCACCCGGGACCCTGGCTTTCGACAGCGCCGATCAAGAGATCAGCGACTTCACCGTCTGGGGCGACTACATCCGGACGAAGAACCCGGGCAAGCAGAAGGTCATCGTGCTCGTCGGCCTGCCGACAGTCGGCCAGTCCGAGAACGCTGACGACGCGATGCGGGCGCTCCAGAAGGCGCACCCGGAGTTCGAGATCGTCGAGACGGTGTACACCGACTTCAGTCAGTCGGCAGCGAACACGGCGATGAACGCCGCGCTGCTCAACCACCCGGACACGACGGTCGTGGCCAGCATCTACTCCGAATTGACCAAGGCGGCCGTCGACGTCCTCCAGCGCCAGGGCAAGCAGGGCAAGGTCAAGGTCTACGACGTCGGCGCCGACTCCACGGTGTTGCCGCTGATCGACAAGGGCCTGGTGCAGATGACCCGGCCGTACTACCCGGTGACGATGGGGGCGACCGCTGTCCAGGCCATCTATGACGCCCGGGTCGGCCGCAAGCCGATCAATCGCTTCTTCGACAGCAGCGGCCACGCGAGGCCGCCGATGCAGGGAAGCGCACCCTTCCTGGCCGTCACCAGGGAGAACCTCGAGCAGTTCCGCAAGGCGAATCTCAGCGAGTACTGAGACAACGCCAAGCAGCGAGCGGAACAACCGCGCAAGCCCGGATGAGCCCGTTGCCAAGGGAGGTGCGATGACCACCGATTCCGCCGTGCGTGTGCGCGGACTGAACAAGCACTTCGGTGCCACCCACGCCCTTCGCGACATCGATCTCGACGTACCGCGCGGGACCATTCACGCGCTGGTCGGCGAGAACGGGGCCGGCAAGTCGACCTGCCTCGGCGCCATCGGCGGGCGGATCAACCCCACCAGCGGCTCGGTCGAGGTGCTGGGCTCGCCCCTGCATCACGGCGACCCCCGCGCGGCACGCCGCGCGGGAGTCGCCGTGATCTACCAAGAGCTGACGATCTCCCCATACCTGAGCACCCAGGCGAACGTGTTCCTGGGCAACGAAGTCCGGTCACGCGGGCTGCTGCGGGAGGCCGAGATGCGCTCCGCGTTTCTCGACCTGTGCACGGAAATGGACGTCCACCTACCGGCCGACGTGCCGGCCGGCACACTGTCAGTGGCGGACCAGCAGATGCTGGAGATCCAACGCGCGCTGGTCGCCGACCCCCAGGTGATCTTGTTCGACGAGCCAACCGCCTCGCTCGCCGAGCACGAGCGCGAGGCTTTATTCACCATCATGCGGTCGCTGCGCGCGCAGGGCCGGACCCTTCTTCTGGTCAGCCACAACCTCGATGAGGTACTGGCGATCAGCGACACCGTCACCGTGTTCCGCAACGGCCGGCTGATCCAAACCGCACCGGCGACCGCGTGGACCAAGACTTCCTTGGTTCAAGCGATGCTCGGCGAGAAGATGCGGGAACTGACGGCGGTTCGCGCCAGCACTGCGCGCACGAGCGGGCCCGCGCCGCTGCTACGGGTCCGGAACCTGGTGGTCCCTGGCGTGCTGGGCCCGGTCGACTTCGACCTGTGGCCCGGGGAGGTCCTCGGCGTAGGCGGCGTCGTCGGGTCCGGCCGCACCTGCTTGCTCAGCGCGTTGGCCGGCCTCATTCCGCGGGCCAGCGGCGAACTGGAGATCGACGGGGTCGTACATCCCTGGCCCACCACCGTCCGACGCTCACGCGACCTCGGTTTCGCTCTGATCCCGGAGGACCGCAAGCACGCGGGACTGTTCCAGGCGCTCAGCGGCTACGACAACATCACGATCAGCGACTACTCGCAGGTCGGACGCCACGGCGTGCTGTCGCGGCCCCGGATGCGGGCGGCCGCCTCCTCCGCCGCCACCCGGGTCGCGCTCGACGATACGCGGCTACTGGCGCCCGTCGGCGCGCTATCCGGCGGAAACCAGCAGAAGGCGATCCTGGCGCGCTGGCAGCACGCGCCCCCGCGGGTGCTGCTCGCCGACGAACCCACACGTGGCGTCGACATCGGCGCCAAAGCTGAGGTCCTGGCCGCCCTGGGCGAGCTCGCCGAGCGCGGCATGGCGCTGATGGTGGTGTCCTCCGAGCTGGAGGAGATCCAGGACCACGCCGACCGGGCTCTCGTGCTCTCCGAGGGTCGCCAGGTGGGCGAGGTAAGCCGCGACGCGGGGAACCTGGACGTCCACAGCATCCTGTCCCTCGCTTTCCGAACGGAGACCGCGTCATGACCGACAAGCCGAGCGCCACGGCGACCGCCGAGTCGGAGGTCCAACCCACCGCGGGGACACCGGAAGCGGGCCGGCCGCCGGGGCACGCCGCTGGGCGGGTGAGAGGCCTCGACCGGCGTCAACTGATCAACCTTGCCCTGCGCTACACCACGCTGGTCCTGCTCGCCGCGCTGGTGATCGCGGCCACGATTCTCGACGACACGTTCTGGGACGAGAACAACCTGCGCAACCTGATCACGCAGTTCACCCCGATCGGACTGGTCGCCATCGGGATGACCTACGTGATCATCGCCGGAAACTTCGACCTGTCCGTCGGGGCGATCTTCCTAGGGTCCACCCTGCTCGTCGCCGGCATCACCGGCGAGCTTCCGATCTGGCTCGCCATGGTGGTCACCGTGCTCGTCGGGATGGGCCTCGGCCTGGTGAACGGACTTATCATCACGCAGTTTCGGGTCAATTCCTTCATCGCCACGATCGGCACCGGCTCAATCATCGGCGGTCTCGCGCTGGTCTACTCCGACGCACTGCCGGTGTCCATCCCGCCGGACGTGACGGGGTTCAACACCCTCGGCGCCGGCCTGGTCTTCGGCTTCCCCTGGGCCGGGGTGCTCCTGATCGCCGCCTTCGCGCTGTTCGCGTTCCTCCTGCACCGCACGGTCTACGGCCGGTGGGTGTACGCGGTCGGCGGCAACGCCGAAGCGGCCCGCCTGGTCGGCATCCGTGTCAACGCCGTCAAGGTCAGCACCTTCGCCACGGTCGGCGCATTCGCCGCGCTCGCCGGCGTCGTGACCGCGTCCAACCTCAACGGCTTCTCCTCGCCGGCACCGACCATCGGCGCCAGCACCGCTCTTGACGCGTTCACGATCGTGGTGATCGGCGGGACCTCCGTCTACGGCGGAGAGGGTGCGCTGTGGCGGACCGCCTCCGGGCTCGCCATCTACGCGGTGCTGCAGAACCTGTTCAACACCCAGGGCCTCAGCTTCGCCGACCAGAGGATCGCCATGGGCGTCCTGCTCGTGCTCGCCCTGGGACTAAACGCCCTGGGCAAGGCGAGAGGCGCTTAGGCCATGTCGTCCGCACCTATCCCCCCAACGTCCGCAGCCGATTGGAGCGCCACTCCATGCTCAACGTAGACATCGACACCGGCGGCACGATGACCGACGGCCTGGTCAGCGGCGAAGGGCACCTACTCGCCCTGAAGGTCGAGACGACCCCGCACGACGTGACCATCGCCTTCATCGACATCCTGGAAGCTGCCCGGAAACAGCTCGGCTTCGCGGACCTCCGCTCGTTCCTCGGCGAGGTCGAGGTGATCCGCTGGTCCTCGACCATCACCTCGAACGTCCTGGCCCAGCGCGTCGGTCCTAAGCTCGGCCTGTTGGTCAGCGCCGGTCACGAGACCGACCTCTACAACGCCGACGCTGCCCGGACCGTCATCGGAACGCTCGTCTCGGCCGAGGACATCACCGGCATCGAGGCGGACGCGAGTGAGTACGACGTTCGGGTGGCGATCAAGGCGCTGCTCGACCGGGGCATTCGACGCATCAACATCAGCCTCGGCGGCGCGTTCCCCGACGGCAGCGCCGAGGAACGCATCGTCGACATGGTCGCCCACGACTATCCCGACCATTTCCTCGGCTCGATCCCGGCACTCGCGGGCAGCCAGGTCGTGCTCCGGCCCGACGACAGCACCCGCACGATCGCCTCCCTGATCAACGCCTACGTGCATCCCGCACTCGCGACCACGCTTTACCGGGCCGAGGAGATCGTCCGCGACCAGCACGGCTGGCAGGGCAACGTCCTCATCGGGCACATCAACGGCGGCGTCGCCCGGATCGGGAAGACGAAGGCATTCGACACGATCGAATCCGGGCCGTTGTTCGGGACCTATGCCTGCGCGGCGGCGGCCGCAGCCCATGGTGACGCGCAGGTCATCGCGATCGACGTCGGTGGAACCACCGCCAAGGCCAGCGCCGTTCAGGACGGCAGGGTCGTCATGATGGAGTCCGGGGACTTGTTCGACATCCCGCTGCAGCTCGACCTGCCCCTGCTGCGGTCGATGGCGCTCGGCGGCGGAAGCGTCGCGCG
>DATLCL010000233.1:0-3297 GCA_035526415.1 Aeromicrobium sp.
GCGCTTGGGATGGCGATGAGCCAACCGACCATCGATGTCGGCACCGCGAGGACCGCCACCTGGAGCGCCGCCGCTCGACGTACCTGGCCAGGAGTGGCGCCGACGGTCCGAACGAGCGCAATGTCCTCCAGCTGCTGCTGGATCCCCAAGTTCATCGTGACGCCGACGATGAGGATCGACAGGTAGACCGCAGAACCCAAGAAGACCGAGGTCACATCGTCCATCTCCGACGCGACGACGACAGCACGAGCCTCGGGCCCTAGGTGCGCCGGGCTCAACGACCACGCCAACATCACCATGACGCTGATAACACAAGCGGCCAGGACCTGCGTGCACGCTGGGGCCATCAGCGACCAGCGGTGCCGCCGCATCGCCTGGGTGACTAGACCGGTGCTCATCCGACGCCTCGCAGTTCAGCGGCGATGGTCGCCGCGTCCGGCGTGGCCGTATCGACCACGATCCGCCCAGCGTGCAGCAGGATCAGCCGGTCGCTCACCGCCGCTGCCAGCGGGTCGTGGGTCACCATGACGACAGTCAGGCCACGGTCGCCCACGGCAGCACGAAGCAGCTGCAGGATCTGGTGCCCGGTGGTCGGATCGAGCGCGCCTGTCGGCTCATCCGCGAAGACGACCTCTGGCCCGGTGACCAACGCCCGCGCTACCGCCACGCGCTGACGCTGGCCACCGGAAAGCTCACCAACCGACCGCCGCTCGGTCCCACCGAGACCCACGTGGCCCAGCGCGTCCGCAACTGCCATCGCCAACGGCGCGCCAAGCCGATGCGGCAGCAGCACGTTCTGCTCGACCGTCAACTCCGACAGCAGGTTGTACGACTGGAAGACGAAGCCAATACGGCGTCGGCGGAGACGGGCGAGGGCCCGCTCGCTCATCCGTCCCAAATCGTGGCCGCACAACCGGATCATGCCGTTCGTCGGACGGTCGAGACCCGCCGCGCAGTGGAGCAACGTGCTCTTCCCTGAGCCCGTTGCACCCATCACCGCCACGAAGGTTCCCGCTTCGATCGACACGTTGACGCCGTCGATCGCCGTGATCGACCCGCCATTGGTCGGGAAGATCCTCTGAACTCTATCGAGGTCCACAATTCCGCTCACAACAGCGAGTGTCATCTCTCGCCCCCGGACAGTCGACCGTGCAGGCCGACCTTCCGCGGTACGGACAACCGCACCGCTTCGCTACCAGGCTGACAGTCGACCAGATCGTCGGCTCTCGGCGGCGCTCCGACGGGCGCTGGATGACCAGTCCCTCGTCGGCAGCCCACTGAAAGAACGCCCGCAGGTCGTACCGGTATGCATCGAGAGTCCGACCCTGGTAGCGGGCGAGGAACGCTGCGGCGGCCAGCTCGGCCTCGTCTACGCGCTGCTCGTGGTCCAGCGGAGCTCTCATCGTGGGCTTGGGGATCAGTGCAGTCCTCTTGGAGCCTCCCGTTGTTTGGCGGAGACCCAAGCAAACGCCCATCCGTCTCAATTCGCGTCGCCCACCGCCCGGCAACGAGGATGGGGACGCCCCGGTGTCCACCATCCACTCGGTGAGGGAGACCAGGGTTCCGGGTGGGTGCCCGGGCCAGGTCTGACTCAACTACTACCCGCTGACGCTCTCGATTTCGGGGGTTGTCCGTATCGATACGTCGACCTGGCTCGGTCACCCACTCGGTACCCAACCAGTCGGGCCGAGTGACTTTCTAGCGCCTGTGTGTCAAGAGGCGGCGTGCTGGTGGTGTCGATCGTGGTCGTCGAGGAGGTGGCGGTAGACCACGTTGGAGAGCTGGCGCTTGAGGCTGCGCTGGGCTTCCTTGGGTGTCTTGAGCTCGGCGATCTTGCGCTCGTAGTGCTCGCGTCCGGGGCCCGCGTCGCGGGCCACGAGGGGCACGGTCTTGCGACAGACGAGAAAGTCGGCAAGCTGCCTTGCGCGAACGACCGCGACATGTCAAGCCGACACCCGGTGGCCTCGCGCCATTACCTGAGGTCGCTAGGAGGCCAGCTCTGGCCGCCCAGAGCGATCCGCGAACAATGCCCGTCCGCAGGACGTCACGTGGAAGGCCGTGAAGTAGTCGATCGCCAGGGTTGCAATCCTGCCGCCGATGGTTGCAAGACCGACGCCGGCCGGGTCTACGTCCGAGAAGGTGGTGCCTGTCGCGCCGAAGTGCGGCCAGAGGAATCCGTGAGCCGCGCCGGACATGACACGCCAGCGCGATGCGAACTGTGCGCGCTGACGTTGCTCGGCGGCAGTCTCCCGCATGGCAGCAGGAATGATGATGTCAGTCAGGTTCCAATTGACAGGCCCACCAAGCCCTCCGAGCAACGAGCGCACCTCGGTCGACCGTTGTCTCGGACGGCTCATCTGCTCGTCCGCATTCGGGTGGACGTCGTCCACGTGGAAGCTCTTGCTCACCTGCGTCCCGAACGCGATGTGGTTGCGGTAGTCCTCGAGAGCAAAGGTGAGCATCCTGCGGTGTCGTTCGTTGGCGTCGTTAGGAGCGAGCATCCAAACGGCGATAGCACCGCTCATCAGCGCTGACCGTGCCAGGGTGCTCGTAACCGACGGAAACAGTTCGCGAGCTCGATCAGACGACGAACAGCGTGTAGGTGCTCACGCGCGCTACCGAGCTGGCTATGCAAAGGGAGGTCGGCGGTGTCCACGGCCAGACGCGGTCACCGGTGGCGAGTCGCTGCCGGGCTTGCCTCAGGACGACTCGCAATCACGGTTCGCCAACGGTCGAGACGTCCGAATGTCTTGCGAAGCTCCTGCAGCATCTCGGAGTCAGAGAGTTCTTCCGCGTCATTGCTGTTGGCGGCGTCTGAACTCATCACGCGATCATCGCGTGGGACCGCTTCTCGCAGCCGGCGATCAGGGGCAGGGCTCCGGGGCTGGAGCCTCCGCGGTTATGGGGCGGGTGTCGCGACAGGAGCCGTCGCTCGCGAAATCCGGAAGCGGCACGTTGCGCAAGGGTCGGTCGCCCGCTTGGCCTGCCGGTAATGGGGTCCAGACTGAACGTCGATTGGAAGACACGCAGCACAGGGCGTATAGCGCTACGCCCTCACTGCAGGTGCGCAACCGGATCTTCCGGACGCGCGATATGGACGACATAAGGTGACGGGCCGCGGTGTCGATCGCCGGCGGCGGCGAGTGCCTCGCCGACATGCCGCGCTGCTCCCTCCTCTTGAGCTGTTCGTCCGGGTGTTATCGCCCGAAGTGCCCGGCAAACGCCGCAATGAACCCCGGCGGGTGCACTTCCCGCAAGCCGGAGCGGACGGCTGGAGTGGTACACCCGCTGTTGTCT
>DATLCL010000234.1:0-6562 GCA_035526415.1 Aeromicrobium sp.
TCAGATCAGGCTCTTGTAGAGCGCCCGCGCCTGTTCAACGGCCCGCTCGCGAAGATCCCGCTCGATCACGCGGACGCCGTCCTCTATGGCGACGAGGTCGCCGGCACTGACGATGCTGGGTCGTGCCCGCGCGTCTGCCACGAGCACCGCCAGGTCGTTGTGATCGCCGAGCAGGTCCGACACCGCATGAGCGCGTTCCACGTGAGTCGGGTGAAGTTCTGGGAGCACGTCGCAGAGCAGGTCGAGGTGGTGCCACAGATCCTTGATCCGCTTCCTGAAGTCATGCACGGCCTCGTCGTCGCCGCCTTCGATGACCCGGCCCATCGCGGCGATGCCACGGGCGCGCTCGCTCACGAGGGCCAGACGCGTGGACCGAAGCGTCAGCCCGTCGACCGGCCACCGGGCCACGGACTGGCACTCCTCGATCACGGCGTCGATGGATCGGACCATCGTTCCGTCCGGGCCGACGGGAACGTGGGGATCGTCCAGCCGATGCAGGAGTTCGTCCCGATCGTGTTCGAGCGCCACGGCCCATGCATCCAGGACCGGCTCGCTGAGGGGGAGAACCCCACGCTGCCGCAGCGACGCGAGGGTCTGGACCTTCACATCAGCATCGCGGGCACCTGCCAGCAGACGGCCGGCGTCGCGCAATCGGGCGCTTTCGGCCGGTGTGAACTCCTTGTCTACATGCTCGCGGATGAGCCGCAGTGCCGCGCGGAGCTTCTTGAGGTCTTTGCGCGACTGGTGGATCGCGCGACCTCGGTCGAGTTCGTACTTCTCAAGCAGCTCGGCCGCTTCGGTCGCCGGCTCGATGACGGTCTGGCGGAAGCCGGTCTCGAAGTCGATGTCCGATGGGATGCGGAATGCACTGGGCTCGACGGGACGTCGTAGCTGCCACCACTTGCGTACGTTCTCGAGCACGGCGCAATTCTGCCGTGCCCAGATGAACAGATGGTGCGCTTCTGGGAGCATCGGTCTGTGACTGCGACCACCGGGCCCGATGCTTACATGTCGCGTGCCCTGGAATTGGCGCGCGAGGCGTTGGCGGACGGCGATGTGCCGGTTGGCGCTGTCGTGGTCGACGGCTCGGGCAGCGTCATCGGTACCGGTCGCAACACACGCGAGCGCGATGCCGATCCGACGGGGCACGCCGAGATGGTCGCGCTACGACAGGCGGCCGCTGCCTGCGGCGAATGGCGGCTCGAGGACTGCACGATCTACGTCACGCTCGAGCCCTGCACGATGTGCGCCGGCGCCATCGTCCAAGCCCGGGTGGCTCACCTCGTCTTCGGCGCGTGGGACGAAAAGGCCGGAGCCGTCGGTTCGCTGTGGGACGTCGTCCGGGACCGCCGCCTGAACCATCGTCCGGAGGTCACGTCGGGCGTGCTGGCCGAGGAGTCGACCGCGCTGCTCCAGGCATTCTTCCGTGACCACCGCACCCCCCGCTGATCGAGTAGGCCGTTTCGCGGCCGTGTCGAGATCCCCGGTAAGGTACCCGGCGGTGGTGTGTCCGAGCGGCCTAAGGAGCACGCCTCGAAAGCGTGTGTGGGTTCACGCCCACCGTGGGTTCAAATCCCACCACCACCGCCATTGTGAGACCCCCGGTTTGGCTGGAATGGCAGTCAGTCCGGGGGTCTGGCACATCCTTCGGTCGAGGAGGCGGCATGACGTCGAGGTTCCCAGACCCGGTCGTCTGCTCGGTCAACGTCGGCAGGCCTCGCCATGTCGAGTGGAGAGGCCGGCAGGTGCTGACGGCGATCTGGAAGGAGCCCGTCCATGGCGCGATCCGTGTTGACGGCGTCAACCTTGTCGGCGATGACCAGGCAGACCGCCGTGTCCACGGCGGCGCCGACAAGGCCGTCTACGCATACGCGACCGAGGACTACGACTGGTGGAGTACTCAGGTCGGCGACCTCGGGCCAGGGACATTCGGTGAGAACCTCACGACCGCCCACGTCGATCTGACTGCCGCATTCATCGGCGATCGGTGGCATGTCGGCACAGCCGTGCTCGAGGTCTCCCAACCGCGACAGCCGTGTTTCAAGCTTGGCATCCGCATGGACGACGACACCTTTACGCGCAGGTTCGCCCTCGCCGGTCGACCGGGGGCCTACCTTCGGATCGTCCAGCCCGGACAGATCGAGGCCGGCGACCGGATCCGGTTGGAGCCGGCATCACGACCTTCGATCTCGGTCGGAGCGCTCGCCTCTGGCCATCTCACCATGAAGGAACTCGTCGCCGTTGCGGCCGACGAGCGCGTTCCGGAGGGCTGGCGCCGCGTCGCCGATCGAGAACTGGCGCGGCGATGAATTCCGCCTGCCCTATGTGGACCGAATCCAGTCGAGGGTTCGTTGGGCGATCTCGGCGCCGACGTCCTCCTGGATGAAGTGGCTGCCGGCGAGCCGGTCGTGCGGGTGGCCCTTCGCGCCGGGGACATGCTCCAACAAGGGAGTATCGGCTTTGCCGAGGATCGGGTCGTGCTTGCCGAACAAGGTCAGGAACGGTTTCTCCCAGCGCCCCAGCGCATCCCACGCCCTGAGGTTGGCTGGCGCAGCCGGGTCGTCGGGTGAGGTGGGGACAAGCGCCGGGAAAGCCCGTGCGGCAACCTTGTATTTCGAGCTCGGGAATGGCGCGTCATACGCGGCCCGCTCTGCGGCGCTCAGCGAACGCCTCGTTCCGGTGGCCACGATCCTGCCGATCGGGAAGATCGGTGAGTAGGCCGCGAATGCGCGCCAGACCTTGAAGGCGGGACCCGGGTCCCTGTCGCCGGTGGGCAGGAAGCCGTTTGCGACGACAATCCGATCAAAGCGGTCAGGCTTCTCCGCTGCGAGCCTGAGCCCGAGCAGCGATCCCCAGTCCTGGCAGATCAGGGTGATGCCGCGAAGGTCGACCGATTCGATCCAAGTGGTCAGCCAGTCCATGTGCTGTTGGTAGGTGTAGATGTCGCGCGATGTCGGCTTGTCTGATTTGCCGAAGCCGATCAGGTCGGGTGCAACCGCCCGCATCCCCGCGCCGGCGAAGATCGGAATCATGGAGCGGTACAGGTAGCTCCACGTTGGCTCGCCATGCAGCATCAACACTGGCGCGGCCTCACGCGGGCCCTCATCGACGTAGTGGACCCGAAGGCCGTCGACGTCGGCGTAATGGGGCTCGAATGGGTAGTCGGGGAGATCGGCGAAACGACTGTCAGGTGTGCGCACGAAATCGGCTTGCGGCATACGTCAGATCCCACCACGACCGTGCGGCCGCCGCCAGTAGTCTGCGGTCATAGAGTTGCGGCATGCCTCGTATTGATGTCCCCGACGGCCAGGATCCGCTCATCCACTTCTGGGCGGGGACGGCGAGCAAGGTGGCCGCGCCGGCGGCTGCCTACAGCGACGCTGTCTACACGCAGGGCCTGCTCAGCGTCCGCGAACGCGAAGCCGCACGCATCAGCATCGCGCGGATCAACCAGTGCAACATCTGCCTGAACATGCGCTCCGACGATGGCCTCGACGAGGCGTTCTACGACGGAGAAGGCCGCACCGAGCGCGAGGCTCTCGCAGCCGAGTTCGCGACGAGGTTCGCGTCAGACCACCTCGCGATGGACGACGACCTGTGGGCGCGACTGCACGTGGCGTACTCGGACGACGAACTGGTCGATCTCGGTCTGTCGGTAGCGTCGTGGCTTGCGCTGGGCAGGATCAACCAGGTGTTCGGGGTCGACGCCGCATGCCGCATCCCGCCCCGCGGCTACCAGCCGGTCTAGCGCCGTCTCCAACGGGTGAGTTGACGGGCCCGGGAATATTACAGAGGCGTAGATTTTGGCCGGCACGGTGCCCTATGCTCTCCGAGTCCCGCGATCCTGAGAGGTACCCCCGTGCACCGACCGCGCCTACTCCTCACGGCGGCGGCTGGCACGGCTTCGCTGGTTCTCGCTGCGCTGGTTTTCGCCGGGACCGAGCCTGCCGTAGCCGCCCCGTCGACCGACGCTGTGCCCAAGGCCGAATGCGGACCCGGATCGCACCCGGAGACCGGTCTTCAGGGCCGGGTCAGTCTCGCCGACATCCAGAGCGGTCGGGCGGCCGAGGGCTTCCGGTGCAACACCGAACTCGTGGGGACCGAACTGGGCGCGACCCCGCTTGGCAGTTTTGGTGGCTTCAAGGTCCGCCGCTACGTGGATGCCGCCGGACACGAATGCGCCTTCTACGACGTCCAGCTTCTGGTCGGGACCGGCATCCTCGATGTCAGCAAAGGCATCAACGCCGGTGTGGCGGTCCTGGACATGTCCAATCCGGCGAAGCCTGTCCGCACCGCGACGCTACAGACGGTTGCAATGCTGACGCCGCACGAATCACTGCAGGTCAACGAGAAGCGCGGCCTCGTCGCCGCGGTCGCCGGGACCGCACTCTTCCTTCCCGGGATCGTCGATGTCTACGACGTATCGAAGGACTGCCGGCACCCGGTGCTCAAGTCACTGCCGAACCTCTCCGGCATTATCGGCCACGAGAGCGGCATGACCCTCGATGGCAACACTTTCTATTCCGGCAACCCGACGCCCGGTGGACAGGTTGCAGCTGTCGACGTCAGCAACCCGACGCTGCCCCGCACTCTGAAGGTGCTCAACCATCCCTCGCACGGCATCACCCTGAGCCGGGACGGAAACCGCGCGTACCTCACCTCGCTCTTCCCGGCGACACTGACGATCGAGGACGTCTCCGAGATCCAGGCCCGCAGGCCCAAACCCGCAGTGCGCGAGGTGGGCACGGTGACCTGGGACGGCACCATCCCGCAGATTGCGATCCCCGTCACCATCGGCGGACACCCGTACATCGTCGAGGTGGATGAGTACGGGGCGCTCGGGCCGCGGAGCTTTATGGGGACGAAGCCGGGAGCCGCGCGCATCATCGACATCGGCGACGAAACCAAGCCGACCGTCATCTCGAACATCCGGCTTGAAGTGCACCAGCCGGAGAACTTCGCCACCTTGGATAACGACCCGGGCGCGGCCAACCCGGTCGGCGGGTATGCCGGCCACTACTGCAACGTCCCGCGCTACGCCGACCCCGGCATCGTGGCGTGCAGCATGCTGTCGTCCGGCTTGCGCATCTTCGACATCCGCGACCCATTCAACCCGCGCGAGATCGCCTACTTCAACCAGCCGTCGCAGCTCACGCCGAACTTCGGCGACACTCCGTTGGCCAAACTGGCGACGAACCTGATCCCGCCCAGCTGGGCCCAGTCCAGCCCGACGTTCGTGCCGGAGCGCTGCGAGGTCTGGTACTCCGACGGACGGACCGGCTTCTACAACGTCCGGCTCACCAATGGCACCTGCGACATCATGACCGGCGCCGCAACCACGTCGTCGGCCGCCGCGCCCAAGACCGTGACGCCCCAGACCGTGACCCCCAACGCCACTGCTCCAACGACGCCGACATCGATGCCGAAAACGGAGGCGTCGGGCGACGCGGCTCCGCGGCCGGCTCCCACGCGCGGCCTCCGGTGTCTGCTCGCCCTGAACTGCTCATAGCCGTGCGACGAATCGCGTTCGCGGCCGCGGCCGGCCTCGCTCTTGTCGCCGCCGTGGCTTATGTCCTCACAAAAGGTGCGGACGACGGCGGGGACACGACACCGAGCACCGTGGACATCGGGTTCGCGCAGGACATGATCGTTCACCATCAGCAGGCGGTCCTGATGGCGGCGTACACACGGGAGCACGCCGGATCCGACGAAGTACGAGCTCTCGCCGGCGCGATCGACTCGGCCCAGCAGCGTGAGATCGGTCAGATGACCGGATGGCTGCAGAGTTGGGGCAAGCCCCTGGAATCCGACCGTCTGCCCATGTCGTGGATGGCGGACGAGATGCCCGGCCACATGCACGACGAGCTCGGTGCCGGGTCGATGCCGGGGATGGCGAGTCCGGCCGAGATGGACAGGCTGGTGAATCTCACCGGCAAGCGGCTGGACGTTCAATTCCTGAGGCTGATGATCCGTCATCACGAAGGCGGCCTGCCGATGGCCAAGGACGCGGCCAGTCATGCGCGAACTGGTTACGTGCGCAACACGGCACGCACGATGATCCAGGACCAGCAGCGGGAGATCGACCAGATGCAGACACTCCTACAAGCGCGGGGCGCCTCCCCGGAGCGCTGAGGCATCGAACGCCTGGCGGGACGCGATGGTCGCAAGGTGACGCGTGAGCGCCGATTCAGGAACCCGCGCCGATGCCCGCGCGGCGGCAGCGCCGAGCCAATCGGGCCTCAGGTTCAAGACCTGCCCGATGCGCTTCGACTCGCGGACGATCGAACGTGTCCGACGCTGCCGGGTCTCGGCGAACCGCGCAAAGGCGGTGGACAGGTCGGTATTCGCGTCCACGAGCGCGGCGAGGATCGCGGCATCTTCGAGTCCTTGGCATCCGCCTTGGCCGAGGTGGGGACGCATCGGATGCGCGGCGTCGCCGATGATCACCGTGGAGCCACGCGACCACCGTCGTGCGGTCTGACGGTCGTAGAGGTCATTGCGAATGAGGTCGCCGGAATCGGTCGACGCGATCAACTCGGGAACCGGGTCTGGCCACGACGCG
>DATLCL010000246.1:0-4732 GCA_035526415.1 Aeromicrobium sp.
TGCGGTCCCGGCAGCGACGGTCCTCTCCGCCCGCTCGCAGCGGATCGTGGTTCCGGCAGTAGTAGTAGCGATGGAACTCTCCGTTGCGACCCTTCATCTTGTGGCAGCTGACGCTGACGTTGCACGCTCCGCATCGCACTCCGTGAACTCGGCCGAGGTGTACTGCGTCCCGCGGTCGGAGTTCAACCGAATTCGGTTGAACTCCGATTATGCCGAGCCTTGCATTAAGCCGAGGGATCGCGTCCTGACCTGCTTGGGTGGGGTTGCCTGACGGATTCCTCGGCTTAACGGTTCGGTGCTATCGGAGGCTGTAGAGGGCTTGGAGCTTGTCTTCGGTGAGTGGCAGTGCGGCTGGGGAGCTGATCGCGGGGGTGGCTGCGTTGACGGCTTGGCGCATCATGTCCGCGGTTGCGAAGGCGTAGAACGCCGCCGTGGTCGAAATGTTCTCGTGGCCGAGCAGGCGCATGATGATCGGCAGGGGGACACCTTGCTGGTAGAGATCCATGGCCTTGGTCTTGCGCAGCATGTGGCAGTGGATGTTCTCGGGCGTCGAGGGGCAGGTCCCTCGCGCAACGATGGCGGCACTCTTGAGCACGGCTGCAACGGTGTCGGTCGATAGCTGGGTCAGTATGCCGTGGTGCGGGCTGTAGAAGACCGGCCGTGTCGCCGACAGCGTGGCGGTGTCCGGGTGGAACTCGGCGAGGTAGACGCGAATGTGCTCGATCGTCTTTTCGGTCAGTGGGACAACGCGGGTCTTGTCGCCCTTGCCGGTGAGCCTCACGTGTCCGGGCGTGGCCAGGGAGAGGTCGCCGAGCGTCAGGCTGGTGATCTCGCTGACCCGGGCGGCGATGTCATAGAGCAGGATCAGCAGCATCCGGTTCCTGCGTGATTTCGCGCTGCGGCCGGTGAAGGCGGCGAGCAGGGCTCGGGTCTCGGGTCCGGTGAGGTACTCGATCGGCTTCTTCGGGCTCACCGGTGCTCGTAGGGCGTTGGCGGCCTGGCTGAGCGCGACGAGGGTGATGTCTTCGGCACCGCAGTACGTCAGGAACGCTTTGATGCTGCTGAGCCGCAACGCCACGGTCGCTGGCGCGTAGTGCCGCTGGTCGATCATCCAGGTCAGCCAGCCTTTGAGGTGGTGGCGGCCCAGGTGGTCGAGGGTCACGTGGGCGCGGTCGATGCACTCGGTCTCGGCGAGATAGGCGAGGAAGCACTCCAGGCTGATCCGGTAGGCCTCGATCGTCTTCGGTGAGCGTCGTTGCACCGTCGGCAGGTAGATGTGCAAGTAGCCCCTGGCGAAGGTGTAGAAGTCCGGGGCGGCGGTTGACCGGGCGCGTTTCATTCGAACCCAACATCGGGCAGCAGCGACTGGCTCTCGGCGGTGATGTCGGCGTAGGCGTGCAGGAAGTCCGGTGAGGTGTGGATGTAGTAATAGCTGGACTCGATGCTCGCGTGCCCCATATAGCGCGCCAGGTAGGGCAGCATCGCGGTGACCTCCCTGCCCTGCCTCGCCCAGCGTTCGACGTTGGCATAGGCGAAGTGGTGTCGGAAGTCGTAGGGCCTCGGCTGCTGGCCGCCCGCCGGCCGCAAGAGACCGGCCGCGTCCCAGATGCGGCGGAAGATCGCCCCGACAGACGCTGGGGTGACCCGGTTGCCGGACGCGGAGACGAAGAACGTGCGCCGTGACGGGCCGAACCGTGCCGTCGATTCCCGGTCGCAGCGAGCCAGGACTTCGGTGACCTCGTCGGTCATCGGCAGCCGGCGGGAGCGGTTGCCCTTGGAGGACACGACGTCGAGGTTCCGGTCACGATGCTGCACGTGCGCAGGCGCCAGCAGGCGGGCTTCGCCGGTCCGCAGCCCGCAGGAGTGCATCAGCGTGAAGAACGCGACCGCCTGCCACCGCCACGGGGACTCGGCGTGCAACGTTGCCGCGGCAGCGAAGAACGCCTCGATCTCGAGCCTGCTGAGCAGGTAGGGGTGGGCCGGCACGACCTGGGCTTTCCACCGGGCCGAGAGCACGGCGTCCCGCTGCCCGTGGACCTGGAGCCAGCGGCCGACGTCGCGGATGTAGGACATCCACGACCGGTAGCGGCCCGACCGGGTCAGCTGGTCGGTGACCCATCCTTCGACGGTGTCACGGTCGAAGGCGACCCGGCCGTGCGCGCTGCAGTAGGTGTCGAAGCTCTTCAGATACCAGATCCGGGAGCTGCCGTAGAAGCCCATCTTCTCTTTGAACGCGAGGTAGGCGTCGAGTTCCGGGCCAAGCGCGCTGGTGAAGCCATGGGAGCTCATGGCCGTGACCCCTCGGACACGGGCACGTCCAGCACGCACTCGAGCAGACGGTCCCGGTCGGCGCTCATGTAGAGATTGGTCGATTCCGGGCTTGCGTGGCCGAGCACGGCCGAGATCGTCGGCAACGGGACCGCTGCGCGCAGCATCCGCGACGCGGCGTTATGGCGCAGGAGGCGAGTGCCCGCCTTCACGTCGCCGACCCCTGCCCTGCGGAAGACCTCCGCGATCACCCGGTAGATCGACGCGTGGTCGGCCAAGCGCACGTGCGGCGCCACCGATCGCAAGAACACGTGGTCATCGGGTGAGTCGGGCCTGTCGTCGAGGACATAGTCGGCGAGCCTGCCCACCAGCAGATCGGTCAACGGCACGGTCAGCGGGTTGTGCGTCTTTTGCTGGATGATCCCGGCGGTCCGCGCGCGCCAGTTGATGGCCGCCAGGCGCAGGTTGACGATGTCGCACGCGCGAAGCCCCGTCGTCAACGCGAGCAAGGTGATTGCCGCATCCCGGGAGCTGACCGCCGACGACGCGCACGCCTGCACGACCAGGCGCTCGTCATCGTCGCAAAGAACCGGCAGGATCGCATGAGAACGCTTGACACCGGCCAGCCCCGTCGCGTCGAGAAGGTCAGTGCGGCCGGTGAACTTCAAGAACGGTCGGAAGTTCGACACCACCCAGAACAACGACGACGTCGCCCACCTGGCCGACAGTGATTCGAGGAACGCCAACACGCTGGCCCCGTCGGCGTCATCGAGACAGCGGGTCCCGCGTGACTCCAAGAACACGAGGTAGGCCCGGCAGACCCGGCCATAGGCGTCGCGGGTGGCCGGCGCCAGAGAGCGGTCCTCCATCGCGGCCTCCCACGCGCCAGCCAGCGCGCTCAACTCGGTCGAGTCCGGTGGCGCGCCCCCGCCCCCGCGCTTGCGGCACGACAGATCCACGTGGCCGGTCTTCACGTAGGCGTCGAACACGCCGACCAGCCGGCGGTAGTCGAACCTGCGCTGCGCACTGAACTGGCCAGTGCGCGGGCTGACCGTCAGCGCCGCGAACTCCGCACCGAGCGAGGGCGTGTAAACGCCATCGCGTCCTTCAGCGAAGCGCGCCAGCACTTTGATCGTCTTTTCGTACTGGCCGATCGTCGAGTCCATGTAGCCAGCGGCACGCATCTCCGCGACAACAACCGACCCGATCCCCGCAACCGTCGTATCCATGGCCGTCTCCTCTGCTCAAGTGCATATGGACGGCGGACGGTAGCGACGAGCCACCGAACCGTTAAGCCGAGGAATCCGTCAGGCAACCCCACCCAAGCAGGTCAGGACGCGATCCCTCGGCTTAATGCAAGGCTCGGCATAATCGGAGTGGAAGATCAACCCCGGAGCGGGATGACGGGCGGCGATGGCCATACCCAGGGCGTCGGAGACGAGCTCGGTGCGCATGTGGTCGGCCATCGACCAGCCCACCACCCGCCGCGACGCCAGGTCGATCACGCTGGCCAGGTAGAGCCAGCCCTCCCAGGTCCAGACGTAGGTGATGTCGCTGACGTAGATGCGGTCCAACTCGATGGTCTCGGGCCCGAAGGCCCGCTTGACCAGGTCGACTGCTCTGGTCTCGGGGTCGGAGATGGTCGTCTTGGTCCGTCGCCGCCGGCACCGGCCGATCAAGCCCTTCTGGCGCATGATGCGGGCCACCCGCTTGCGGCTGGCGTGGACGCCCTCGTCGCGCAGGGCCTTGTGGACACGCGGCCAGCCATAGGTGGCCCGGCTGGCCTCGAAGATCTCCTCGATGCGCTCGGCCAGTTGCTCATCGGCGAGCTGTCGGGCCGAGGGGCGGTGCTGGGCGAAGTCATAGAAGGCGGACCGGGAGACCTCGACCAGCTCACACGCCTTGGCGACGTTGTGATGCTGCGCCTTCTCCGCCTCGACGAACCGGAGCCGGTTCATCGGATCTCCCGGGCAAAGAAAGCCACTGCACGCTTGAGGATGTCGCGCTCCTCGCGCGTCTCCCGCAGCTCCTTGCGCAGCTGGGCCATCTCGGCCCGCTCCGCCGTCGTCAGCCCGTCGGCGCGCTTGCCTTCGTCGCGCTCGGCTTGTCGGACCCACTCCCGCACGGCCGTCTCGGTGAGGTCCATCTCCCGGGCCACGCTGCCGACGGTCTTGCCGGGCTGGCGGACCAGCGCGACGACCTCGGCCTTGAACTCCGGGGTGAACGACCGACGCCGGCGGGGTTTCTTGTTCGCCATCGTCTCCATTGTGGACATCCTTTCCGGGGCTGCGCCCCTGATCGTGGATGTCCGTCAAACCGGGTCAGGCTCAGTCGGCGCGCTGAAGCTCGCCGACCCGGCGACCGCGGCACGCCGCTCCCGCAAGATTACGTGGAGCCATCGGCGGTTTATCTCGGCGCTGCATAGAGGGGTCGGGCCGATCATTCCCAAACCCTCGCCTTCTCT
>DATLCL010000002.1:0-4596 GCA_035526415.1 Aeromicrobium sp.
GATGCGGCGCGGCCCAGCCGGGTCGAGAAACGGCGACTCCCGGCCGGCGGCGATTTGACGGTGCCAGTACCGCCGGGCCTGGATGTAGCCGGCCCGCGCACCGTGCTGCCAGGCGAAGCGGTACTCATCGCGGGACAGCGAGTCGGCCGTCAGCTGGTAGAGCACCATGACATCAGGCAGGTCGAGGTTGGCGTCCTCGCCGAAGACAACACCGAGCCGCTCGTAGAACTCGTTGTCGGCCTCCTTGCGGGTCTCGTCGTACCCGCCCATGGCGGCAATGACGGCGTCCTTGCGGAACATCGTGGAGGGCGCGCAACGACGGAACGAGTTCATACCGACGTTCAGCGTCGAGAGGTTCGGAAAGACGCGCACGCAGCGGCAGTGTGTAGCCATCAAGCCCGGGTTCTCGAGTAACGGCCCGATCTGGCGGGCGATCCGCTCCGGGTGGGCCCAGTCGTCGGAGTCCTGGAACGTGATGAACTCGCCCCGCGACCGGCGGATGCCTTCATTCCGGATCCGATATGTCCCGCCGTTGACCGGCATCCGGATCAGTTCGATACGCGGGTCGAGTCCGGTGACCTCGGCAAGCAGGCCGTCGTACTCAGCCGGCGAGCAGTCGTCAATCACCAGGATCTCGAGGTTCAGCCATGTCTGGTCAATCAGTGACTGAACAGCGGTGCGGAAACTCCGGTCCGGCTTGAACGTGGACATGATCACGGTGACGAGAGGGCCGTCCGATACCCGGCGATCGTCGGGCATGTCGACCGTTACCCGGTCGAACGGCTCACCAGGTCCCTCCGCCACCGCGATCGGAAGCATGCCGAACTGCTCGAACCGGCGGTTGAAGAGCTTCAGCCAGGCGTAACGGCTGGCGCCGGGGACGCCGTTCGCGGGATGAGCCAGCTCCGTGCTGAGCAGCCACGCCGTGTCGTCGTTCAGGTTGTCCTCGGCCAGCATCTGCTCGACGTGATCGAAGCGTCGGCAGGCGAGATTGACCTGTCCCTCGATCCGTGCGGCGGTGGCCTTGAAGCTCACGTCCCCCTGCAGCAGCTTCGCCGCCCGCGCGAGGTCAGCCGCCTCCGCGAAGTCGGCCTCCATGAGTGGCCCGCTCGCGTGCTGTCCGGCCACGGTCCGCATCAACGATGACAAGGCGTACGCGTCAAGTGCTGTCGCCGCCTCCTCGGCATCGCGATCGGCGGACAGCACACCGCGTACTAGCGTGAGCACTTCGCCGTAGTCGAGCTCGCCGTGGCTCGCCATGAGTGCAACCAGGTCCGCGGACTCCTCGAACCGGAAGCGAAGGCATTCATCGGCGACAGTCAGGCTGCTCTTGTCGAGCCGAAGCGCCTGATCGCGAAGAAGCCGCTTCTTCGCCTGGTCAGCCATGCGCCTCAGCCTAACGACGTCAGACGCGGTGGACCGTGATTCCGCGCGACGCCCACAGGTCGGCGATGTCGTCGCGGTCCTCCCACGCCTCGGTAATCGACCAGCCACGTTTCTCGAGGTCATCGAGCATCTCGGCCTTGACGACGTCGTCCGGCCGATAGTCCCCGACGATCCGCATGACGAGCTCGTCATAGGGGATGTCGTGCGCAACCAGCCAGTCCAGCGTCAGGTCACGCCAGATGAATTCGCGGCTGGTGACGATGAGGATGCCGCGACCTGTCGCCTTCGCGGCGCGGACTGCGTCGACGACGGCTTCGACCGAAGGACAGCCGGCCGACGCGGCGTGGAACGCGTGGAAGTCGCGCTCCTCCCCCTCGACCAGATGCAGGATCTCCGAGACGTCACACAGCGTCCCGTCCAGATCCGCGATGACTGCCTCACGTTCCACGGAGTCAGCGTAGGTCCACAAAACGTCATGTCGGACGCGTGCCCTACCGTGCCGATGTGGGAACGATCAGCGAGGCAATCGAAGTCAAGTCCGCGGACGAACGGACTTGGCGGGCCTATGCGGATCCGGACCATCAGTCGATCACCGGCATGTTCGGTGGATGGACCACCGCGGTTGCGCTCGCGAGCGTGATGAATTCTTCGACATCCGAGGCTGTCCCCGCCGCCCTGACGATCAACTTCATCGGAAGCATCGAGCCGGGGAACGAGGTCGAGATCCGCACATCGCTGATCGGCAGCACTCGCTCACTTGAACACTGGAATACCACCGTCCATAGCGGAGGTTCCGTCCATGCCGCGGCGCTCGTCGTGCTCGCCAATCGCCGCGAAACTGAACCGCACCTTCAGCCCGTCAAACCGGAGGCTCCTGATCCGTCGACGTTGGATCGGTTCGAAGCGCCTCCTCCGCAGGGAAAGCAAACCGAGATGTACCCGGTGGGTCCATTTGCCTACGGAAGCGGTGACTCGCGCTCAGCTCACTGGCTTCGCGACAGCAATAGCCGCCCGTTGGACCATCTCCTCCTCGCCTACCTCGCCGACCAATATGCGCCGCGCTCGTTCTTCTGGGGCGTTGGAATTCGTCCGTCCGCCACGCTCACCATGTCGGTGTACTTTCACGCGACCGCAGACGAGCTCGCGTCGGTCGGGACTGACTTCATCCTCAACGAGGCCACCGGCACGCGAGGTGAGCAGTCAACCTCCGGCCAGCAGGCTCGGCTGTGGAGCCGAAAGGGCGCTCTCCTCGCCACGACCGAGCAGCTGGCCTGGTACCGCTGAGCCGCTGTCGGGCCGGCGGCGGGCACGACGTGGTGGGGAGGGCGGGGCTCGAACCCGCGACCCAGGGATTATGAGTCCCCTGCTCTGACCAGCTGAGCTACCTCCCCAGTGCGGGCAGCCTAATAGGTCCGACCGAGGGGAACCGTGCCGGCTCGACGCGATTCCGCCGCCGACACGTGCGAGACGGACAGGAGCTCCTCGCGCCCGCCGGCGTGACGGTCGACCGTGAGCACCAGCCCGACGCCCTTCGCGTAGTACTTGTGCTCCAAGACCTTGGGCTCCAACGGGTTGGTGTCGGCGGTCTGCAGCAGGTGGTCGTAGGAGCCGGCCGGCACCTTCGCGCTCTTTCCGAAGGCGATGATCTTCCCGCGATCCTCGGCCTTGCCCTTGTAGTACTCCTGCCGATACGACCTTCCGACCTTCGGCCGCGCCGGCATGATGATCCCGGCTTCCGCGCCGTCGACGCCGGCCTCAAACGATCCTTCGCGCGTCGCCACCTTGCCGTTCTCGAACTCGGCGGTTTCCTCGCCCAGGTACCAGACAGTCCCGTCCGCGTCCTGCGCGTACAAGTCCTTGGTGTCTTCAAGCACCTCGCCGCCGGACGAGACGGTGTCACGCACGACGCGCGCGACTACGCCGCTGGCCACCCGACGCGTGACGGGCGTGGACGTGACGACGACGCGCATGGTCTTGCCGTCCTCGACCTCGCGGTAGGTCCAGCGGGTGCCCGGTTTGAGGGGGTACCACTGATTCGTGATGTCGACGGTGAAATGCGATTCGTCCACGCGGTTCTTTCCACCGCAGCCCGCAAGCATGCTCGCTGCAACGACGACAGCGGTCAGAATGGCTGCTTGCCGAGACGTCCGGCCCATGGGCTCACGGTACGACGGCTGTGGCTCCCCAGCCAGGAGACCATCGACGCTCAGATCTGTTCGGTGGGGCGCACGAGCAGTTCGGCGACCGCCACGTGTCGGGGCCGGGTGACGATGTAGCCGACTGTGTCGGCTATGTCCTCGGCCTGCAGCCTTTCGATGTCTCCGAACCTGGCGTCGAGGGCTTCCTGGACGAAGGCGGGGTTGTGAGTGCGCAGTTCGGTGTCGACGCTGCCCGGCTCGACGATCGACACGCGCACGTGCTGGCCTGCCAGTTCCTGGCGCAGCGACTCGCTGAAAGCGCCGACCGCGAACTTCGTCGCGCTGTACACCGCCGACATGGCGTAGGCGTTGCGGCCGGCAAGCGATCCGATGTTGACGATGTCGGCCACCTGTCGCGGTCCTTGGGAGGCTGCCTGGACCAGGTGCGGCCCAGCTGCATGGGCTGTGTACACCAGGCCCATGAGGTTGATGTCGACCATCCGCCGCCAGTCGTCCAGATCTGCGCCGGGAGCAGGTCCGAGCAGCATGAGACCCGCGTTGTTGACCAAGGTGTCGAGACGGCCCAGGCCGTCGACGGTCCGCTCGACCGCCTCTGCGGCGGCCGGTGCGTCGGTGATGTCGGCCGGCACCACCAGTGCCGTGCCGCCGTCGGCGGTGATCTTCTCGGCAAGGTCAGCGAGACGGTCCTCGCGCCTGCCCACGACGGCTACGGACGCGCCCTCTCGAGCGAGCTCGAGGGCCGTGGCACGGCCGATACCGCTGGAAGATCCGGTCACCAGAGCGACAGTTCCCTCAAGGCGACGATTCATTGGATCTGGCCTTTCGATGCGGGCCGCATCGCTGCAGGCACATTTGCTCCCCCGGTTGGACTCGAACCAACAACCCTCCGGTTAACAGCCGAATGCTCTGCCAATTGAGCTACAGGGGATCGGCTCCCCATCAGCGGGCACTGTGAGGAGCGCGGCCACCTACCCTAGCAAGGCGGGCGCGGAGATGCGCCATCGCCCGAGCCTCGTCAGCACGCACCTGACCGACCGTCAGACCGAGCCTG
>DATLCL010000004.1:0-2629 GCA_035526415.1 Aeromicrobium sp.
CAGGGTTCCGCGGCTGCGCGGGTAGATCAGTGACGACATGATGGTCAGGGCTGCGCGCGGGTCGACCTCATGCCGGATGGGAGCGTCCTGGTTGGGCGATGGGTACGCCCAGGGCAGGACGTGCAGCTGGAGATCCGGCACGTCTGTGGCAAGCGACGTCCGCACGAAGCCGACGGTCTCGAAGACCGAGTTCACGAGGAACGAGTTGCCCCGGGTGAGCTCCTTGGCCAATCCGCTCGCGAAATGCGACGGGGTGCCGCGGTGCAGCGCGGTCGGCATCTCGAAGGTCAGCGGGACGAACATGTGGTCGTGCAGATTGTCCCCGACGGGCAGTTCAGCGATCGGCGTGATGCCCTGCGTCTTCAGATGGTCGGCATGGCCGATGCCGGACAGCATCAGCAGCTGCGGTGACCCGAAGACTCCGGCAGCCACGATGACCTCTTTGCCGGCCCGGACAACGTGGTGCCGTCCCTTGCGATCGGCCACCTGGACGCCGACTGCCCGTCCGTTCTCGATGACGACCTTCGTTGCGTGCACCTGCGTCAATGTGCTGAGCGTCGGCAGGCTCTGGTTGTGCAGGTAGCCGCGTGCGGCCGAGTAGCGACGCCCACCGGCGGCGCTCTGCTGGAAGATGCTGACGCCCTCCTGCTCCGCCCCGTTGTAGTCGCTCAGGATCTTGACCGACAGCGTGTCGGCAGCCGCCTGCTGGAAGCTCAGCGATGCCTCGGTCGGCTGGTTGTGCCGAGTGACCTTGATCGGGCCGCCGGCGCCGCGGTACGCATCGGCCCCGTCCTCGAAGTCCTCGACCCGCTGGTAGACCTTGTTGACCGAGTCTGCATCCCAGCCGATGTTTCCCTCGGCCGCCCAGGAGTCGTAGTTCGCCCGGTTGCCGCGCACCCACAACAGGCCGTTGATCGAGCTTGAGCCGCCGAGCACCTTGCCGCGCGGCTGGGGGAGCTCCCGGTTGCGGGCGTTGGCCTGCGGAACCGTGTGATAACCCCAGTCGACCGTCGCCTTGAGCTTCGGCTCGGCGTGCATCGGGCCGATCATCCCGGGCTTGTTGACCATGAAGTTGCGGCGATCGTTCTTGCCGGCCTCGATCAGGATGACGCTGGCACCGGATGCGGCCAGTCGGCCCGCGACGGCACATCCGGCGCTGCCACCGCCGACAACGACATAGTCGGCCTCGGTGCGGATGTTCTTGTTCGCCATGGCTAGATGCGCTCGATGATCGTGCCGGCGGCCTGCGCGCCACCTGCGCACATCGTGATGAGGGCCGTGGAGGCGTCCCGCCGCTCGAGTTCGTGCAGCGCAGTCGTGATCAGGCGGGTGCCGGTGTTGCCCACCGGGTGGCCGAGCGCGATGGCGCCGCCGTTGACGTTGAGCTTCTCGTCCGGGACGTTGTGGACACTGGCCATCGACATGGCGACCGAGGCGAACGCCTCGTTGACTTCGACCACGTCGATGTCGTTCATCTTCATGCCGGCGATCTCGAGCACCTTCTCGGTGGCCTGAACCGGGCCGTCGAGGTGGAAGTACGGATCGGCGCCGACGAGGCGCTGGGCGACGATGCGAGCGCGCGGCTTGAGGCCAAGTCCCTTGGCGACGTCCTCGTCCATGAGCAGGATCGCCGACGAGCCATCGGAGATCTGCGACGACGTGCCGGCCGTGTGGTAGCCGCCCTCGAGCACGGTCTTGAGGCCGGCGAGCGCTTCCAGGTTGGTGTCGCGGATGCCTTGGTCCTGTGTGACGACCTGGACCTTGCCGGTCGGCTTGCCCTCCTCGTCGAGGACGGGAGCCTCGACGGCGAAGATCTCGCGGTCGAAACGGCCGGCCTCCTGCGCGGCCCTGGCCAACTGCTGCGAGCGCAGACCGAAGGCGTCGAGCTGCTCACGTGTGAAGCCGCGGGCCTTGGCGATGCGGTCGGCGCCACCGAACTGGTCGGGCATGTCGATGTTCCAGTCGTCCGGCTTCGGGAAGCCGAATCCGGCGGGAACGTTCGTGCCGAGCGGGATGCGGGTCATCGACTCGACGCCGCAGGCGATGCCGACCTTGATCTCGCCGGCCTTGATCAGCGCATTGATGAAGTGGGTGGACTGCTGGGCCGACGGACACTGCGCGTCGATGACCGTCGATCCGGTGTGGATCGGGAGTCCGGCGTGCAGCCAGGCGCGACGGACCATGTTGTTCGACTGCTCGCCGGCCTGCGTGACGCAGCCGCCGATGACTTCGTCGACGAGGGCCGGGTCGATACCGGACCGCTTGAGGACTTCGACCTGTGCAGCACCGAGCAGGACGGCCGGGTGGATCCCGGCGAACCAGCCCTTGCGCTTGCCTTGCGGGGAACGGACGGCTTCGACGATGACGGGGTTGCCCATGGAGTAAAACTAGAACACGTTCTCGCTCGGAGCAAGCCGAACGGGTGCACGCAGCGAAGCGGCATGGATCACACAGGGCGGGGTTGTGGACGCTGAAATCGCATGCGACCATAACTAGAACGTGTTACAGATTCAAGACACTGGTGTTTCAACCGTGGAGGTTAGCTCGTGACCGCTCAGCCCGCCGTTCCCGCTGGGTTCGACCCGACCGACCCGGACATCTGTCTGGTCGGCATCCCGCACGAGCAGTT
>DATLCL010000026.1:0-9000 GCA_035526415.1 Aeromicrobium sp.
CGCGTCGGGAGGCCGGCCTCGGTGACGGCGGCGACCACGGCCGCCGCATCCAGGGCGAGCATCTCCCTGAGAACGTCGGACTTGGTGCCGAAGTGGCGATGCACCAGGGCGTGATTGACGCCGGCACGAGCCGCGATCTCGCGGACCGAGAAGCCGTCCGGTCCCCGTTCTGCGACCAAGTCCCTGGTCGCAGACAACACCGCCGTACGGACCTGGTCTCGGCCGTGCGGCTTCGGGTGAAGGGAGCTCGCGGGCATGCGGCCAGCCTATTCCCAATATGTAACCTCTTGGTTACACTCGGCGCCATGCGTCGCGTGGTGCCCTTGGTCGTTGCCGCCGTCGGCGCGCTCGTTGTCGTGGGAGGCACCGTCGGATCGGCCTCGTCCGTCGAGGTCAGCACGCCGCCGATTCCGGCCATCTCCGGGCTGCCGATCCTGTCACTGCCCACCGATCTCCTGGTGCCGAAGTTCGTCGGCGCACCGGCATCCGAGCGGCCGATCCAGCACCGTCAGGTGCCGCAAAATCCCTGGCTCTCGCCGAACGACACCAACACCATGCACAACGATGCGTACGCATCGGACGCCTACGAGGTCAGCGGTCCGCTGGGCCGGAATGTGAAGGTGAAGTCAGCGTCGTACGGCATCCGCGAATGCGCCACCATTGCCTTCGACTCCCACGGCCGCATCGTCGGCCTGTGCGGTGGGATTGAGGGTTTCACCCTGATGGTGATCGACCCCGTCACACTGAAGCCGATCTCGGAACTGCGAACCTCGGCCCGGAATCTGGCTTCCGGCACCAATCCACTCACCGACCTTTGCGGCGGCACCTACTTCTTCCTCGACGCCGACGACATCGCCTACCCCAGCACCGGGCAGAAGACCATCCTCAAGGTCAAGGTGAAGCCCGACGGCACGCTCGACAAGCAACACGAATGGTCGCTTGCCGCGGATATGCCTGAAGACGACTGCCTGATCGCGACCATGCCCGACTGGGACGGCCGGATCTGGTTCTTCACGCAGCAGGGCGTCGTCGGCACGATCGACCGGGACACCGGCACCGTGCAGACCACGCATCTCGCAGCCGGCGAGCAGGTGAGCAACTCGGTCGCGTCGGACGAGACCGGCGGCATGTACGTCGTCTCGACGCATGCTCTGTATCGCCTGGACGCCACGGCGGCCGGCGTTCCGGAGGTCACCTGGCGGGAGACGTACGACCATGGGACCCGGCTGAAGCCGGGCAATCTGTCGCAGGGCTCCGGCACGACGCCGACCCTGCTCGGCAAGCGGTGGGTCGCCATCAACGACAACGCAGACCCGCAGACCAACGTCATCGTCTACGACCGTCGGAAGGGAGTTGCCGATCGGGAGCACTGCACCCAGCCGGTCCTCGCCGACAACGCCGGAACGACCGACAACAGCCTGGTCGCTGCCGGGAACTCGTTCATCATCGAGAACAACTACGGGTACGGCGGCCCGACGTCGACGATCCTCGGCAAGACGACCACGCCGGGCATCGCCCGAGTCATGATCGACACCGACGGCTGCCACGTCGCCTGGACCAACGACTCGATCGCGCCCAGTTCGGTGGCGAAGGCCTCCCTGGGCAACGGCCTGTTGTACGCATACACGAAGCCGACGCGCAGCGATGGCCTGGATCCGTGGTACTTCACGGCCATCGACATCCGCACCGGCCGCACCGTCTGGAGTCGCCTCACCGGCACGGGAATCCAGTGGAACAACCATTACGCCGCGATCTACCTCGGGCGCGACGGCGCCGCATACATCGCCACACTGGCCGGGCTCGTCCGCATCGAAGACAGCTGACGCAGGCACCGACCGATCCTCCGGCAGACTTCTGTTGTGGTCACCATCGATGAGCTGCGCGTCGGCGACTCCCCTGATGCCTGGCGCTCCATCGGGTTCGGCGTCGGTGAAGACGGCTGCTGCGGTGTGGGCTCCGTTCGAATCCGGTTGGGCGGCCAGGGCACTGGGATCACCAGCTGGACTCTCCGCGACGTGCCAGTCGACCTCACTGGGGTCGACGGCGTGCCGACGGGCTACACGGAGGCCCGGCCGGGCGAGTCTGGCACTCATCCCAACGGAGTCACTCGGATCGACCACGTCGTGTTCATGACGCCTGACGTGCCGCGGACGGCCGCGGCACTGGTCGCCCTGGGTCTGGACGTGCGCCGCGAGCGCGACGCCGGCGCGTTCCAGCAGGTGTTCTTCCGGCTCGCCGAAGTGATCCTCGAACTCGTCGGCCCACAGGAAGCCGGACCGGGCCCAGCCAGCCTGTGGGGGCTCACCTTCGCCGTCGACGACCTCGAGGCGACGGCGGAGTTCCTCGGCGACCGCGTCGGCCGCGTGAAGGACGCTGTTCAGCCCGGCCGGCGCATCACGACGCTACGCGGCAAGGAGATCGGCATCAGCCCCGCCATCGCCTTCATGTCCGAAGCGTGACGCGGACGCCCCGTCCTGCCAACACAGTGCGCGTCAGACCAACTCGGGGACGTGCAGGTGCGAGTGAGCGAGTTCAAACTCGTGCACCTCGACAATCTCGCCACTCGCTTCGCCGGCCACGCGGCTGCGCATCTCATCGGCCGCCAGGCGGCTGGCTTCCATCGCAGCCTGGTTCTCCCATGCGGTTGTGGCGCAACCCAAGGCGCTGGAGCGATTCACCAACAGACTCGCACTGCAGAATCCCGGGGTCTGCTCGAGTTGCGACAGGGTCTCGTTGCGGAACGTCCCGATCATCGCGTCAAGGTCACCCTTCAGCCAGCTGACCCGAGCAGACGCTCCGTGGTGGTTTCGATGCATGACGACGACTTCCCAAGCGTCGATCTGCATGGAGCCTCCGAGGACGTCCCGGCCGCGGTCACGAATGGGACGGAGCTGCTTGTCGCTGGCGAGCATGGCTTGCTCGGACTCCCATGAGCTGGTGGCAATACACTCGCCGGTCTGCCGATCGACCAGCAGCGATAGCCCTCGACAGCCGTCGATCTTGTAGAGCACGGGCGCGACCTCGGTCTTGACGAACTTGATGCCAGCGTCGATGTTTTCGGGCTTCCCGTGGAACGTGGTGGAACGTGCGTACATGGCCCACTCCCTCTGGACGGGGCAGTGCCCGGTCCGGCACCGCCGGTTCTTCCTGTCTACTCCTTCTGGGAGGAAGACGCCACGGGGTCCGGTCGTCGACTGAAGAGCAGCGCGAGCAGGCCAGCTGCGGCGACGAAGCAGGCCAGCACGTACCAACCGCTGCCGACCGGCGTCCCCGCTGCGGTAACGCCGTCCTCCGCAGCCAGGAACTGGGGCAATGCCGACAGCCACAGCAAGCCGTGCACGATGAGGAAAGCCGCCGGATAGACGCGGACGAACCGGCTGAGGGGCTCGCCGGCGCCACGCTCGCCGCGGGCATCGCGCAGGACGAGCCATCCCCCGACCAGCCAGATGACGGCGAGTTCGAGACCCAGCACCCAGGCTTGGGCCGGAATGCTCTGCGGCAGTCCCGGGACGTAGCCGCCGAACACGCTGGACGGGATGCTCGCGACAATCATCGCCAGCGGCGTCAGCGCGCCAGCCACGAGCGCGCGCACCGCGATCGGCAACCGCGCAAGCCGCACGACCACGTAGGTCAGGAAACCCAGGGACACCGACGCGAACAGCACCATGCTGTTCATCGGCACCGATGCAAGCATCGGGTGGTTGACCTGCACGTTCGCGTCGTTCCACGCCCACCACTTCAGCTGCGGGCCGAGCTGGTCGAAGATCTCGTAGAAGACCTGCGCGACGAAGCCGACCGCCAGGGCTCCGACGGCCGGGCCCCGCTTGGCGAAGATGCCGAATGCGCGGACCACCTCATACGCGAGCGTGATGATCGCCGGGTAGAACGCGACGATGTACAGCGGCAGGCGGTCGTACATGAACTGCACGGTGAATTCGTTGTGGGCGAAGATGAAACCGTAAACCTTGTCCAGCCCGAACCACTCCGGGAAGTACAGCGGCGGCTCGGTGATGGCGAGGTAGACCAGCGAGCCGAGGCACAGCGCGAGGTTGGTCGAGTCACCGGCACGCAGACGCCGGATCGCGTGGATGAATGCGTAGACCGCTCCCGCGATGATTAAAAGCTCCAAGATCGGCTGGGTCCAGCTGTACAAGTCGGCCGGGTTGTTGACGCTGACGACGGGGTTTACGTCATGGCAGGAGAACCCCAAGTACTGCGTGACGGCAGCCGCTGACGCGTCGCAGGTGGTACTCACGAGACGCCCGCCGGTGTGTAGTCCGTACCCGGTGGATCGGCCAGGGCGTCGAACCCATAGGGCACGGTCGTCCGACGCAGGCCCGCCTTGACCTGGTACTTCAGCAGGCCCCACAGCACCCGCGGGCTCTTGAACATGTCGGCGAACGACTCGTCGAGGTTGAACACCCGCGCGAAGTGCTCGTCGATGACGTTGTCCTCACGAGCCGCGCCCGTGATCGCGTTGAATATCGGGTTGCCCATGGCCGCAAGGATGCGACGTCGCCACTCCGGCGGCTTCTCCGTGCCGGTGGCGCATTCGAAGCCGCCGTCGCGGGCCATCGCCAAGCTCCACGGGACGTTCAGCAGGTCGACTTGCGCCTTCGTGAACCGCCGCGCGAACGCTGGATCGATTCGTTCGATCCGCTGCAGCGCATCCTTCAGCGCCACGGCACAGAACGCCGCAGAGCTCATCCCCTGCCCGTAGAACGGGTTGAACGCGCAGATGGCATCGCCGATGAAGACAAGCCCGGCAGGCGACGATGGCAGCTGGTCGTAGCGACGCCACTTGTTTCCCGTCGAGCGGGTCAGGTGGACTTCGGACGTCGGTTCACACGCCTCCATCGCGTCGGCGAACAATGGCGTCCGCAGCCGCTTGGCTGCGGCGGTGAAACCGTCAGTCGTCTTGGGCATCTCGAGGCCCCACGAGCCCATGCAAGCGATGGCGCGGTTGCCGTCGATCGGGAAGAAGTTGGACAGGTAGTCGTGCTCGGCCGGCCGGTCCCGGTCGGTGTCCTGAGTCGGCATGATCACGATGTGCTGCCACCACCACGCGGGCGGTCGCTCCTCGGCCGAGGGCAGGTCGTACCACCGCGAGACGTAGGTGACCTTGGCGTCGAGTGTCTTGACCGGTGGCTCGGCCCAGCCGGCCTCCTGCAGCCAGTCCGAGACCGACGAACCGCGCCCCATCGCGTCGACGACCAGGTCGCCGGCCAGCGACGCTGGACCGCCGCCGTCCGATTGGTAGTGCACGCCGGTGATGGCGCCAGCCTCGTGCTCGAGTCCTCGGACGGCGACGCCCTCCTCGATGCGGACGTTCGGCAGGGCTCGGACCTTGTCGCGCAGGACCCGCTCAATCAGGATGCGTGAGCTGTAGACCATCGTCATGGTCGACTTCTTGCGAGGCGCCCATCCCGGTTGCTCCAGATAGGCCGCGTCGTAGGACGGCATCAGCAACATGCCGCCGGTGCCGATGAGGTCTTTCTCGAAGCCCGGGAACAGGTCGTTCATGGCCCGTCGGCCGCTGTTGAGGACGAAGTGCGGATGCTTGCTCTGCGGCACTCCGCGGCGATGCTTGGCGTCCTCCGGAAGGACGTCGCGTTCGAGGATGACCACCTCGTCGAAGTACGAGGCGATCGCTCCGGCGGCGCAGAGGCCGGCGACGCTTCCGCCGAGGATGACCGCGCGAGTTCCAAGTGATTTCGAGGCCCGCGCTGCGGGCACCTCAATCACCGATTCGCTCGATGATCGTGACGTTGGCCTGGCCACCGCCTTCACACATCGTCTGCAGTCCGTATCGGCCGCCGGTTCGCTCCAGCTCGTTGAGCAGCGTGGTCATCAGGCGGGCCCCGGTGGCTCCGATCGGGTGCCCCAGCGCGATCCCACCACCGTTGACGTTGACCTTCTCGAGTGGGACGCCGAGCTCGTCGGACCACGCCAAGACGACGGACGCGAACGCCTCGTTGCACTCGAACAGGTCGATGTCGTCGACTCTCATTCCGGCCTTGTCGAGGGCGTGACGGGTGGCCCGGATGGGGCCAGTCAGCATCCACACCGGGTCGTCGCCCCGCACGGAGAGGTGGTGGATGCGAGCTCGCGGCGTCAAGCCATGGTCGGCGAGCGCGGACTCCGACGCGATGAGTATCGCCGAGGATGCGTCACAGATCTGCGACGCGACAGCGGCGGTGATGCGTCCGCCCGGGGCCAACGGCTCGAGCGCGGCCATCTTCTCGAGTGACGTTTCGCGCGGGCACTCGTCGGTGGTGAATCGCTGCCCATCCGGGAGCTCAACCGGCTCGATCTGCGATCCAAATCGGCTTTCGGCGATCGCGGTGCGAGCGCGCTCGTGCGAGGACAGCGCGAACTCCTCCATGCGTTCCCTGCTGATTCCCCACTTCTCGGCGATCATCTCGGCCGAGCGGAACTGCGAAACCTCCTGGTCGCCGTAGCGAGCGAGCCAGCCGGGCGACTCGGCGAAGGGAGTGCTGAAGCCGTACTGCTGGCCGACCAGCATTGCCGCCGAGATCGGGATGGCCGACATGTTCTGCACACCCCCGGCGACGACGAGGTCCTGAGTCCCCGACATGACGCCCTGCGCGGCGAAGTGGACGGCCTGTTGCGACGAGCCGCACTGCCGGTCGATGGTGACACCGGGCACGTCGTCCGGCAGTCCCGCCACCAGCCAGGCGGTGCGCGCAACGTCGCCGGCCTGCGAGCCGATGGTGTCGCAGCAGCCGAGGATGACGTCGTCGACCGCGGCCGCATCGATTCCGGTACGCCGCACGAGCGCTGAGAGCGTCACTGCGCCGAGGTCGGCGGAATGAACGCCGGCGAGCGAGCCTCCGCGCCGGCCGACCGGCGTTCGGACGGCGTCGACGATGTAGGCGGGTGAAGAAGTCATGCTGCAATTCCGTCCAGGAGAATCGACAGGTACTGCTGGGCGACGCGTTCGTGCGAGAGCTCCCCGCCCGGCCGGTACCAGCGGACCGCGACCCAGATGGTGTCGCGGATGAATCGGTAGGCCAATTCAAGGTCGAGGTCGGCCTTCAGCGCTCCGGACTCGATGCCTTCCGTGAGTAGGGATATCCACACGTCGCGGGACTGCGCATGGCGCTCGGCGAGGTAGCTGAAGCGTTCGCCGAGGCCACCCAGCCAGTCGGCCTCGTTCTGGAAAATCGCCACTTCCGCATGATGTTGATCAATCGCTTGGAAGGACAGCCGCACAGCAGCCTCAATCTTCTCCCGAGTCGGACTGTCACTGTTGAGGATGTCGTCGTAGCCGGCGAACAGTTCCTGCTGGAACGTCTGCAGGATCTCGTCGACCATCGACTCCTTGGAGTCGAAGTGGTGATACAGGCTGCCCGACAGGATGCCCGCGGCGTCGGCGATGTCGCGCACCGTGGTGTTGCGGAAGCCGCGCTCTGCGAACAGCCGGGCGGCGATCTGCAGGAGTTCGTCGCGGCGCGTTCCCGTTGCCGTCCCCTCCGATTACACAGTCATGTCACGCTCGCTGGCTGCTCACGGAGATGACCTCTCCGGTCAGATAGGACGAGTAGTCGCTGGCGAGGAAGACCATGACGTTGGCGACCTCCCAGGGCTCGGCCGCCCGCTTGAACGCCTCGCGGTCGGTCAACTCCGCAAGCAGCTCGTCGCTGGTCACCTTGGCCAGGAACGGGTGCATCGCCAGGGACGGCGCGACCGCATTGACCCGGATGCCGTGCGGCGCCAGGTCCATGGCCGCGCTGCGGGTGAGGGCCATGACGCCCGCCTTGGCGGCCGCATAGTGCGCTTGGCCCTCTTGGGCCCGCCATCCGACGACCGAGGCATTGTTGACGATGACACCCGGCTTGCCGGCGTCGACCATCCGTTGTCCAACCGCGCGGATGCATCGGAACGTGCCGGTCAGGCTGATGTCGATCACCCGTTGCCACTGGTCGTCGGTCATCTCCAGGATGCTCGCCGTCCCGCCAAGCCCGGCGTTGTTCATCATCACGTCGACGCCCCCGAACGAGTCGGCGAGATCGAGCAACGCCTGGATCTGGGCCTCGTCGGTCACGTCACTGATGGCGGTGACGATGCGGTCGGATCCGAACTCGGCCGACAACGATTCCTGCGCCTCGGCTAGCCGCTTCTCGTGCGTGTCCCCGACAACGACGGCCTTGGCGCCCTCTTCGAGCGCTCGACGCACCACCGAGGCTCCAATCCCAGCGCCTGCCCCGGCAGTTACCACGACGACGCGGTCAGCCAGGAGATCGTGCCCTTGCACGTACTCAGGTGTCATGCCGTGCCCTTGGGTTCGCGGGGTAGCCCGAGTACGCGCTCGGCCAGGATGTTGCGCTGGACCTCGTCGCTGCCGCCATAGATGGTGTCCGCGCGGGTGAAGAGATAGAGCTTCTGCCAGCGGTCGACCGGGCTGTCCCCGCCGACACCGTCGGCATGATGTGCACTGCCGCCGAGCGCCAGGGCGTCGGACCCGAGCACGGCCATCGCCAGCTCGCCGAGCCGCTTGTGCCAATTCGCCCAAACGAGCTTCCCGATGGACGCTGCCCCGCCCCCGGCGGACGAATCCGAGCCGGCGATGACTCCAGAGAGTCCCCGAACCGCATTGACACGCATGACGTCGAGCTCGACTTTGGCCTGGGCGAGCCGGTCGCGCAGGATCGGGTCGTCGTAGGCGCCGTTCGACCGCGCCAGCTCGATGAGCTCGGCCAGTTCGCGCTCGAAGCCGACTTGCTGGCCCAAGGTCGAAACGCCGCGTTCGAACCCAAGCAGCCCCATCGCGACCTTCCAGCCGTCGCCGGGTTCGCCGACAATGAGGTCGGCGGCTGTGCGGGCGCCGGTGAAGAACACCTCGTTGAACTCGGCGCCGCCGGTGAGCTGCGTGATCGGCCGCACCTCGATGCCGGGCTGGTCCATCGGCACGAGCAGGAACGAGAGGCCTTCGTGCCGAGCCGAACCCGGCACCGTGCGGCACACCACGAAGATCCA
>DATLCL010000028.1:0-2250 GCA_035526415.1 Aeromicrobium sp.
CGACGGGCTGCGGCCCGATGAGCTGGCCCCAAGGCCGGAACGGTGGTCGTTCCGGCGCGGACACTGGTCGCGGCTGGGTCGGCGCTGGCGGCACGGGCGAGACGACGACGATGACGACCCGCTCTCGCCGGCCCCGGCCGCGCCCCGGCCGGTGATGCCCAGCCTCGAAGGTGCCGTGTCCGCGGCAGCTTGAACGTGACAGTCGCGCCGGCTGCCGAAGGCCCCTTTCTTCGGCAGCCGGACAGGTCTGCCAGGCGATCCAGCGGTCGGAGTCGGAGCACTAGCGAACCGATATTATTGCCCCTTGGGAACCTAATTCCATTTGGTGCAATGGTTCGGCATGACAGACCACATCCTTCTCCAGCCCGGCCTGCCGGCCAGCCCGGCCGAAGCCGTCACGGCGATGGTGCACTATTATCGCGCCGAGGTGGCACGCATGAGTTCGTGGCGCGACCGACTCGATCGCACCAGCAACTGGGCGATCACGGTCGTCGCGGCCCTGCTCTCGGTGTCGCTGTCGACGCCCACGGCGCACCAGGGCGTGCTGCTGTTCGCGATGCTGCTCATCACCCTGTTGCTCTATGTCGAGGCACGCCGCTACCGCTTCTACGACGTCTATCGCGTCCGCGTGCGGCAGTTCGAGCGGCACTATTTTGCGCCGACCTTCTCCGCCAGCGCTGTCGATCCAGGCCGGGCGCCGTGGCTCGATGCGCTGTCAGAGGACCTCAAGCACCCGCGCTTCCGCATCGACCTCACGACGGCGCTGACGCGGCGGCTCAGGCGCAACTATGTGTGGATGTATGGCATCTTGCTGCTCGCCTGGGTGCTGAAGATCACGTCGCCCAAGCTCGCCGCCGACGGCGCGACCCAAGATACTCCGATCTCGCTTAGTACGATCGCCGAGAACGCCGCGCTCGGCCCCCTCACCGGCTGGATCGTCATTCTTCTCGTCTTGGTCCTGCACATCGCGCTGGTGGTCGTCGCCGTGCGTGGCCACCGGCGGGCGGACGATGACGAGGTGCGGGTGTAGGTCTCCGGCGCCAAGTCTCAGGCGACGGTTCCCCGACAGGCCCAGGCGACATTGGCGAAGGATCGCGGACCGTCGGGTCGGCCGGATTCGTAAGCATCGCGGACGGCCGCAGCCACGGTCTCGAGCTCGGTGGGCGGCAGCGTGCCGACGAACTTGCCGATCGGGCCTTCGCCCGCAGCAATGGGGGCCCACAGGTCGTCGAAGGTTTCGTAGTTCATCCGCATCATGAGCTCGGTCTCGACGACGTCGCGAAGGCCTTGGTCGATGAAGGCCTGCTTCATCTCCCCCGGCTGCATCATGGGCTGGAAGACGTAGCGGTTGCGAAGGGCCTGGCCGGCGGACGAAAGCCCGGCGATTGTATCGACGATCATGCGCATGCCCTGCATGCCACCGTAATGATCCCAGACCACTGCGGCGACGACACCGCCCGGTCTGACCACACGCTGCATCTCACGGATGGCGAGAGGCGCGTCGGGCACGAAGTGCAGGACGAGCAGCGCCATGGCTCGATCGAAGCTGTCGTCCGCGAAGGGCAAGTCGGTGGCGTCCGCCTGCCGGATAGTGACGCGCGGGTCAGTGTTTCGCCGGGTCGCGGCCTCGACGAAGGTGGGGGCAAAGTCGATGGCGGTGACTTGGCTGAGCTCAGGGTGTTGGGCAAGTGCGAAGGTCAGGCTGCCGGTGCCGCAGCCGACATCGAGGACCTTCTCGTGCGGGGCAATGCCGGCGAAGTCGATGAAAGCGGGCGCGAGGACCCGGCTCCACCGCCCCATCAACTGTTCATAGCCGGACGCGTCGTGGACGGTGAAACTCGATGCCATCTGTTCCTCGGACCGCTGATGCTGGAGACGATCAGGCTAGACCGAGGTCGTCGCGCTGCCAATCAAACGGCGATCACAAATGAAAGGGCCGGGATCGCTCCCGGCCTCTCGAACTGTGCGGCGCTCCAGTGCGCTTAGCGCTTGGAGAACTGGAAGGAACGGCGGGCCTTGGCGCGGCCGTACTTCTTGCGCTCGACCACGCGGCTGTCGCGGGTGAGGAAGCCACCCTTCTTGAGCACGGCGCGAAGCTCGGGCTCGTAGAGGGTCAGCGCCTGGCTGATGCCGTGACGGACCGCACCGGCCTGACCGCTCAGGCCACCGCCCGAAACGGTCGCGACCACGTCGTACTGGTCCTTGCGGGCCGCGGCGACGATGGGCTGCTGCAGGATCATCTGGAGCACC
>DATLCL010000029.1:0-3372 GCA_035526415.1 Aeromicrobium sp.
AAGGGTGCAACGGTGCGGTAAGAGCGCACCAGCGTCCGGGGTGACCCGGGCGGCTAGGTAACCCCCACCCGGAGCAAGGCCGAATCGAGGAGGCTGGTCCCGGCTATTCCTCAGGTGGGCCGCATAGATGGATGGTCACCCCAACCGGCAACGGTGGACAGAATCCCGCTTATAGGCCGACTCACCGTCACCTGGGGCCGTGACCTGCGGAAGCGTTGGTCACAGGCGAGCCAAATGGCGGTCGTGACACACACGTGACACGTCAGCCCGAGACGGCGTCCGCCTTCGTCGGTGCCAGCACGCGGTCGAGCACCGCCGCGGGGACGTTCCGGTCGTCGCGCAGCGAGTGGACGTAAGTGCGGCTCACCGTCTCGACCGTGTCACCGAGATTCCCGGCGACCGCTGACAGTGGCGCGCGCTCGGCGAGCAGCGTCGAGGCGCAGAAGTGGTCAATCCGGTATTCGAATGCGGCGTGATCAAGTACTCGTTACGGTCGCTCGGTTCGAAGGGGACCTGATGGGAGTGACGGGTGGGCGAACCAATCACGTCGTATCTGATGTGCGCGACACCGCGGACGGGCACGCACCTTTCTTTGCTTCGCGCTCACCGACCTCGGCTTCGCGGGCCGGCCCGAGGAGTACCTGATCGACTTCGATCACCCGACGTGGACGTTCTGGGAAAACGGACCGGTCGCGCAGGCCAATGGCGCGACGACCCGGGACGAGTTTCTTGATGTCGTGAAACGCCTCGGCACGACCGACAACGGCGTTTTCGGCGTGAAGCTGATGTTCAACCACCTCGACAAGATCGTGAGCAACTTTCAGGAGATGCCTCAGTACGCCGGTCTCGATCGCGCTGCAATCTTTCACACCGTGTTCCCGAATCTGCACCTGATCGATGTGAAGCGCCGAGACCGCCTTCGGCAAGCGGTCTCCTACGCGCGACTCGTACAGACCGGCGTGTACGCCGTCACCAAGGACTGGCAGCCCAAGTCTGCAGGCGATCCCGAGTACCACTTCGAAACGATCAAGGCGATGCTCGGACTCATCGAAGACGGTGCACGTGGGTGGGCCGCGTTCTATAACGAACCGAGTCTGACGCCGTACGAGATCGTCTACGAAGACCTCCTCGCGACCGACGGCATGGACCGCACGCTGCGCGGCCTCATCCGCCACCTCGGTATCGAACCGAGCTTCGACACACCGCCCGCGCCGCGATCGATTGTGCAAGCTGACGCACAACTGAGCAGTGGGTCGCGCGCTACCTGTCAGAGGCCCGATAGACGCCGGGAAGATGGCAGTCGGAGGTCCCGATTTCGCCACCATCTCCACCGGCGACGTTTAGCGAAGCGCGTTCAGCTCGTCGAGGGCGCGATGGCCGCGCTCGACCACCCCGGGAACGACATCGTGGTGCCCCTCCCGGATGCGCCACTCGAGCATCTGGAGGATGTGTGTCGCTGCGAGCACCGCCGCCCCCTCCCAACCAACCAGGGCGAGGATCCTCGTCCACAGCCGCCTTCGGACACCGTCCAGCAGCGGATCCTGGAAGCTGTACCAGACGAGCGCGGTGAGATCAGTCGCCCGCGTGCCGCTACCAGCGTTCCCGATGTCGACGACCGCCGCCACCGCTCCGTCACGGACCAGGACGTTGCTTGGGTTGCCGAGATCGGCGTGGACCATGTCAGGTGCCTCTGGTGGGGGTGGGGCGTCGGCACACGCGAGCCGCAGGCGCTCGACCAAGGCCGACACCACGGAGGAATACCCCGGGAGCCCGGCGATGGACTGGCGGAGAACCGACTGCCACGGCGTCTCGTTGAGATCCAGCCCGGCGACAGCCGATTCCTGACCGGTGGCGACCCTCCAGGCGTACGACCAGTGGTCGTAGGGCTCGGAGGCTTGGCCAGCCTGGAGTTCGATGATCTCCATCAGCTGCGAAACGAGGGATGCGGTCAGCTCTGGCGCGGGAGCCGCGTCAACGAAGTCCATCAGACGCCACACATGAGTGGCTGTGGCCCCCACTCCGAGCCAGGCCGGGGTGGGATAGCCGTGCCTACGCATGTGCTCGACCACTCTCTGGGCTCGCAAAGTCTCGTCCAGGTCGTGATGTGCCCGAGGCACCGCTTTGAGCACTGCATTCGCCTTTCCGGCCAAGCCGACGCGCATCGCACCCTCCATGACGCCTCCGGGTAGGCGACTGAGAAGAGTGACCTCTGCCCCGACGACGCGGGCCACGTCGTCCAGGACCTCGGCCGGCAGCTCTTCGGGATTGGTGCCCTGGTTCATCGGCTCGAAGGGCCGATCACCGCTCGGATGGCTGGATTTCGGTCACCGCGACTGGCCGGTGCTCGGCTCGCGATCAGGCCGATTGACGGGCTGAAGTGACGTCGTGGAAGCCAAGGTCGTGCTCGGCCTCGTAGTCACCGTGCAGAACCTCCGGAGCGAGGTCGAGTCCATTGGGCCACACAACCGTACGCACGTCGGCATCGACGCGAACCTGAGCGAAGTACTCCGGATCGTCCAGCGGCTTGAGCAGCGACCCTCGCTCCTTGCCTGGCACGTACTGGACGTCACGAACAAGGCCGTCGTCAAACAACAATCGCATGACATGCGGCCGAATGACGGCAACGCCGACAACGTGAGGCATCCGATAGTCCGATTTCATGGCAGTGGATCAATCGTACCGAGTGGCTCGCCACTGCTGGCCCGATTCCACGCTTCGAGTAGTTCGGTTCGGTGAAGCTCGGCCCAAGTTTGCACGAGTCGGGTCTGACGGGTCCGTAGGCGGCCGGCGAGGACTGCACCGGTTGCGATGTCGACGACGGCCTCGTCGTCACCGTAGCGAGTATGGAAGTGAGCCACGCCATGCTCGCGCGTGTACATGTAGATCACGATTCCGTAGAACTCGCTCAGCCTCGGCACCGACACGACCGTACCGGCACGGTGTTACACGTCAGCCCGAGACGGCGTCCGCCTTCGTCGGTGCCAGCACCCGATCGAGCACCGCGGCGGGCACGTTGCGGTCGTCGCGCAGCCAGTGCACGTAGGTACGTGAGACGGTCTCGACCGTGTCGCCGAGATGCCCTGCGACTGCTGACAGCGGAGCGCCCTCGGCGAGCAGCGTCGAGGCGCAGAAATGGCGCAGCGAGTGGAACTTGAATCGGTCGGCGGCGAGGCCGGCGCCGACGAGCGCCGGCCGCCACGCCGACGCGTAGAACTGATCCCGACGCAGCACCGGCGCGCCCCGCAGCCCACGGAACAACAACCCGTCGGCCTGGTGGTCGCGAAGGTGGCGGCGTAACTCGGTCGCGACGACACCTGGTACGACGATCGTGCGCGTCTTCTCCCGCTTCGGCGTCGTCAGTTGCAGCACACC
>DATLCL010000044.1:0-21633 GCA_035526415.1 Aeromicrobium sp.
GAGAAACCCGGAATAGCCGCGACCGCGGAGGCGGTCGACGGCGTCGAACGCCGGGACGTCGCCCAAATCGTCGCCAGCGAACACGACGTGCCGGACGTCAAACTCGTCCACCAGCCCCTCGAGCACCCGACCCTTGTCCCAGCCGGGCAGGCGTAACTCGATCACCTCGCGCCCGAGCTCGACCGTGAGTCCGAGCCCAGCAGCCAGAGTGGTCAGAGGTTGCGTCAGTTGATCACGAACGCCTTCGCCCAGTCCGCGGGTGTGGACGGCCACGGCCAAGCCCTTGGACTCGAGCCGCGCATCGGGCACACCGTGCTCGACCAGCCAAGCCGGCAGCGTGGCGAGCGCCTGCTGAACCGGCCCCACGAGGTCAGAGGGCGGCGGCGCTCCGTCGACCGCGTCCCACCGCTCGGCGCCGTACTGGCCGCAGACGACGAGGTGCTCAAAACCGGGCCGGTCCAGGAAGCCGCCAAGCTCCAGGACCTGATGAACTGGTCGGCCGGTCACGATGGCAACGCGCCCCAGCAGCGGGCACAGGCGGGCGAGGGCCTCGACGGCGTGAGCGTGTCCGAACGCAGCGGCCGGATCATCGGTGATGTGCGCCAAGGTGCCGTCGAAGTCCAGCGCGAGCAATGTCCCGGCCGGATCCGCGACAACCAAGGCGAGGTCGGCCCCAGTCATCGCACCATCATGGCGAATAGACCAAAAGAACCGTCAGATCGTCAGTGCTCATCCCTGATCGCGCGGGACGCACACTCTCGATGCCGACGTCGTCGGCCAGGAGCTCGGCCTCGGGTTGGTGGCCCGCGGGGTAGTACACGGCATTGATGACCGCCGGGTAGATCCAGTTGCCGATCTCGCCAACGGTCCATCCGGCCTTCTTCGCGGTGTCGGCGACGTCGGCTGCCAGGCCCGGCTTCCCGGAGGCATTCAGGACGACGACGTCGATCCCGGAGCGCTCGCTGTCATCGCCTGCGTGCTCCCCCGCGGTGGCACTTGGCGTCGGCTGGGCCCTGGTCGAACTCGGCTCGACTTCGGTGGTGGACACCGTGGCCTGCGGGGCACCGCGCATCGGGTCGAACCGGTCGGCGAGGAGTACCCATCCGACGGTGGCGAACGCGAGCACGCTGAGGACTGCCGTCAGGACGAAGAACCAGCCGGGGAGTTGATAGACCCGCTGGCTTGGTGTCCGGCGGTGGTCGACCATCTACAGGTCGATGCCGAGCCGCCGGGCGGACCGGCTGCGCTGGCGCTGGGCGCGCATGCGCCGCAGACGTTTCACCAGCAGCGGATCGTGAGCGAGGGCCTCGTCCCGATCGATCAGAGCGTTGAGCACCTGGTAGTAACGCGTGGTCGACATGTCGAACTGCTCACGGATGGCCTGTTCCTTGGCGCCGGCGTACTGCCACCACAAGCGCTCCATCGCGAGGATGTCGCACTCGCGCTGAGTGAGTCCGGAGCCCGCGGCGGCACGGTCGTGCGTCGTCTCCTCGGCAGCGCTCATGGCCTCAGACTAACGGACGAATCACATCGATGTCATTCGATCGCACCTGCCGTGCGGGGTCGTGTCGCCGCTAGGGTCAAGATATGGCAGCCGGGCTGGCAAATTTCGTGGTGATCGCGAATCGCCTGCCTGTCGACCGGGACTTCAACCCCGACGGGACGACCACGTGGCGCACCTCGCCCGGCGGCCTGGTCTCGGCGCTGGAGCCGGTCATGCGACGCAAAGGCGGCGCCTGGATCGGCTGGCACGGCGCCGCCGACGAGCGACTCCGACCCTTCGAGCACGACGGTATCCGGCTGGTCCCGGTGCGACTTTCGTCGCGGGAGGTCATCGAGTACTACGAAGGCTTCAGCAACGGGACACTCTGGCCGCTGTACCACGACGTCGTCGCTCCCCCGCAGTTCCACCGCGAGTGGTGGGACTCATACGTCACCGTCAACCAGCGCTTCGCAAAGGCGGCCGCGCGTGTCGCCAAGCGCAAGGCGACGGTCTGGGTGCAGGACTACCAGCTCCAGCTGGTGCCGGCGATGCTCCGGGAACTGCGGCCAGACCTGCGCATCGGATTCTTCCTACACATCCCCTTCCCGCCGACCGAGCTGTTCCAGCAGCTCCCCTGGCGCCGGCAGATCCTCGAGGGCCTCATCGGCGCCGATCTCGTCGGCTTCCAACTTCCCGGCGGGGCGGCGAACTTCACCCGGCTGGTCCGGGACCGGGTCGGTCACAAGACCAAGGGCGACACCATCTTCTTGCCTGGCGGACGGACGGTCACTGCCCGTGCCTTTCCCATCTCGATCGACGCCAAAGCCTTCGAGACGCTGGCACAGAACCCCGACGTCGAAGCCCGCGCGAAGGAGCTGCGCGGCAGCCTCGGCAATCCGAAGAACGTTCTGGTCGGCATCGACCGGCTCGACTACACCAAGGGACTGCGGCTTCGCCTTCGTGCCTTCGGCGAGCTGATCCGCGAAGGCTCACTCCCGGTCGACGACACGGTATTCGTGCAGGTCGCGACGCCATCCCGCGAGCGGGTTGAGCAATACCGCCTACTGCGCGAGGACATCGATCAACTGGTGGGCGGAATCAACGCCGATGTCGGACGCATCGGCGCGCAGCCCATCACTTATGTGCACGCGTCGTTCCCGCGGGAGGAGATGGCTGCTCTCTACCGAGCGGCCGACGTCATGGTCGTCACCCCGCTGCGCGACGGCATGAACCTCGTCGCCAAGGAATATGTCGCGTGCCGCTACGACGACACCGGCGCGCTCGTGCTCAGCGAGTTCGCCGGCGCAGCGGCCGAGCTCAAGCAGGCGTACCAGGTGAACCCGTACGACATCAACGGGATGAAGGCGACCCTGCTGGAGGCAACCCAAGCCTCCGAACGCGAGTCGGCCCGCCGCATGCGCGCCATGCGTCGCATCGTCACCGAGCACGACATCGACGACTGGGCTCGCGAGTTCATCGACGCTCTCAGTCCGCGCTGATATGGCGGATCTGAGGACTCTCGTCGCCCCGGATTGGGCCGATGCACTCGAGCCCGTCCACGACTCCATCACCGCCGCCGGTGAGTTCTTGCGTGCCGAGATCGCCGCCGGGCATTCATACCTCCCGGCCGGGCCAAACATCCTGCGTGCTTTTCGAGAACCGATGGCGAACGTGCGGGTGCTCATCGTCGGGCAGGATCCCTACCCGACGCCGGGCCACCCGATGGGCCTGTCGTTCTCCGTGGACGCGCACGTCAGGCCACTGCCGCCGAGCCTGGGCAACATCTTCCGCGAGCTGCAGGACGACGTGGGGATTCCGCCATCGCCGCATGGCGACCTGTCGGCATGGGCGGCACAGGGGGTTCTCCTGTTGAACCGTGTCCTGACCGTGCGTGCCGGAGCACCGGCCAGTCACCGCGGCCGCGGGTGGGAGAAAGTCACCGAGCAGGCGATCCGCACACTCGTCGATCGCGGCGGGCCACTCGTCGCCATCTTGTGGGGGCGGGACGCGCAGACGCTCAAACCGCTGCTCGGCGATGTCCCGACGATCGAGAGCACACACCCGAGTCCGCTGTCGGCATCGCGCGGGTTTTTCGGCTCGCGGCCATTCAGTCGGGTCAACGCGCTCCTCACCGAACTCGGCGCCGAACCGATCAACTGGCAGCTTCCGCCCATCGAGAGTCTCTAAGGTGACTCTGTGAGTTCTCCCCTACCGCGCGATCGAGCCGTCGTCATTGAGGACGGCTTCGCCGCACTCCAGCGCTGGGGACTTCGGATCGTGCTCATCGCGGCCGGCGCCTTCGTACTCGGGTGGATCATCGGGAAGCTGTGGGTCGTTATCTTCCCGTTGGTGCTCGCGATCATCGTCTCGACCGTCCTGCAGCCCGGTGCGGGGTGGCTCCGCCGGCACAAGGTCCCGTCGCCGCTGGCCGCACTAGCGATGATGCTGGCGTTCCTCCTGGCAATCGTCATCGTCATCGCCATCCTCGCCCCGCAGGTCGCCGGCCAGACGCCAGAGCTTGCGCGGAGCGCGTCGGAGGGCCTGCAGACCATCCGTGACTGGATGACCAACGGCCCACTCTCGGTGTCCGAGGTCCAGATCACCCAGGCCATCGAAGCGATTCAGGACAAGCTTCGCGAAAGTGCCGCCGCGATCAGCTCCGGCGTCTTCTCCACCATTGGCGCGGCGACGTCGGCGATCGTGAACATCGTCCTGGTGCTGATGCTGACGTTCTACTTCGTCAAGGATGGCCACAAGTTCCTGCCCTGGGCCAGCAGGCTCGGCGGCCAGCGGGGCGGTGAGCACCTGGCCGAGCTGATGGCCCGCACCTGGGCGACGCTCGGCGGGTTCATCCGGACACAGACGGTGGTGGCGCTCATCGACGCCGTGATCATCGGAGTCGGCCTGACGATCATCGGCGTTCCACTGGCCATCCCGTTGGCAGTCATCACCTTCGCAGGCGCGTACATACCGATCCTCGGTGCGCTCATCAGCGGCGTGCTCGCCGTCTTGGTCACGCTCGTGACGAACTCTCCGCGGGACGCGCTCATCGCGTTGATCCTGGTGCTGGTGGTCCAGCAGCTCGAGGGCAACGTCATCTCGCCGTGGCTGCAGGGCAAGAATCTCAACCTGCACGCGGCGGTCGTCCTCTTGGCTGTGGTGCTCGGCGGGTCCGTTTGGGGTATCACCGGCGCATTCCTTGCGGTGCCGACCGCCGCGACAGCAGCCGAGATCCTCCGCTACATCAACGAGCAGCTCGCGGCTGCTACCCGCGGGACGGTTCCGCCTCCGGACGGCGACGTCCCCCTCGAAGGGACCGCGGGAACGGCCTAGTTTCGCGCGACCCTGGCTACGTACGCGTCAACGACAGACGAACATGACCGTTCGGATGCGGTCTTCAGTCAGGTTCGCCACCTGATTACGGGCCATCTCGGCGAAGTCGCTGCCCAAGAACGCGGCGAACGTCACGGGTGGCGGCCCGGACTGTGCCATCCGTGCTGCCATGGCTGCGAACCAGTCGCGGCTTTCAGCTGAAGAGTCGGTCTCCGCGATCACCGTGAACCCGGCGTCGTGCAGCAGCTCGCGCATCTGCTCAGTCGTGACCAAGTGGCTGGTGGACGCATCGCGGGCCCAAGGCACGGGGAAGTGCACATCGCCACCGGGGCCTTGGAGCACGTCATAGACGACGAAGCGCCCGCCCTGCCTCAGCACCCGGCGCGCTTCGCGGTACATGCCAGCCTTGTCAGCAATGTTCATTGCCACGTGAATGGTCATCGCTGCATCGAATGCGCCATCTCGGAAGTCGAGCGCTGTCGCGTCGCCAACAGCGAAGTGCGTGCGGTCGGCCAAGCCCGTCCATTCCGACAGCCGGGCGGCTGTCTCACAAAATTCCGGGGTCAGGTCGATCCCTGCGACCTGACAGCTGATTACCTCCGCGAGAGTGCGCGCCGGACCACCCAGACCGCTGCCTAGGTCGAGGACGATCGATTCATCATTGATCGCCATCGCCTCCGCGATCTCCAGCGTCGCGGTCCGGCCGCGGATGTGAAACTCGTCAACTGGGGCCAATGCGAGGGTGGAGACGCGGTCCACGTCCACGCCAGCGTTCGTCAACGCATCTCGGATGGCGGCCACCAGGTCCCCAGATCCTGAGTAGTGCGAGACGACGTCGCTCATGGCGCGAAACTAGCGTCATTCCGGCAACCGCGCAGCCAACCGTCTGACATGTTCTGTCGCCACCGACCACCTCACACGCCAACTAGTACGACTGGCCGTTTGCGTATCGCTCGCGTCGGAAATGCCGTCCGTTGCCGCGGTTCTTGCTCTTAAATGTCGGAAGTTGCGAGTCACAGTTTGGACAGACCATGCGCAGGTTCTCGCGCGCATTGTTGGTCGAGTCGCCGTCAATGTGGTCCAGCACGAGGACCAGTCGCATTCCCATCCAGTGCGCCGGAGATCCACAGATGGCACAGCATCCGCATTGGGCCTCGAATAGGTACTGCCTGATGTAGTGACTTCGCAGCCCTCCGATACAGGGGCGCAGTGCCACTTTCGAGCCATTCGCGCGTCCGTTCAGCTCGGTCGTGGGCTCGCTGGCATTTGTTGCCGCAGAACTTCAGCTGATGTCGTCCCACAAGCTCATTGCCGCAGCCCAGACATGTCGCCATGGTTTCAACGTACGAGGCGGCACTGACACCTAGGTAGACGGAAACCTGGAGCCGCGTGTGGGATTCGAACCCACGGCATTCGCTTTACAAGAGCGACACTCTGACCAACTGAGTTAACGCGGCATCGCCGCCGATGGCAGCGCTCAGCAATCCTAATCAGGCCCGCGATTGGGCGATTGCATAGAGCGCGATGCCGGCCGCGACGCCAGCGTTCAGCGACTCCAGCGTCGATGCGGTCGGGATGCTCACCAGCTGGTCGCAGGTCTCGGCGACAAGGCGAGACAGGCCCTTCCCCTCGCTGCCGATGACGACGACTAGCGGCCCATCCCCCAGCTGCAGATCCGGCAGCGCCACGTCGCCGTCGGCGGCCAGGCCGACGACCATCAGTCCGGCCTGCTGGTACGCCTTGAGCTGTCGAGTGAGATTCGTAGCCCGAGCGACCGGCACACGCGCCGCAGCACCTGCCGACGACTTCCACGCCGACGCCGTCATGGACGCCGTTCGACGCTCACCGATGACGACGCCATGGGCGCCGAAGCCGGCAGCCGACCGGATCACCGCGCCGAGATTGCGTGGGTCGGTGACTCCGTCGAGCATGACGATGAGCGGCGGCTCACCGAGCTCGGCTGCACGCGCGAGCAATTCGTCGGGCTGCGCATATTCGTACGCCTCGAGCTTCGCCGCGACGCCCTGATGTACGGCGGCGCCGGTGAACTTGTCCAGTTCGGACTTCGGAACCTCCAACAACGCGACGTGACGCTCGGCCGCCAGGCGGAAGATCTCGGCAATCCGCTCGTCCCGCCGGGTGTCCTCGGCAATGTGAATCGCCTTGACCGGGACGCCGGCCTGCAACAGCTCGGCAACCGCGTTCCGCCCCGCCACCCACTCGGGGCCCGACTCGCCCGGCTTCCTCGATGATTTGCGCTGTGGCTTGCCCGCAGCCCGCCGCTCTGCGGCACGCGCGACCTTGTGCTGCTTGTGGTACGGCCGGTCCTCCGCCTTCGGGGTCGGGCCCTTGCCCTCGAGGCCCTTGCGCCGGCGACCGCCTGAACCCGCTGTCGGGTTGCCCTTCGAAGACTTCTTCACCGCGCCGCGGCGATTGCTGTTCCCGGCCATCACTGGCCCCCTCCCGATAGGTTCCAGCGCGGGCCTTGGGGCGTGTCCTCGATCTCGATTCCGGCCGCCGCCAATTGATCACGCACCGCATCAGCGGCGTCGAAATTCTTCGCCACTCGGGCGGCCTGCCGCTGATCGAGCAAGGCGCTGATGAGGACGTCGAGTGCCTGATCCGCCGCGGCCGACGAGCCGGCGTCGTTCCAGGTCGGCGCCAGCGGGTCGAGGCCCAGGACATCCAGCATCGCCCGGACCGAGGCCAGCGCACCGCGTGCCGTGTCGGCGTCACCGGCCGCAAGCGCCTTGTTGCCCTCGGCCATGACGCCCTGGACGGCCGCGAGCGCAGCCGGTGTTCCGAGGTCGTCGTCCATGGCCTCGATGAACTCCGCACAGCTCAGCGATGGCTCGGCGCCGCCAGTCAACTCGGTGGCCCGCCGGACGAAACCCTCGATGCGCTCGAATGCCACGGCTGCTTCGGCCAGCGCCTCTTCGCTGAAATCGATGATCGAGCGATAGTGCGCGGCCACGAGGTAGTAACGCAGCGCGATCGGCCGCACCCGCTTGACCACCTCGCTGACCATGAGGGTGTTGCCCACCGACTTCGCCATCTTGGTGCCGCCGAGATTGACCATCGCGTTGTGCATCCAGACCCGGGCGAAGGCCTGACCTGCGGCGCGCGACTGCGCCAGTTCGTTCTCGTGATGCGGGAAGCGGAGATCGAGCCCGCCGCCGTGGATGTCGAACTCGTCGCCGAGGTACTTCGCAGCCATCGCCGAGCACTCGAGATGCCAGCCCGGCCGACCGCGTCCCCAGGGCGTCGCCCAGGCGGCCGTCTCCGGCTCACCGTCCTTGTGTCCCTTCCAGAGCGCGAAGTCGCGTGGATCACGCTTGCCCTCCGGTGGCGCATCCTCGGCTGCCTGCATGTCGTCGATCCGCTGGTTCGACAGCTCGCCGTAGGCGGGCCAGGACCGTACGTCGAAATACACGTCACCGGACCCGTCCTCGGCGACATACGCGTGGCCTCGATCGACCAGTTCCCGGATCATCTCCAGCATCTCCGGGACGTGTCCGGTGGCGCGCGGCTCGTACGTAGGCGGGAGGCAGCCGAGCACGTCGTAGGCCTGATGCAGCGCGCGCTCGTTCTCGTACGCGACGGCAAACCAGTCCCGTCCCTGCTCTGTGCCCTTCTGCAGGATCTTGTCGTCGATATCGGTGATGTTGGCGACGATGGTGACGTCCAGTCCCTGCTGCACCAGCCATCGGCGAAGGACGTCGAAGACGACCTCCTTGCGGATGTGGCCGATGTGCGGGGGCCCCTGCACGGTGAGTCCGCAGTGGTAGATGCTCACGCGACCCGGAGTGACCGGCTCCAGAGTCGACACCGCGCGCGTGGCGGTGTTGTACAGGCGGAGATTCACGCCGCCACCCTACCGGGGGCAGACTCGAGTCACATTTGTCACTTTCATCACTTTGGTCACATATGCTGGAGTGATGCATGCACGATTTCGGGTCGTTCTTGGAGCAGCGGTGGCTAGCGCCGTGGCGAGCCTTCTCGTTCCGACTTCGGCGCATGCGGCCGGCTCCGTCGGCACGAGGCGGTGGAGCTATGAATCGCAATTCAACGCCGGACTCCGCGCCCACGTGAGCACCACGGGCGGGACGCTCAAACTCGACGGCGCCTTGCCCACCACTCATTGGGATGACCCGTACACCTCCGGCGGCGCCGTCGCGTACGACTACGGCAGCTGGACGTCGCCTTGGGTGAGCCCAGGCTTCGGCGTCAAGACGTTGGTGCCGTCGTGGACGGTGACCACACCGAACGGCACCTGGGTCCGTGTCCTCGTTCGGGCCAAGCGCGGGTCGACTACCGGCTCATGGGATGCCGTCGCGAACTGGGCCAGTGGGACGAGCTCCATCCATCGCTCCTCCGAGACGAGCCAGACAGACGACATCTCCAGCGTCGACATCGACACCGTGCACAGCCGCGGTGGGGCCTTCACCAGCTGGCAGATTCGCGTGACCCTGTTCCGCCAGGCCGGATCGACCGCCACGCCCGCAGTCGGATCGATCGGCGCCGTCGCCGCGGCCTATTCGACCCGCACATTGCCCTCGACCTCAAAGACCACGATGACGGGCACGAAGATCCTGCCCGTCCCGGCCTATTCGCAGATGATCCATCGGGGCGAGTTCACGACATACGGGGGCGGCGGCCCCTGGTGGTGCTCACCCACCACGACGAGCATGCTGCTGCGCTACTGGAAGAGCGGGCCCAGTGCCTCGGCGTACGCATTCGCCGACGACTACGACGACCCTTGGGTCGACCACGCCGCGGCGTACTCGTACGACTACCGCTACCGCGGCACCGGGAACTGGCCGTTCACCATGGGTTACGCCGGCCTCTACAAGGACGCCTACGTCACCCGCGTGAGCAGCCTGCGCGATGCCGAGTACCTGGTCAAGGCCGGCATCCCGGTCGGCGCATCCATCGCCTTTGACTCAGGAGAGCTCAGCGGCGCCCCGCTCAGCTCGACCTCAGGCCACATCCTCGCGGTGGTCGGCTTCACCTCTGCCGGCAACGTCGTCGTCAACGACCCGGCCGCTTCGTCGGACTCCACGGTGAGGCGCACCTACAAGCGCGGCCAGTTCGAGCGCGCGTGGCTCGGCGGCAGCGGCGGCATTGCCTACGTCATCCGGCCCTAGAGTGGGGCCCGATGGCTGAGACACCCGCATCCGGCCCCCGCGTGGGCATCGGTACCGACGTCCACCGACTCGTCCCCGGTCGGGAACTGCGACTGGCCGGACTCATGTGGCCAGAAGCATCCGCCGGACTGGAGGGACACTCCGATGGCGACTGCGCCGCGCATGCCATCGTCGACGCCCTGCTGTCGGCGGCCGGGCTGGGCGACATCGGCAGCCACTTCGGCACGTCCGATCCCCGCTGGGAAGGCGCGTCCGGAATTGCCTTCCTGGTCGAGACCGCACGGGCCCTGCGGGAGGCCGGCTATGCCGTCGTGAATGCCAGCGTGCAGGTCATCGGCAACGAGCCGAAGCTCGGGCCGCGGCGTTCCGAAGCCGAGGCGGCGCTGTCGGCCGCCATCGGCGCGCCGGTCAGCGTCTCGGGAACGACGACCGACGGGCTCGGCCTGACCGGCCGCGGTGAGGGTATCGCCGCCATCGCCGTCGCGATGGTCGCCTCGGCCTAGCTGAGCTGCTCGACCTCGCCCACGCGCAACATCTCGGCCCGCTCGGCCACTTTGACGCGCGTGCGTCCAGCGGCCTCGCCCAGCGCGATCTCATGCGCATCCAGCCTCTCCCATGCCGTGTCCGTCGCCACCGCGATCCGGCGCTCGGCCAGGTAGGCGTCAACGTCTGCCGGCTCCCGCTGGGTCGCCGTCTCAGCAGTTTCGGCCAGCAGGTGCTCGACCGTTTCGGCCGCATCACTCTTGGTGTGTCCGATCAGGCCGACAGGACCGCGCTTGACCCAGCCGGTCACATACGTGCCGGGGATGGCGTTGCCGTCGAGATCGAGCACGCGCCCACCGTCGTTCGGGATGACCGCGTTGCGATCGTCGAACGGGAGGCCAGGCAGCGGTGTGCTGCGATACCCGATTGCGCGATAGACGGCCTGGACGTCCCAGTCGGTGATCTCACCAGTGCCTTCGACCGTGCCGTCGGCATGCGGTGAATGGGTTCGCTCGGTCCGCAGGGTGGTCACCCGCCCATCAACCCCAGCCACGATCTCGACCGGCGCCTCGGCGAAGTGCAGATGGATGCGGTGCGGCTTGCCGACCGGATCCGCGCCGACCCAGTTGCTGAGGATGTTCAGCACCATCTTTTGCGCCTTGTGCTTCGCGATGTGGGCCATGCCATCGGCGTCGACATCGAAGCCCTCAGGGTGGACGATCACCTCGACGTTGGGCGAGTGATTGAGTTCGCGCAGCTCCAGCGGGGAGAACTTGGCGTAGGCCGGGCCCCGCCGAGCGAAGACGTGCACGTCTGTCGTCGTCTTCGCCGCCAGTCCCCGGTAGACGTGCTCCGGGATGTCGGTCACCAGCATTTCGTCACCCGTCTTGGCCAGGACGCGGGCGATGTCGAGCGCGACGTTGCCGACGCCGACGACTGCGACGCTCGCGGCGTCCAGCGGCCAGGACTGCGCGACGTCGGGATGGGCGTCGTACCAGGACACGAAGGCCGCGCCGCCGAGTGAGTGCTCCTCCCCCGGGATGCCCAAGTCGCGGTCGGCCATGGCGCCGGTGGCGAAGATGACGGCGTCGTAGAACGCCCGCAAGTCATCGAGCTTGACGTCCACGCCGTACTCGACGTTGCCGAGGAACCTGACCCCCGGCTTGGCCAGAACCCGGTGAAGAGCCTTGATGATCTCCTTGATCCGCGGGTGGTCGGGGGCGACTCCATACCGGACCAAGCCGAACGGGGCGGGGAGTCGCTCGATGATGTCGACCGAGACCTCGGTTTCAGCGCTGGTCAGGATGTCGGCGGCGTAGATGCCGGCAGGACCGCCCCCGACGACGGCGACGCGAAGAGCTTGTCCTGGGCTTCGTCGAAGGGTCATGCGTTCGAGTCTGCGGGCTCGTCTCAGCCGGCGGAACGACAGCCGGCTTGGGGTGTCACAAGATAGCCTTGTGGCCATGTTGAGCCCACGCGTTCCGGAGCTACGTGCGCTGGAACTGCTCGTCGTCGTGGCCCGCATGGGCAGCCTCAGCGCCGCTGCGGCCGAGCTCGGCATCAGCCAGCAGGCGGCTTCGTCGCGGGTGCGGACCATGGAGGCACTCATCGGCGAGCCACTGATAGCGCGCAGCACCCGCGGTTCGCACCTGACGCCGACCGGCGAGCTGGTCGTCCAGTGGGCAGATCAGGTGCTGCACGCTGCCCAGGAGCTGGACGCCGGCATCACGTCCTTGCGCACAGATCGTCGCGCGCACCTCGACATCGCCGCGAGCCTGACGATCGCCGAACACCTGTTGCCGAAATGGCTGGTCGGACTCCGCGCTCGACAAGTCCAGCGCGGCCAGCACCCGACGGAAATCCGTATGACTGCGACCAACACGGCGCGGGTGACCGAGATGGTGTCCAGCGGCGAGGTCTCCTTGGGCTTCGTGGAGGGCCCGGATGCCCCGGCCGGACTACGCAAGCGGCTCGTCGGGACCGACGAACTGGTGGTCGTCGTGGATCCCGACCATCCGTGGGCCACCCGCGGCGGGCGACCGATCTCCGCGGCTCAGCTCGCCGCGACGCCGATGGTCGTGCGCGAAGCCGGGTCCGGCACCCGGACCGTCCTGGAACGCGCGCTCGGGACCCACTGGCAGGTCGCCCCCGCCTTGGAGCTGTCGAGCACGGCTGCCGTGCGCGCGGCCGTCGCGGCGGGCGCCGGTCCGGCCGCGGTCGGCGCCGACGCTGTTCGTGACGACCTGGCCACCGGCAGGCTGGTGCGGCTGCGCGTGACCGACCTCGATCTCACCCGGCGATTGCACGCCGTGTGGAAGGGCGGATCACACCCACCGGAGGGCCCAGCCCGCGAACTCGTCGCCTGGGCTGCTGGCGGAGCCTCCCTGCACTGGGGGCACCTCCCGCTTGCGGGGGAGAAGCGTGCTTGGGGAAAGGACTAGCTGGCCAGGACCTCGTCGAGGCGGATCTCAGCCTTGTCCTCGTTGGTTTTCTCGGCGAGCGCGAGCTCAGAGACCAGAATCTGGCGGGCTTTGGCGAGCATGCGCTTTTCGCCGGCGGAGAGCCCCCGTTCGTGGTCGCGGCGCCAGAGGTCACGCACGACCTCGGCGACCTTGAGCACGTCGCCGGAGTGCAGCTTCTCAAGATTCGCTTTGTACCGACGCGACCAGTTGGTGGGTTCCTCGACGTGCTCAGCACGCAGGACGCTGAAGACCCGTTCGAGCCCGTCCTCGTCCACGACGTCGCGGACGCCGACCAGATCTGTGTTGCACGCGGGCACACGAACGACCAGATCTGCCTGGGAAATGATGCGAAGAACGAGGTACTCGCGCTCTTCACCTTTGATCGTTCTGGTCTCGATGTCCTCGATGACTGCAGCACCGTGGTTCGGGTAAACGACGGTTTCGCCGACCGTGAAAGCCATACAGGGAACACCTTTCGTCAGTGATCAGGATAACATGCGCCGACGACGCCGATTTCTGGAAGCAGGTAAGCCGGTGACCCCCACACCACGCCTCCCACGCACCTCCCGCCGGCTCGCCCCGGGGGTGGCACTGCTGGCCGTCACCGCCGCACTCGGCCTCGGTGGCTGCTCCGGAACTGGCGTGGATGCCCAGACGAACGCGCCGTATCAGGCCGGCGTCGGCGCCAACGTCAGCACAGGGGCCATCCAGCTGTACAACGCGTTGGCCGTCGACAACGGCGACGGCACGGCTACCCTCTCGGCGGCGATCCTCAACCGCGACAACACGCCAGCGAAGCTCAAGGAGGCCGACGCCATCGCCTCAGACGGCTCGAGCGTCGGCGTCCAGACCGCACCGGCCATCATCGATGCCGGCCAGATGTTCAACACCGGCGAGGCCGGGGCCGTGATCTTTGCGGATAAGAAGCTCACGGCGGGCGAATACGTCACGGTGAAGCTGACTTTCGACCGCGGCCGCAAGGTCACTGTCGAGGCGCCGGTGGTCGCGCGCACCGCCATCTACGACGACGTCGCCACCAATGCCGGCGGAGAGTCAGGTGCCCAGGAAGCGCCCACCCCGCAATAGCTCCGCGGGCGGCGGGACAAGGCGCTCACACTAGTTCGCGGGTGCCCGTCACCTGGAAGATCATCCGGCGCGCCAGGGACACCGCATGGTCGCCGATGCGCTCGTAGTACCGACTGAGTAGCGCGACGTCGACCGCCGCTTCGACACCATGCGCCCAAGAGTCGCTGAGCAGCGTCCGGAACAGCTCGCGGTGGAGCATGTCCATCTCGTCGTCCTTGCGCTCCAGCTCATGCGCGGCCTCCACGTCGCGCTTCGCGACGATGTGTGACGCCGCAGCGATCATCGCGTCCGCGACCTGGCCCATCGACCGGATCGTCGCCTGCAGCTCCTCCGGCACGGCATTCACCGGTTCGCGCATGCGGGCGACTTTGGCGACGTGCACGGCGAGATCGCCCATTCGTTCGAGGTCGGCGATGATGCGCATCGTCGCGACCAGCTGGCGGAGGTCGCCGGCGACCGGCTGCTGGGTCGCCATGATCAGGAACGAGCGGCCCTCGATGTCGTTGGTGAGCTGATCGATCCGGTCGTCATCGGCGATCACCTGCTCGGCAAGCGTTCGATCGGCATCGAGCAGCGCCAAGGTGGCCGAAGCCAACGAACGACGGACGAGGCTCGTCAGGGCCACAACGTCGTCGACGATGGCCCGCAACTGGTCGTAATAGGCGTCACGCATGCTCGGACCGTAAATCGCGAGGATGAACGGGAAGCGACCCGCGGTGAACGGGGCGTGAACAGCCGCCGAAGGCTCCGGCCGCAGGCCGCTTCCGCTGCGGTTTCATCCCGGTAACGGGCCTACGATCGGCGGTGTGGACACCAGCGGAGGAATTCTGATCGCCGGCGTCGTCGGCGCCGCCATTGGCGCGTGGGCGACGTATCTGTGGCGTTTCAGTGAACGCCGCCACGAACCAGTCCCCGAGCCGGTCGCCGAGATTCCGCCGGGTGCCGAGACCGTGCTCTCCGTCCTGTCATCGTCGGCCGTGATCGTCGACTCGGCGGATCGGGTCCTGCAGGCGTCGGCGCCGGCCGTTGCCATGGGATTGCTGCGCGATGACGCACTCCCCGAACCGGTGATGGAACTCGTCCATCAGGTCCGGCGGGATGGGCAGGTGCGCGAAGCCGAGCTCGCGATCAGCGCCGGGCGGCATATTGCGCACATCCACGCCCGGGTCGCCCCGCTGACGTCCCGACTGGTCGTCGTCCTCGTCGATGACCGCACTCATGCCTACCGGCTCGACGCCATCCGCCGCGATTTCGTCGCCAATGTCAGCCACGAGCTCAAGACACCGATCGGCGCGCTCAACCTGCTGGCCGAGGCGGTCGCCGAGGCGAAGGACGATCCGGCGGCGGTCGTCCGGTTCGCCGAGCGAATGCAAGGTGAGAGCGAACGGCTCACCCGCCTGGTTCAGCAGATCATCGACCTGTCGCGCCTGCAGAACGACACGGCCAGCGACGACCCGGTCGTGGTCAAGGTCGCCGAGCTGGTCGCCGAGGCCGCCGAGCACTCGGCCACCGAAGCCGAGCGCAAGAACATCGACATCGCCGTCTCCCTGGCCGACGAGCTCTACGTCCAAGGTGACCGTGCCCAGCTCTACGCCGCGGTGAGCAACCTGGTCGAGAACGCCGTCCGGTATAGCCAGAACGACTCCCGGGTTTCGGTCAGCGCCACCGGCGACCGCGACAGCGTGCGCATCAGCGTCGCCGACCGCGGCGTCGGCATCGCGAACGAGGAACTCGACCGCATCTTCGAACGCTTCTACCGGGTGGACCCGGCCCGGGCGCGCAATACCGGTGGGACGGGACTCGGCCTGTCGATCGTGAAGCACGTCGCGGCGAGCCACGGCGGAAGCGTGGAAGTCTGGAGCGAGCCGGGCTCGGGCTCCACGTTCACGCTGGTGCTGCCGGCGTGGAGCCATGACATGGACGAGGAGGGACTCGCGTGACGCGCATATTGGTTGTCGAGGACGAGACGAGCTATAGCGAGGCGCTGTCGTACGTGCTTCGCAAGGAGGGGTTCGACGTCGCCGTTGCCGAGACCGGACCAGACGCGCTGGCCGAGTTCGAGCGTGCCGGAGCCGACATCATCCTGCTCGACCTGATGCTGCCCGGGCTGTCCGGCACCGAGGTGTGCCGACACATCCGCCAGACGTCGGCAGTGCCGATCATCATGGTCAGCGCCAAGGACACCGAGGTCGACAAGGTGGTCGGACTCGAACTCGGCGCCGACGACTACGTCACCAAGCCCTACTCGCCGCGCGAGCTCGTCGCGCGCATCCGGGCCGTCCTGCGCCGGGGCGTGCCCGAGGAGTTCGACGACGACTCGACGCTCGAGGCGGGCCGGATCCGAATGGACGTGGAACGCCACCTCGTGACCGTCGACGGCGAGAAGATCCAGCTCCCGCTCAAGGAGTTCGAGCTGCTCGAATACTTCCTTCGCAACGTCGGGCGCGTACTCACCCGGGGCCAGCTGATCGACCGAGTATGGGGTGCCGACTACGTCGGCGACACCAAGACACTCGACGTCCACGTCAAGCGCCTGCGCTCCAAGATCGAAGCCGACCCGGCAAACCCGATCATGCTGACGACAGTGCGCGGGCTCGGTTACAAGCTCGACGGCTAAACCTTCGCGTTTGTGTTCGCGGCCTCGCGGTTCACCAGACCGGACAGGTTCATCGCCAGCGTGCTGCCGACCGCGGGAACGTGATCGAGCAGGCGGAGCAGACTGTTCCGAAGCCAGCGGCGGGTGCGTCCGTTGACCGTGGCAAGAGTGGTCAGGCGATCGGTGAGATGCACCACCTGTGCGGCCACGGGACGACGCTCTGACTCATAGCGGTCGAGTGTCGCCTCGGCCTCCCCACCGCGAAGCACGCCGGACAAACGCGCGGCCAGCGCGATGGCGTCCTGTATTCCGGTATTCATGCCCTGGCCGCCGGCCGGGCTGTGGACATGAGCAGCATCGCCGGCGAGAAAGACCCGCCCGTCGCGATAGCGGTCCGCAAGCCGATGATGGACCCGGAACCGCGAACTCCACACCACTTCACCCACACGCGCCGGGCGTCGCTTCGGCCCTCGCTCGTCGAGCAGCGCCTGGATGAAAGCGCCATCGGGCACCTCCGGCGCATCGTCAACCGTCGCCACGATGCGGTGCCGTCCGCCTGGCAGCGGTGCAATGACGACGAGGCCGGACGGGGCGAAGTAGAGCATCACCTCGGCGGCATCGAGATCCCAATCCAGCACGACATCGGCGAGGACGAACGAATCTGCGTACGCCTCGCCCGTGAAACCAATGCCCGCGTGCTCGCGCACGGCGCTGTGCATCCCGTCGCAGCCCACCAGGTATTGCGCGCGGATCGCTCGGCCATCGCCCAACGTCGCCTTCACGCCATCAGCGTCCTGCTGAAGACTCGCGAACTCGCACGACTGGTGCACCTCGACGCCGAGTTCCTCGAGCCGCGCTCTGAGCACAGCCTCTGTTTGATCCTGCGAAAGCATCAGGGTGTACGGATGATCGGTCGGGAGGCCATCAAAGTCGATCGTGATCAAGGCGCGATCACCGTCGCGGACCGAGAAACGCGGAACGATCGACCCGCGGTTGACCAGCTCCTCGGTCACTCCCACCGCATCGAGCACTTCGAGCGTCCGGGCATGAATCACGGCAGCCCTCGAGGTTCTGGCCATCTCGGCTGCCCGATCGATGACGACAACTTCAACGCCGCGCTGCCGCAACGCCGCGGCCAGCGTCAAACCGCTCGGACCGGCACCGACGATGAGTACCTCTGTCTCTTGTACGCGTTGATTCATGCTGCTTCTCCAATGCCAACAGATGATTGCCAACGTGTGTTGACACAACAGTAGCCCGATGGATCTCACAATGTCAACAGTTGTTGGCATACACTTGTTGACATGGCTTTCACCGCTCGGTCCGAAGACACCCGGTCAGCGATCCTTGCTGCCGCGCGCAAGCGCTTTGCGGCGGACGGATTTGAACGCACCACGATCCGGGCGGTTGCCGCGGACGCCGGCATCGATCCGTCGATGGTGATGCGCTACTACGGCAGCAAAGACGGACTCTTCTCCGCGGCCACGGATGTCCAGCTCCACCTCCCCGACCTGGCAGGCGCAGACCGCGACCACCTCGGCGAAGCGCTCATTCGCCATTGGGTGGAGCTCTGGGAGGGCGCGCTGTCGGATCAGGTAATGATCGTTCTTTTGAGATCGGCGATCACCAACGAGGAAGCCGCTCAGCAGCTGCGAACCATCTTCACGGGCCAAGTCATGCAGGCGGTTGCCCATGTGATCGATGATCCGGCGGAAGCTTCGACTCGCGCCGGGCTGGTCTCCTCGCAGATGCTCGGCCTGGCGCTGACGCGCTACATCCTCCAGCTACCGCCCGTGGCAGAGATGGATCAGGACACGCTGATAGCCGGCGTAGCGCCGACGATCCAGCGCTATCTGACCGGCTCGATCGCGCCTTAGCGGCCTTGGTTGGCCACGGCGGCAATCGCCGCTTCGGCGGCGGCCGGGTCGAGGTAACGGCCGCCCGGAACGGTGGGCTTGAGGCCGTCATCGAGTTCGTAGACCAGCGGGATGCCGGTCGGGATGTTGAGGCCGACGATGGCTTCCTCACTGATCCCGTCGAGGTGCTTCACCAGGCCACGCAGGGAGTTGCCGTGCGCGGTGACGAGGACGGTCTGGCCAGCCAGCAGGTCGGGAACAATGGCGTCGTACCAATAGGGCAGCATCCGGTCGATGACGTTCGCCAGCGCCTCCGTCCGCGGCAGCAGCTCGTCGGGCAGGTCGGCGTAGCGGGGGTCGCCCACCTGGCTGAACTCGCTGTCATCGGCCAACGGTGGCGGTGGGGTCGAGAAGGACCGACGCCATTCCATGAACTGCTCTTCGCCGAACTCCGCCAGCGTGGCCTTCTTGTCCTTGCCCTGCAACGCGCCGTAGTGCCGCTCGTTGAGCCGCCATGAGCGACGGACCGGGATCCACTGCCGGTCGATGCCCGCAAGCACGATCTCGGCGGTACGTATGGCCCGCTTGAGCAGTGACGTGTGGAGCACGTCCGGAAAGATGTCGGCCTCGCGCAACAGGTCGGCACCGCGCTCAGCCTCGTCCAGGCCCTGTTCGTTCAGGTCGACGTCGACCCAGCCGGTGAACAGGTTCTTCGCGTTCCAGTCACTGTGGCCGTGGCGCAGGAGGACGAGCGTGTAAGTCATAGCGCCGAGACTATCGAGCCGGGTTGGCTCCAGTACTGATGCGGTGGAGTGCCTGCACGTAGTCGTTCTGGGTCTGGATGCCGGCAATCGTCCACTCAGCGTTGACGATGACGTGGGGCAGATGCTGCACGCCGACGTCGCGCGCAACCGCCGACTGCGCCAGCACGACGTCGGAATATTCTGCACTGGCCAGGAGGGCCTCGGCTGTCTCCAAGTCCAGTCCCACCAGAGCCGCGCGCGAGGCCAGCGCGAACGGGTCGGCGACGTCGACGCCGTCCAGGAAGTGAGCGCGCCACAGCTCGTGTGCCAGGTCGCGCTGCACGGTCGGCCCGAACTCCGATGCCCACGTCAGGAGGCGCCAAGCGTCGAACGAGCGCGCCGGGACCAGGTCGTCGAAGTTGAGATCGATGCCGCTCTTGAGCGCCGCGGCCGTCACCCGGGCGTTCAGTACGTCGGCATCCTCGGGCGCGACATCGACGTCCTGCAGCGCCGCGCGCAGGACGATCTCGACGGGCTCGCCGCTGATGATCGTGAACGTGGCGGCGGCCCGTTCGAACCGGGTGGCGCCGACATAGGCCCAGGGGTCGACTATGTCTGCGAAGACGATGGCGTCCATCAGATCGAGTCCATCAGAGCCGTGCAAATCACGTTGGGGATTCGGGCCGCAGGTGACGGAATGCTTCCAGGTTGTCCGTCGGCTCGCCGCGGGACTCCCGCCATCCCCACTCCCGCCGGATCGAGGTGGTGAATCCGAGTTCGAGGATCGTGTTGAACGATTCGTCCGCGTAGGTCAGGACTGCCCCGAGCAGCCGGTCCAGCTCGTCGGCAGTGACTGCATGCAGCGGAAGGCGTCCGTCCAGATAGATGTCGCCGCTGGCGTCGACCGCGAAGGCGACGCCGAACAGCCGCAGGTTGCGCTCAAGCAGCCAGCGGTAGACAACGTCATGATTTTCGTCCGGATTGCGTGCCACGAACGCGTGGACGGCCAACGCGTGGCGTCCCACCTCGAGCCGACAGGTCGTCTTGAGTTTTCGCTCGCCCGGAAGGTCGACCTCGAAGACGCCCGGCCCGTGCTCGACCCACTCCAGTCCGGAGGACTCGAGCGCTCCACGGACGATGTCGGCAACGTCCTCACTCTCCGGCCCGCTCATGGCGCGACCGCCGCCGCGTACGTGGCCAACAGGCGATCGGTGGTGACTTCCCAGCTGAAGCCGGCGGCGTGGACTGCCGCCTTGGCGCTCATCGTCCCGCGCAGCGCCTCGTCGTCGAGCAGCATGCGCAGGGCACGGGCGTAGTGAACTGGGACGTGCCCGTTCACCAACAGTCCGGTGACTCCGTCAACCACAGCCGTGCTGAGCCCGCCCACCGCGGCTGCCACAACGGGCGTGCCACAAGCCTGGGCCTCCAACGCGACCAGACCAAATGACTCGCTGTGCGACGGCACGCACACGACGTCCGCCGCGACGTACCAATCGGCGAGCTCCGACTGGGCCACCGGCGGAAGGAATGAGATGCGATCCGCGACGCCCAACCGGACTCCGAGGTCGGCCAGCGCCTCGGGATGCTCGAGTCCGGCGCCGGACGGTCCGCCGACGACGACCAATCGGACATCGCCGCGCAGGTGAGCCAGCGCCTCGATCGCGACGTCCGGTCCCTTGTGCGGCTGGAGTCGGCCGGCGAAGAGCACGAGACGTTGCTCCGGATCAATGCCGAGCCGATTCCGGACGGCGGCACGGTCTCCGGGAACGAACACACCATGGTTCACACCCGGATGGACGACGTCGATGCGCTGGGGGTTCGCCGCATACAGCGCGACAAGCTCATCGCGTTCCTGCGCTGTGTTGGCGACGAGCCGATCTGCGAGCCGCACGATCTCCGATTCTGCGACGATCCGCGCCGACGGCTCGGCGCGATCGCCGGCAGCGAGGTTGAGGTTCTTGACGCGGCCCATGGTGTGCATGGTGTGCACGATCGGGATGCCGCGACGCTCGCGTGCGACCAGGCCGATGTGTCCGGACAGCCAGTAGTGGCTGTGCACGAGGTCGTACGGCTCGACCGCAGCCATCAGGCTGGCGCCGATGCCGCCGGGGACGATCGACCGCACCCGCACTCCCGGCTCGATCTCGGTGTCGGCCGGCTCACCCATCGCCCGAGTGAAGATCTCCACCGCCACCCCGCGGTGGGCGAGTTGCTTGGCCGTCTCCAGGACATAGACGTTCATACCACCGGCGTCGCCGCCTCCCAGCGGCTCCAAAGGCGACGTGTGCGCCGAGAGCATCGCCACGCGGTTGACCATGCCCCCATCGTTGCAGGGGATCGAAAGCCAGATGCGACCATGGCCCGGTGAACAGTCCCCTCGCAGTGGTCACCGGTGCCAGCAGCGGAATCGGTGCCGCCACCGCGCGTGCCTTGGCCGCGGAGGG
>DATLCL010000047.1:0-2437 GCA_035526415.1 Aeromicrobium sp.
CGACGGGCCGGGTAGGTGCAGCTATCTGCTTCACGGTCCGCTGACGGCCGGCACTTACTACGTCGAGGTCCTAAGCGAAGCAGGCGCAACCGGCAGCTATCAGGTTCTGGACGCCACGCCTTACCACTAGGCGGGCCGTCCGTTCATCAGGTCAGACTCCGTCAACCGCTCGCCGAAGGTGGGTCGGGATAACGTCCTCGCCATCCCGCGTTTCGGCGAGCAGCGGTTGCCGCGCCGAGCTTGTTTTGTCGAAATCGCTTGCCCGCAGTCGACTGGCGGCTGACACTCGCCGGGGTACCGCTCCGTCGCGGTCACACTCGCGATTGAGGAGTTGCTAATGACCGACAACATCTCGCGATCGGGCGCCGTGAAGCTCATCGTCCTCAGCATGGTGCTCACGCTGGCGGTCGCCGTTCCGGCGTCGGTGTGGGCGACGCACCAGTTCTTGGACGTAGCCGACTCGAACCCCTTCCACGATGCCATTTCGGCGATCTCGGACGCGGGCATAACGACGGGCTTCAGTGACGGAGGTTTCCATCCGAGTGCCGACGTAACGCGTCAGGCGATGGCGGCCTTTCTGGAACGTGGACTTGGTCGAGTAGGCTTCGAGTCCAGGAGCGATCAGTCCTCGGTCGCTCTGGCGCCGAACTTTGCGAGTACGACGATCACGAGCGTCGCGATTGATGCAGGCGCGACGGGGGCGAGCAGCAACGGTTTCCTGATGTTGCTCGGGACGGCTAACTTCGAGTCATCGGCACCCGCGCAGTGTCCATGCCCGATCCAGCTGGACATCGTCCCGGCGGGATCCATCGTCCCGGTTGCGGCTGCGCTTTTCGATTTGGCTAACGTTGCCAACGATGATGGCCTTTCGAACGGCGCCGCGACCGTCCAGGCTGTCGTGCCTGTCCAGGGGGATTCGTCGCGAAGGTTCGTCCTCGCGGCCATCCTCTACGATTCTTCCACGGCGGTCACGGCGTCTGGGTCGTTGAGCGCCGTTTATGTGCCTTTCGGACCCGATGGCGACGACACGTTGGCGTACTGCCCGGCGCAAGACGAACCGAATGGGTCCGCCGGGCAAGCGACTCCTCTGTCCGGTTCATCTGCAGTCGGCTGCATCAACCCGCTCGGCGACTCCGATTACTTCCGGGTGACCGCGCCAGGCGGTCTCCGGCTGCGCGCCGAGACGACGGGAGTCGAGGGCTCCGGCACCTGCGACATGGATACCTCCATAAAGATCCGAGACGCAGCGAACACGCAGATCGCGTTTGACGACGATAACGGCACTGGACTGTGCTCTTCCGTCGCAACGGGCGTACTCGGGGCCGGCACGTACTACGTGGAGGTTTTTGGGTTCAGCAATGCGACCACTGGGGTTTACAAACTGAGCGTGAGCCAGACCGCATCAGCGCCTGGTACGGACTCTCGAGCCCCGGATATCGGGGACAAGGATTAACCCGGCCGATCCCTGGGGTCGGGCTGGTCCACCAGGTCCAGGAAGCTTTGCGCGGCGGCGCTCGCGTCGTGCGACAGGCCACTTGGGAGCACGACTCGGACCTTGACGTAGAGGTCGCCATTTCCTTCGCCGCGGAATTTCGGCAGGCCTTTGCCGGCGAGGCGGAATGTGCGGCCGTTCTGCGTTTCGGGTGGGATCCGCAGGAGGACGCGGCCGCCCAGCGTGCGGACGTGGACTTCGCCACCGAGCAGCGCTTCGCGCAGGGTGACGGGCACCTCGCTGTGGAGGTCGTTGCCCTTCCGGGCGAATAGGCCGTGGCCCGCGACCTTGACCTTCAGGTAGACGTCGCCGCCGCCGGGCCCGACGCCAGAGAAGCGAATGCGCTGCGCGTCCGCGACGCCGGCCGGAATGTTGACTTCGATCCGTTTCCCCTCGATATCGAGCAATCGCTTGGCGCCCGATGCGACCTCTTCCAGCGAGAACTCGGCCTCAGCCTCCAGACGAGGACGCGTCGACCTCTGTCCTGAACCGCCTGCGCGGCCCGATCCCCGGCCGTTGGCGCCAAGCGAGTCGGTATCGCCGAGCCCGGCGAAAAGGTCCTCGATCGATGAGGTGCGCGCCGTTCGGACCCGTCCACCCGTCTCCTCGGCTGCGCCGCCGAAGAAAGTTCGGAAGAAATCGCTGAAACCGGAGAGATCCTCGGGGTTGCCGCGGTACTCGAAGCGGACGCCGCCTGGTCCACCGGCTCCGCCGCCGAAACCCTGGTGGCCCCCGAAGCCCGCGAAAGGCTCGCCGGCGGGGCCGCCTCCTCCCGGCCGAGCACCGGCCTGCTGATACGCCTGCCAGTTGCTGCCGAGCTGGTCGTACAGCTTGCGCTTCTCGGGATCGGCCAGGACCTCGTTGGCCTCGCTGACCTCCTTGAAACGCCGCTCGGCGGCAGCGTCACCCTTGTTTACGTCGGGGTGGTGCTGCCGCGCGAGCTTG
>DATLCL010000061.1:0-3214 GCA_035526415.1 Aeromicrobium sp.
CCCAACGGCCCGCAGAAGTGGTTGTTCGACACAGTGGACGACGAGTCGAACGCTTGGGAAGTCTCGTTCCTCAAGGACGTCGATTATCACGGCATGGGGCACAACACCTACCGAGTAATGGCCGGGTTCTGGCCTTTCGCCAGCGACGTCTTTTCCGGGTTGATGAACTCCATCCCCAAGCTTGTCTTCACGCGCCGCGGGCTCGACACCGATGACGCCGCGATCACACCACGGGCGGTCGAGGACGCTCGCAACGGCTCCAAGGGCGATGCCATTCCGAGTGACGAGGTCATTCGGAGCTGGACGCACCCACGTGTCGCGAAAGGGGATCTTGCCGAGGAGATCGCCACGTTGAAGCGCGAAGACGGCAAGGACATCGTCGTGTATGGAGGGGCGTCGCTCGCGCAAAGCTTGATCGAGCTCGACGTTGTGGACGACTACCGGTTCCTCATCCATCCCGTGATCCTTGGGGGAGGGCTTCCGGTCTTCACGAGGGCCAAGAAGTTGATGGGACTCGAGCTCGTCGAAGAACGCCGCTTTCCAAAGGGCGCTGTGGCTCACGTCTACAACCGAAAGCGTGGCTGAGCGCATCTCGATGCCTGCGGGCTTGGATGCGGCGGTGAGCGTGCTTCATGCGGCCCAGCTGCGCCGGCGGGATCACGGCGTGTGGTGTTCGACGTAGGCCACGCACTGGCCCTGGTTGCGGAAGGGGCCGGCCGGCGGCCCGAAGTGCCGGTAGCCGCCGTCCTTGCACTGGCTTTTGTCGGTCGGGACCGCGGCCGGCGCCGGGACGGCCCCGATCGCGATACCGCCTGGACAGGCGAAACCGGTCAGCGTGGTGGAGACGGTCAGCGTCGCGGTATCGATCACCGTGATCGTGTTGTCCTGCACGTTCGTGACGTACGCGGTCCCGCCATCGGGGGCGAACTCCACATGCGCCGGGGCGCGGCCGGTCGGGATGGTCGCGATGATCGCGCCGGTCGTGGTCTCGATCACCGCGACACCATCGATCGCGTCGAGCTGGACGAAGAGCCGCGAGCCGTCCGGCGTGACCGCCAGGAACTCGGGTGCATTGGGAACCGACCACCGGCCGACCACGGTGTCGGTGGCCGTGTCGACGACCGCGATCGCGTTGGCGGACCCGAGCGTCACGTACGCTCGGGTGCTGTCTGGCGAGATGGCGACATCCACGGGATCTCCATCCACGGTGATCCACGTGGTCACGAAGTTGAGCGCCGTAGGCATCACCGCGACTCGTCGGGTCGTGGGTTCCGTGACGTAGACCTTGGTGCCGTCCGGCGTGATGGCGATGCTGAAGCCGTCGATGCGGGTGATGCTGATGATCAGGCTCGTGGCCGTATCAATCAGCACGACGAAGTTGGCGGTGGTGACGTAGGCGCGAGTGCCATCGGGCGTGAACACGAGCCGTGCTGGGGCAGACCCGGACCCGAGGATGATGGATTCAATGATCGTGTTGGTGGCAGTGTCGATGACCGACAGGTCTGCGCTACCCCTGTTCGTCACATAAGCTCTGGTCCCATCGGGGGTGAGCGCGACATCGAACGGCGTCAGGCCGCCAGGGATGGTCGCGACGGCACGGTTCGTGGCCGTGTCGAAGACGCTGACCGTCCCGGAACACTGGTTGGCCACGTAGCCGTTTATCGCCGTCTGCGCGTCCGCCGAGCGTGTCCCCAGGGCCGTCACGCACACGAACAGCAGCGTGAGCGCGCGCACGTAATGGCGAGTCCGACGCGGGTGTGAAGGCGCCGAGGAGAGTAAGCGGACCACACGACCTCCTGTGATGCTGCGCACCGGCGACGTTGAGTTGCCAGCTGTACAGCTGGCACGTTCAGCGGGCACTGAAGCACGCATCGTGCCCACACGCGCGGCTGTGGTCAAGCACGTCGTGGCCGGGATCGGTCGTCCACTCGATGGGCGAGCCTTCAGGCCGGCCGTTGTCGCGAAGGGCAATCCTGCGGCGCCGACGGCGTGTGCGCCTCAGGTGACGCTATCAGTGGCGGCGGCGTCCAAACGCCGACTGGGTGATCCGTGATGCTCCCCCGGACGCCCCCAGGCTGGGCGGCACGGGGAAGCGCGCCGACCCTGCTCAGGCCGTCTGCGGCGCCAGCACCAGGTTCTTCATGTAGCGGAGGGCCATCGCGGTCGCCCGATCGACTGCGTCGATGCCAGCGATGCGGTGGTCGGCGATGCACGGCAGACAGTACTCGGAGACGAGATAGCCGTCGTAGCCAGCCTGCTGCAGCTCGGCGAGGTAGCGCCGGTAATTGATCGCTCCGCCAAACGAGGGGCACGGGCCCTGCACGATGTCGCCCGTGGCCTCCTCGACGAAGTTCCAAGCGCCGTAGTGCGTCAGCCGGACGTGCCCGCGGCAGGCCCGTACCGCTTCGCGCATGTAGTCGTCGCTCTGTCGCTCCTTGAACAACGGAGCGTCCAGGCACAAGCCGACATTCGGCCGATCGAGCTCCCGCAGCATCGCCAGCGCGTCCTCGTAGCCAGGGCGCAGCACGGGGGCGTGATTCTGCAGCGCCAAGGTGATCCCGCGGGCCGCGGCGGCCGTGGCGGTCTCACGCAGCCCGTCCAGGGCGCGGTGCCAGCGTCGCAGATCAGCCGGATAGAGCCGCGAGTAATAGTTGCCCCGCTCGTAGGGCGCGTACGTCGCGGTCGCCTCCTCATCGTTGATGATCCCGGGCCAGGCGGCGAAGACCTTGACCAGCGGCACCCCGAGATCGACAGCCAGATCGAGCACCAGCCGCATCATCGCCAGGTTGTTCTCGCGCTCTTCCATGAGCGGGCTGGCGAAGTTGGACATGCTCTCGAGCGCGCAGAGCTCGATCCCTTCCGCGTCCGCAGCCGCGCGGATCGCCCGGCGATCTTCCTGCGTCAGGTCGAGCGGCGACGCCACCGGCCGCTTGGTCTCGATGGACAGGCCATCGAACCCGAGCTGACGGGCCTTGCGGATTTGCTCGACGAGCGAAAGCGCCGGACCGTCGTAGAACAGGCCCGAGTACGAGACGGTCAGTAGTCCGAATTTCACGGCGCCTCCTGGAGTGGGAAGGCGATTGTACCCCTAGCGTGGCTCGGTTCCCCACTGGAGCCGGCGACCTCCCCAACACGTCGACAGCGGCACGAACCCCCGCGGGCCAGCGTCTCTGCTGGACCGGTGCCGCGACGCCGGACGCCGACCTGCCCGTCA
>DATLCL010000070.1:0-13223 GCA_035526415.1 Aeromicrobium sp.
ACTGGACCGTCGTGACCGACGCCGGTGCCAACTCCATGCGATAGATGGACGTGATCGGGGCCCCCAGCGCGTCGGCCACCAGCAGTTTGATCGGCGTGACATGGCTGACCACGACGACGGTCTTCTCGGCGTGCTGCTCGATGAGTCGGTCCCGCGCCTCGAAGACGCGCTCGCGGACGGAATCAATCGCCTCACCGCGCGGAGGTGCGATTGCCGTCGAGTCGAGCCACTTCTGCAGGTCGCCAGCCCACTGCTCGTTGATCTCGCCGAAGGTGTACCCCTCCCAGTCACCGAATGCGACCTCGGCAAAGCCGGGCTCGAGGTCGACCTCCAGTCCGAGCGCGGAGGCGATGACTCCCGCGGTCTCCTGCGTGCGCCGCAGCGGCGACGACACGACGGCGTCGACCCCGCCGAGCGCGCGGATCCACTCCCCCGCCCGTTTCGCCTGGTCGCGGCCTGTGTCCGTGAGCTCGGGGTCGGTGCCGCCGGAGCCGGAGAACACCTTCCGCTCGGTGTGCTCGGTCACGCCATGGCGCACGAGCACGAATGTCGTCGGCACCGAGGTGAACCGCGAACGCCAGCCGTGCCGGTCCGAAGACGTGTCTGGCGCCGGGGCTGCCAACATTGGGGGCACCTCCCGCTTGCGGGGGACCGTGTCCTTGCCGTCCAACGCCGCGTTGAGTAGCGCGTCCGCGGCCTTGTTCTCTTCCCGCGGGACCCACGTCCACACGACCGGCCGCCCCGCCAACGCGCGCTGCGCGGTGAGGGCGAGGGGCTTCATGTCGGGGTGCTTGATCTTCCAACGGCCGGCCATCTGCTCGATGACCAGCTTGGAGTCCATCCGGATTTCGAGTTCGGCATCGGGTGCGAACTCGTTGGCCAGGGCGACGCCGGCGATCAGGCCGCTGTATTCGGCGACGTTGTTCGTGGCGATTCCCAGCGTCTCAGCCTTGGTGGCCAGCACCTCACCGGTGTCGGCGTCACGGAGAACAGCGCCATAGGCGGCGGGACCGGGGTTGCCCCTCGATCCACCGTCCGCCTCGACGATGACTGCCCTGCTCATTGACGCCGCCTCATCGGGACCGTCTCACAGCCCGGACTCGGCGGTGCGGATCAGGATGCGGCTGCACTCGGGGCAGCGCAGCACGTCGTCGTCGGGCGTCTGGGCGAGCTCGCGCAGGTCGGCGCCGTTGATCTCGAGGTGGCACCCTTCGCACCGACGCGCCCGCAGGGCCGCCGCACCGAGACCCCCGTGCTGCGACCGGACCTTGTCGTACAGGTCACGCAGGACGTCCGGGACCTGACCGGCGAGCTCGTGCCGGGCTTCGCGCAGCGAGTCGGCCTCGGCATCGATGACCTGCACGGCGGCGTCACGCGCCGACGTCTCGTGCTCAAGCTCGGCGCCGATGCGGTCCGCCTCGATCGAGATGGCCGAGAGGCGGCGCTGGGCCTCCTCCAGCTGCTCCATGATCTCGAGCTCTTCGTCCTCCAAGGTCGAAATGCGTCGGTCGAGAGCGCCGAGCTCGTGCTGCAGGCTGCTCAAGTCCTTCGGGTTGGTGATGGCGCCAGACGACAACCGATCCTCGTCGCGCACCCGGCGCTGCCGCACCAGGTCGATCTCGGAGTCGAACTTCGCCTGCGACCGTTCGAGGTCGCCGACCTCCGTCTCGGCCGCGACCCGCTGGCCGTCCAGTTCGCGCACCCGTGCCTCGAGCGCCTCGATTCGGGCATGCTCCGGCAGCGTCGTGCGTCGATGCTCAAGCTGGGCGAGCGCAGCGTCCTTCGCCTGCAGGTCCAGCAGGGTCAACTGGGCGGAAGGGTCAGCTTTCAGCGTCGGCTCCTGGGCTCGGGACGGCGAACGTCCACGGATCGGTGACGATGGTCGACACCGCGATCTCAACCGTATCGTCCAGGCGCTGCTCGAGCGCCTGCGCGGCGACGGGTAACCACGTCCATTCGGCAGCCCAGTGGGGAACGTCGATGACAGCGCAGGCATCCGAGCGCTCACGATGCTCGCTGACCGGGTGATGCCGGAGGTCGGACGTGACGTAGACATCGGCGCCGGCGGCCTGCGCCGCATCCAGGAGGAAGTCGCCGGATCCCCCGCACAACGCCACCGTGCGCACGGACGTGTCTGGGTCGCCGGCGACCCGGCTCGCACTGTGGTGGCCAGGCAGCCGGTCGACAACGAGCGCGGCGAAGTCACGCAGTGTCATCGGCTCGGCGAGGAGGCCGATGCGTCCGCTGCCGCGATCCGAGGGGCGGGGCTCAGTGGCAATGACGTCGTAGGCGACCTCTTCGTACGGATGCGCGGCGAGCAGTGCGGTCCGCACCACCTCCCGCAGCCCCGGCTTGGCCACCAGTTCGAGACTGATCTCGTCGACGGTCTCGACCTCGCCGACGCTGCCGATGGCCGGGGTGGCGCCGGCGAGGGGGCGGAACTGGCCCGTGCCACGCGACGAGAACATGGCGCGGTCGTAGTCGCCGACGACGCCGACGCCCACATCGTGCATCGCGGCCGCGACGCGCTCGGCGTCATCCACCGGTACGTAGACGATCCACTTGTCGACGGCATCTCCGTCGACCTCCAGTGGACGCAGGTGCGTCAGTCCGAGGGTGAGCGCCATCGACTCGGATACGCCGAGCGGCGGACTGTCGGCGTTGGTGTGGCAGGTGTGCAGGCCGATGCCGTTCGCGATCAGGTCGTGGATGACACGGCCCTTCGGCGTGCTCGCCGCCACCGTCGTGACGCCACGCAGGAGCAGCGGATGGTGGCTGACGACGAGATCAGCGCCGATGGCGACCGCTTCGTCGACGACGGCCTGCACCGGGTCGACGGCCAGGAGGATCTTTGTGATCTCGGCGTCCGGATCGCCAACGACGGTGCCCACGGCGTCCCAGTCGTCGGCCCATTCCGGCCGGTACAGCGTGTCGAGTAGCGCACCGATCTCGCGCAACAAGGGCATGGGCACAGCGTAGTGTCGGCACATGCTCGGCTTTGTGACCCTTGTCGTCTGGGCGACCACCATCATCGTCGGCCTGCGGATGCACGGAGTGAAGCGGATGCCAGTGGGCATCGTCTTGCCCCATGCGGCCCTCGCGCTCACCGGTATCGTCGTGTGGATCGCCTACCTGGCCAGCGATCGGCCGGCCACGCTCGGCTGGTTGGCGGTTGCCTGGGCCGTTCTCGTGAACGCCCTCGGAGACGCGGCGAACGTGCGCCGGTGGAAAAAGAAGGCTGACGGCGGACTCGGCCTCATCGGTACCTATGTGCAGCGGGTGAAAGCGCGGCGCATTCTGCTCGTCCACCTGAGCCTGGCCGGCACTACGACAGTGCTGGCGCTCCTCACGGTGTTGGCGGCTTGACGGCGACAACAGTGGGCGGTGAGGGGCTCGAACCCCCGACCTTCCGGGTGTAAACCGGATGCTCTAGCCAACTGAGCTAACCGCCCTCACGGTCGCTCGAGCGTACCGTTCGATGCCGCAGCTGCGCCGCGGTGGCGGGCGGAGAGTCCCCAAGCACCCATGCGGAGGACCATCCGCGTCAGCGAGTCAGCAGCACCGAGGAGCCGTGGCCGAAGAGACCTTGGTTGGCGGTGATGCCAATTCGGGCGCCCTCGACCTGACGCTCGCCCGCCTGGCCGCGCAGCTGCCACGTCAACTCACATACCTGAGCGAGCGCCTGCGCTGGCACCGCCTCACCGAAGCAAGCCAGGCCGCCGCTCGGATTGACGGGAATGCTGCCCCCGATGGTCGTCTCACCCGCCCGCAACAATTGCTCGGCCTCGCCGCGCTTGCACAATCCGAGGTCTTCGATCCAGTCGAGTTCGAGTGCAGTCGACAGGTCGTAGACCTCGGCCACGTCGACGTCGGTTGGGTCGATACCGGCTTCTTCGTAGGCGGCCAGGCCGATCGATTCCTTGAACGTGTGCTCCGGCTCCCCGACGGCCGAGGATGGATCGGTCGCGAGCAACGGCATGTCGATCACCGTGTTGGGGAAAGTGGGGGTCACCGTCGAAATCCCCGCGATCCTGACGTGCGCTCGATCACCGAGCTTCTTCGCGTACTCGTCACCGCACAGGACGACTGCGGCCGCGCCGTCCGAGGTGGCGCAGATGTCCAGCAGGTGCAGCGGGTCGGAGACCACCGCCGAGCCGAGGACCTCGGCCACGCTGACCTCCTTTCGGTAGCGCGCGTTGGGGTTGGCCAGCCCGTGCTTGGCGTTCTTGACCTTCACCTGGGCGAAGTCCTCCGACGTGGCGCCGTAGAGGTCCATCCGGCGACGCGCGTAGAGCGCGAAGTAGGCCGGGTTGGTCATGCCGAGCAAGCGGAATCGCAACCAGTCGGGGTCGTCCCACCGCTCCCCCGCGTTGGGCGCGAGGAAACCCTTGGGTGTTGTGTCGGCCCCGACGACGAGCGCGACCTCAGAGAGGCCGGCGAGGATGCGGGCGCGCGCCGTGTCCAAGGCCTGAGCACCAGTGGCGCAAGCGGCATAGGAGGTGGCCACGCGGGCACCGTTCCAGCCCAACGCGCTTGCGAAGGTGGATCCGGCGACGTAGCCGGCGTAGCCGTTCCTGACGGTCTCGCCACCGACTACGAGGTCAACGTCAGTCCAGGAAACGCCAGCGTCGTCAAGCGCCGCCCGAGCGGCGTGGACTCCATACGAGGCGAAGTTACGGCCCCACTTGCCCCACGGATGCATGCCGACTCCGGCAACGGTGACCTGCGCGCTCATGCCGAACTCCGCTCACTCGCGCCGACAAGAATCGGTTTCCACCGCCAGATGGTGCGCTCGCCGTCCACGTCCACGTAAAGCGTCTCCACGACGAGTTCGACCTCGTCACCCACGGTCAGGTCGGCCACCCCGTATCCAGCGGCCACCTGGCCGAGCACGACGATGCCTTCCGGCAGTTCGACGGCGGCCAGGGCGTAGGGCTCAAACGGGTCCGTCACCTGGATGTACGGGGCCGGCGGCTGATACTGCGCGTCCGTGTAGGACCACACCCGACCGCGGCGGGATAGCTCAGCGCTGACGAACGTCTCGCCCGAGCACGCGGGGTTCCGACAGAACGATCCCTCAGCGGACACTGGCGGGAAGAAAGTGCTGCGACAGGACTCACAACGCGAGCCGAGCAACGCCGGCTCGGCGCCCGTGGTGAACCAGCCCTCGACGGCGGGCTTGTGCGACATCTGCGTACCTTTCCCGGACACCTACGAAGTAGAACGTGTTCTCATCCTAGGACCACAAAAAACCGCAGCCGCCAAGGTCTCGGGTCCCGGGCGGCTGCAGCACCAATATCAAATCGCATTACGCCTGACCTTGCAGCGAATTTCAGAAATTCACCCGAGGGCGGCCAGAGCGTCCTTGTAGCCCAGGAAGTCGCGGGCCTCACCGATCGGGTTCTCGACGCTCCAGCGGACGATTCCGTCGGCGTCGATGAGGAAGGTGCCGCGACGCGCTGCACCCGCAGATTCCTCGAAAACGCCGTATGCCTGGCTGACGGCACCGTGCGGCCAGAAGTCGCTGAGAATGTCGAAGCTGTAGCCGTCACGGTCGGCAAACGCACGATTCGAGAAGAAGTGATCGCACGAGATGGCGAGCACGGTGGCATCGTCATCGGCGAAGACATTCAAGTTGTCACGGATCTCGCAGAGCTCGCCGGTACAGATGCCACTGAAGGCGAACGGGAAGAACACGAGGACCACCGGCTTGCCGCGCAGCGCGGACAAGCTGATCTCCTGACCGTGCTGGTTCTTGAGCGTAAAATCCGGCGCCACGTCGCCGACAGAAACGGTCACGGATCGATCCTCAGCGCTTGTGGGTCGAAAGCTTGGTGGCGGCCCAGTCCGCCGTTGCCGACGACGTCGTGGTCGTCGACAGGCCGGCCACCGGGGCCGCCTCGACGATGTCGGCACCGGAGACGTAGCCGTCGCGGCCGACCTTGGGCGTCAGCAGCCAGATCGAACCGCCCTCGGCCAGATCGGCGAGAGCGTCCATCAGGGCATCGGCCAGGTCGCCATCACCGTCGCGCCACCAGAGGATCACGCCGTCGACGACGTCGGTCGCCTCACCATCGACGAGGGAACTGCCCGTACGGGCCTCGATGGACGCCCGCAGATCGGCGTCAACATCGTCGTCCCACCCCAGTTCCTGGATGACGGTGTCGGGGACGAAGCCCAACCGGCCGGCTTCCAACGCTCCTCCTCAGGTGTGCCGCGTCACAATTGTCGCGTTCGCGTACCTCACAGTAGCGAAAACTCTCGTGGAAGGATGGGGGGGTCACCTGCCGCGGGGAGCCTTCATGAATCAACCTGAACGTCCGCCGATCCTCCACGAGGGCATGCCGACGCAGTTGCCCGACATCGATCCGGACGAGACGGCAGACTGGGTCAGCTCGCTGAACGCGATGATCGAGTCCCGCGGCCGAGAGCGGGCGCGGTACGTGATGCTTCGGCTCCTGGAGCGGGCGCGCGAGAAGAACATCGGTCTCCCCGCTTTGCGCAGCACCGACTTCATCAACACGATCCCGCCCGAGCGCGAGCCGGACTTTCCCGGCGACGAGGACATCGAGCGTCGCATCCGGTCGATGATCCGGTGGAACGCCGCCGTGATGGTCGCTCGGGCAAATCGGCCGGGCTTGGGCGTGGGCGGCCACATCGCGACCTACCAGTCGGCGGCCAGCCTGTACGAGGTTGGCTTCAATCACTTCTTCAGGGGACGCCGCCATCCCGGCGGCGGGGACCAGATCTACGTCCAGGGTCACGCCGCGCCCGGCATCTACGCCCGCTCCTACCTGGAGGGCCGGTTGAGCGAGGACCTGCTCGACCACTTCCGGCAAGAGCGCAGCCACGGCGTCGGCAACGGCCTGTCGTCGTACCCGCACCCGCGGCTCATGCCGCACTACTGGGAGTTTCCCACCGTGTCGATGGGTCTGGCGGCCATCAACGCGATCTACCAGGCCCGGTTCAACCGGTACCTCCAGCACCGCGGCATCAAGGACACCTCCCAGCAGCACGTCTGGGCCTTCCTGGGCGACGGCGAAATGGGCGAACCCGAGTCGCTCGGCGCCATCCGAATTGCCGCCCGCGAGGAGCTCGACAACGTCACGTTCGTCGTGAACTGCAACCTGCAGCAGCTGGACGGGCCGGTTACCGGGAACGGCAAGATCATCCAGGAGCTGGAGGCGTTCTTCCGTGGCGCCGGCTGGAACGTCATCAAGGTCGTCTGGGGCCGCGAGTGGGACGACCTGTTGGCTCGCGACACCGACGGCGCCCTGGTCAATCAGATGAACCGCGTCCCCGACGGTGAGTTCCAGACGCTGTCGGTCGAGTCCGGTGCCTACAACCGCGAGCACTTCTTCGGACCGGACCCGCGTCTTCAGCAGATCGTGGCGCACCTGAGCGACGAGCAGATCGAGCGTCTCCCCCGCGGCGGCCACGACTACCGCAAGGTATTCGCCGCGTTCGACTCGGCGGTCAAGCACACCGGCCAGCCGACGGTCATCCTCGCCCACACCATCAAGGGCTGGCTGTTGGACTCGTTCAAGGGCCGCAACGCCACGCACCAGATGAAGAAGCTGACCGCCGACGACCTCAAGGGGTTCCGCGACAAGCTGCACATCCCGATCACCGACGCGCAGATCGACGAGGCGAACTACGTGCCGCCGTTCTACCACCCGGGCGCCGACAGTGCCGAGATCCAGTACATGCTGTCTCGCCGCGAGGCCCTCGGCGGGCCGATCCCGTCCCGCGCGTTCGAGGCCAAGCCGCTCAAGCTGCCCGGCGACCCGGTCTACGCCGAGCTCGCCCAGGGCTCCGGCAAGCAGTCCGTCGCCACCACGATGGCCTTCGTCCGACTGCTCAAGGAGCTCATGCGGGACCCCGAGATCGGACACCGCATCGTCCCGATCGCGCCAGACGAGTACCGGACGTTCGGCATGGACGCGATGTTCTCGACGGCCAAGATCTACAACCCGCACGGCCAGAACTACCACTCCGTCGACCGCAAGCTGCTGCTTGCCTACAAGGAGTCCCCTGAGGGCCAACTCCTGCACGAAGGCATCAGCGAAGCCGGCGCGATGGCGTCAACCACGGCGGCGGGCAGCTCGTACTCGACCCACGGCGAGCCGATGATCCCGGTCTACATCTTCTACTCGATGTTCGGCTTCCAGCGGACCGCCGACTCGATCTGGGCGATGGCCGACCAGCTGGCCCGCGGCTTCCTCATCGGCGCCACCGCCGGCCGGACCACCCTGACCGGCGAGGGACTGCAGCACGCCGACGGCCACTCGCCGCTCATCGCACGGACCAACCCGGCCGTCATCCACTACGACCCGGCATTCGCCTTCGAGATCAGCCACATCGTCCGGTCCGGCCTGGAGCGGATGTATGGCGACGGAGGTCCAGACGGCAACGGCGAAGACGTCATGTTCTACCTGACCGTCTACAACGAGCCGATCGTCCAGCCCGCCGAGCCGGCCGGCCTTGACGTCGACAGCCTGCTCAAGGGCGCCTACCTGTACGCAAAGGCTTCCGGAGACGGCATTCCGGCCCGCATCCTTGCGTCCGGCGTCGCCGTCCCGTGGGCCCTGAAGGCGCAGGAGATCCTGGCCGAGCAGTACGGCGTCGCCGCCGACGTGTGGTCCGTGACGTCGTGGAACGAGATCGCGCGTGAGGCCGTCGAGACCGAACGGTGGAACCTGAACCACGCCGGCGAGGAGTACCGCCAAGCATGGATCGCCCAAGCCCTCGCAGAGGAGAAGGCCGTCACGCTCGCCGTCAGCGACTACATGCGCGCCGTATCCGACCAGATCGCACCGTGGGTGCCCGGCGGATGGGAGTCGCTCGGGACCGACGGCTTCGGGTTCGCCGACACCCGAGCCGCGGCTCGTCGGGCCTTCCAGGTCGACACCGAATCGATCGTCGTCGGGGTCCTGCAAGGACTGGCCGAACGCGGCCATCTGGAGCGGGCCGTCGTCGCCAAAGCCTTCTCTGACCTGCGGCTGGACGACCCCACGGCGGTCGCCGGCCGGGCGCAGGAGGGCGGCGACGCATAGCCCCTCTCTAAGATATGGGCATGCGTCGCTGGCCCTACACCTTCCTGGTGATCGTCTCGGCGCTGATCGGAATCACCGCGGTGGTGCTCTCGCAGCAACTGGGCGTGCCGCTGCGTGATCCGGAGGGCTTCCTGGGCCCGGCCTACGTCCGCCTCCCGGTCTTGGCCTTCATGTTCTTCGCGCTCGGCATCATCCCGCAGGCCATCCGGCGCAACGGCGTCAGACGGGCCCATCACGCGATCGCCGAGATCATGCGCGAGGAGTGGGGCTGGACCCGGGTCGTCAACATCATGACCGGGCTTGTCGGTTTCTACATCTGCTACGTCAGCTATCGGAACATCAAGAGCTACCTGCCGCTGATCCGCGAAGACGTGCTCTTCGACCACGACATGCTGCAGCTCGATCACTTCCTGATGTTCGGCCACAACCCAGCGACGATCCTCCATCAGCTCCTCGGCACCAGCGTGACCGCCGAGGTGCTCGCGACGGCCTACGTGAGCTATCTACCGCTCATCCCCGTCACGCTCGGACTGGTCCTGACCTGGAGCCGGAACGCCTCGCTCGGGGCGTGGTACGCCACTGCGTTGGGCCTGAACTGGGTGCTCGGAGCGGCGAGCTATTACATCCTCCCGACACTCGGCCCCGCCTTCTTCCAACCGTCGATGTTCGCCGACCTGCCCGATTCGAGCGTGTCGTCGCTCCAAAACTCGCTGTTCCAGAACGGCGCGGCCTTCAAGGCCGACCCGACTGGCAGCGACATCTACGGCATCGCCGGGTTCGCCTCGCTCCACGTCTCGGTGGTCGTCACCGCCTGCGTGTTCTTCAGCCGCACCGGCCAGCGTCTCGCCGTCCGCATTGCCGGATACGTCTTCCTGCTCATGACCGTGTTGGCGACTGTGTACTTCGGCTGGCACTACCTCGCCGACGACTTCGCCGGCGCCTTCATCGGGTGGCTTTCCGTTTCGCTGGGCGCTTGGGCCACAGGTAACCGGGGCCGCCGCCGGCGCCGAGGGCTCGAGGATAAGCCGCCCGAGGAGACGGACGAGACCGACGACATCGACGACACCGAGGACATCGACGACGAGGCGGACGCGGCCGACGACTCTGTCGATTCAGTGTCGGCCGGATAGAATCGCTCGGTGCCCACGCCCGAGGAGATCCGCGTCAACCTCACCGAACTCCTCGGCAAGATCGCCGGCACCCCCGCCGATTCTGTGCGCGACACCGCCGCGCTGAAGGACCTGGGCATCGACTCGGTCGCGACGGTCGAACTGGCCGAGGGCGTCGCCACGACCTTCGACCTCCGGTTGCCCGATGACACGGTGAACGAGTGGCGGACGGTAGGCGACATCGTTCGCTCGGTCCAGCGAGGTGAGAGCTTCCTGGCCTCCCTGCCGCCGCCGCAGCTGAACGACCCAGAACGCGTCGGCGCATACAAGCAGCTGGCGGTGGTCTTCGCCGTCGTCGGCGCCGGCATCGGCGTCTTCATCGGCATCGGGGCCGCTGTGCTGCTCGCCAGCTCGGGCATCGGGGGCGGATCGCTGCCGCCGATCAGTGCGCCGACCGCGCCGACCCCAATCACCTCAGCGACCGCCACGGCCACCGCCACCACCAACCCCTCCGGCAGGAACGACGCTTCGCCGACGAACGCCGCGCCGACCAATGCAACCCTGACCGTGACGCCCGCACGGGTGAGCGCTGGCGAGGACTTCCGACTGTCGGGCCGACTCCCGAGCGCTCGCGATGGCGAGACCCTGGCTGTCGAGTGGCGCGAGGGCGGCGGAACCTGGGCGCCGTTCCCCATCAAGGTCACCGCTCGCCCGGATGGCACCTTCGAATCGCGGGTCTACATCTCCAGCCCGGGCGAACGCCAGTTCCGCGTCCGCTCGAGTTCGGGCTCGGCAACGCCGTCGGCCGTCGTCCGGATCAGCTAGAGGTCAAATCACCTGATGTAGCCACCGGACCGGAGCGCCGTCACCGGCGTGCCGGAACGGCTCCAGCTCGGCATCCCACTTGGCGCCGAGCAGCGCGTCGAGAGCCTCGTCCATGGTGATCTCGCCCTTGGCAGCCTTGACCCGGAATGCCTTCACCCGGTCCTCCGGGATGAGGACGTCGCCGTGCAGTCCGGTCATCGCGTGGAACACCCCCAGTTCGGGGGTGTAGCTGAATCGCGCACCCTCGGTGACGGCTGTCGGCTCCTCGGTGACCTCAAAGCGGAGCCGATCCCACCCGCGCAGCGATGACGTGATGGCGGCGGCGGTGCCGGCAGGCGCCTGCCACGAAACCTCCGTGCGATACGTGCCCGGCTCGGCCGGCTGGGCGACCCAGTTGAAGTCGACGGCAGCGTCGAGCACGCCGACGACGGCCCACTCGATGTGTGAGCACAACGCCGACGGTGCGGCGTGGATGTAGACCACGCCGCGCGTCATCGCCATCGATCCGTCGAAAGCGCTCATCATTGCCTCCTGGTCCGTCTGAGAATCCGTCTTCCCCAACGCTTCTCGTGATCGGATCAGGAGCTTTGGCTCCATTGTGCCTCACAGACCACAGCCGCACCATGACGTACGTCACCGGAATCCCCGTCGTGTCGCGATGTGTCGCGGCGGCCAAATCAGCTCTGGCGCCGCAGTTCCGCGGAAAGGCTGTCAATGCGACCGCCCAGATCACGCCCGGTGGCCTCGGCCTCGGTGACCACGCGACGCGCCACGACATCGAGTTTCTGCTCGAGTCGGTCGAGGCTCTGTTGACGCCACTCCACGCGGCGCAATGCCTGCAACTGCAGCGCAACCGTCAACAGCACCAGCAGAATCAAGGCGGCGAGGGCGCCTTCGATGAAGTCCGAGAACGCCGCCCCAATGCCGGCCGCAGCCACCACGGTTGCCGCGCCGGCGACCAGAACCTTGCGCCGTACCAGTTTCATCGCCCGTCCTCTCTACCAGCCAACAGTGTGCCGATCAGAGTGGTCAGGGCGGCGCTCGACGCGCGGTCGCGGCACAGGGCGTATCCGAGCGCGCGCTGCTCGTCGAGGCGTCCCGGGTCGTAGGCCAGCTCCTTGAGAGCAATGTCGACCTCACCCGCGGCGGCGTAGACCCCGGCCTCGCCGAGGAACGACTCCAGTGCAGGATCGGCGACGACGACAGCGCCTTCGGCGAGGGCCCACAGGACGCTCCACGGCACGTACGGCCCCCACGTCCGGGTGGGAACGGGAGCGAACACGTCGAGCTGCCGCAGGAATCCGCCGAGCGGGAGTGACTCCTCGACCGCGACCCACGTCAGCGGCAGCACCCTCGGATGTCTCCGCTGGCGCGCGGCAAATGCCGTGTCGAGCACACGCACGTCGAACCCCGCGGCCGGCAATCGCGCCGAAAGGTCGCCGACGCGCGGGCGATCACGCCGCCGCGGCTCGAGCGCGGCCGTCCCGACGATGAGCGAGGACCCGCCACGCGCGCCGCGATAGCGACGCTCGTGGACCGTCGGCGCAACCGCGAGCAGCGCCGGCTCCAACACGGTCGTTGCGCCACGCCGCCGAAGTTCCTCCGCAATCGATGCGCTGGCCGGCAGCCACTCGACCGCCGTGCCGAACATCCGCTGCGCATTCGCCTCGACGACACCCGTGTCGTAGGTGAGCCATCCGTCGACCGGTGCCTCCGGTGGATGCGGTGCGGCGACAACGAGCCGATCGGCGGTGATCGCCACGTTCCCGGCGGGTCGGGTCAGATTCAGCAGCTCGGGGTCAGTGACGACCACGAGGCGCGCATGCGTCTGATCGGTCCAGACGACCAGTCGCGTGGTCCCCTCGGCCTGCAGCCCGAGGACGTCGTCCCGCAAGGGCACCCTGTCTCGGTTGGCGTTGCGGACGGCGGTGGCGTGCGCTGTCAGCGTCGACAGTCCGGCCGCCGCGGTGGCCTCCACCAAGCCGACGTGGCCGTCATAGCGGGACAGACCGGCGCGCCAATCGGAGATCCACAGGACGTCGCACGTCGTCGGTTCGAGGTCGTGCCCGGTGAGCACACGCTGCGGCGCGTAGATGCGGCGCGGCCCAGCCGGGTCGAGAAACGGCGACTCCCGGCCGGCGGCGATTTGACGGTGCCAGTACCGCCGGGCCTGGATGTAGCCGGCCCGCGCACCGTGCTGCCAGGCGAAGCGGTACTCATCGCGGGACAGCGA
>DATLCL010000075.1:0-3668 GCA_035526415.1 Aeromicrobium sp.
GTATCCGTCAGGATCCCTGCCGACCGCGCAGTCGGCGGCACGCTCACCACAAGTCAGCGGGTAGATCTCATCACAAGTGTCGACTTTGTTATCTACGGAATCGACGACGAAGGCAACTATCAGAAGATTGAGACAGCAACGGGTGAAGGCCTGACGACCGGCAAGTCCACGAAGCTCTCGTTCCAGGACCTGGAGATCCTGAAGGCCGACCCTGAAGAAGAGATGTACGTCCTCAAGGTCGACCTGCATCAGGCGGAACAGATCGCCCACATCATCCAGGAAGCGCCCGACTCGATGGCGTTGGCGCTGCGACCCGCCACCGATACCCGCGTGGCCAACTCGCTCGAATACGGCGAGACGACCGACTCGCTGATCATGAGGTACCTGTTCCGAGTGCCGCGGCTGGCTGACCTGTCGGAGCTCCTTGGCATCCCGATCACGCCAACGGCACCTACTCCGACAGCATCACCTGATCCCGGCGCTACTCCGGATCCCAACGCCACGCCCGATCCGAACGCCTCACCGGCACCAAGCGGATCGCCGGAGCCGTCCCCCTCGGCATCGCCCGCGCCGTAAGCCCTTGCGACCTGGGTCGCAGAATCCGTACAGCGCATCGCCGCGGTCAACCTGGCCGCGGCGATTTCGTTGCCCTGGGTCCGGCGTGTTTCTGGAAGCCGCGTCGCTGGGAACGGCCGGTGATGCACCCGCTCGTCGAAGACGTGGGGACCGGTTCGGCACGCGGCCGCCATCGTCGGCGCTCGGCTGAGCCAGCGAGACCGAGCTAGAGGCGCGGTGCCTTGATCGTGATCGCGTCACCCACGGTTGAGAAGCGATACACGACGTTGTAGTGCAGCCGGGTTTCGGCAGCAGCCATGCGGCCGACGACCGTGAATTTGCGGGTTGGCTTTACCGGGATGCCAGCGTCGGTCTCGTGAATGTCGAAGACGCTTGACACGACATGGGCGTCGTTGCGACCGACGGAGTTGATGGCACCGCCAACCCACTCTCGCACGCGCAACTGGTGCAGCGATCGTCCCCCACGGGCCTCGCCAACGTCCTCGACGTCGGACACCTCCGACGAATGGGTACCTTGTCGCGGCTGGCGAGCGACACGTGGCGGTCGCAGTCCTGGGCCGCAACGTCGCCGTCAACGGGGTGGAGTCAGGCGCGGGCTAGGAGTCCGTCGCGGCCCGTTGGGGACGCTGATACCTGACGAGCAGGCGCTGACGGCGATTACGGCGGCGCCCACAGCAGCCAGACAGCACAACCGGCCCCCCGCGGGACCTCACCTCGTCAGTTGCACTCCAAGAATCGGTTCGAGGCATTCAGCGACCGTCGCTTCGTCACAGTCCTCCCAACCACCGACGCGGCCCTGCATGATGTATTCGACGAACCAGCCTTTGAAGCAGCTCGTGCCGCCGTTGCCGCCGATGTATGGCGTCCCGGGGCCGGAGTTGCAAACGCTGCTGTTGTCACCCTGGATGTATGCCTCGTCCAGGAGGAACTTTGCGAACCGTGGGATGTGGTAGTAGAGGTTGTTGCCGTTCCCGGGGTCGGTGCAGTCCGCCGGCAGGCCGGTAGACGGGATGTCGCGACACGTCGCGTCGAACATCGGGATGAGCATCATTTCGCCCCGATAGGTCTCGTTGACCGCAGACTCGATGCTGTTCACGTTGCCTGCCGCGGTCTGGAACCACGCCGGGATGTCGAACGGACCGTTGCAGGACTTGCGCATCTCGTCCTCGAGATTGCCGCCGCAGCCCATGTCCAGCCAGCCGACCCCACCGGGACCGTTCTTGCACAGCGGCACAATCGACATGTAGGCGCCACCGCTGTCGGCTTTCGCCACGTCAAGACTGACCAGCGGCCAGTCCACGCCGATCCGAAGGGGCCGGCTCGTGCCGTCGCACGAGGTGATCGGGATCGAGAACGTGACCGGAGCGACACCGCAGCCGTTGTCGGAGGAGCAGATGCTGCGAAGTGCGCCCGCCATGGCCGTCGCGCTGCCACCTGAGGTCATGGTGTTCATGCCGACGATCCCGGCGAGGAACGTGTCGAACGTGCGCGAGCCTGCGACCTGGACCCCCGCGGCGTCATTGGGGATCGACCCGCCTCGGCCGACGGTACCGACCACGCCGTAGTCGTAGTCGACGTAATAGGACGTGCCCATGGTCGAGTCGTTGTTGCTGAAGGCGCGCAGCATCGCCGTGCGCACGTCGCCGTCGTTCTTGTCGTCGCCACCCATGTTCTGGGCAAGCGTCAATGCACCGGCCAGCGCTGCGGCGTCGGTCGCGTTCTGCGTGCCACGTTGTTGTGCCATGGCGTTGCCCCCGTCTATCACCATCGCCGCGGCGGCCAGCACGACGGTCATGCTCAGGGCAACAAAGACGAGCGCCTGCCCACCCTCGCGACGACGGGCGCGGTTGCTCATGGACACGTCGATGCGGGTCCTTCGGGACACACGTACTCAATCGAGGCGACGCTTGTCGAGGACAGCGCGAAAGAGCTGAAGATGAGGCTTATTACGGGCGTCATCGGGCTGTAGGTCATGTGCGTCGTGACGATCGCGAGGCAACCGATATCGCGCGTTGACTGCGGGCAGTTGTCGGAGGTGCTCGAGCAGCTGGTGAGAGTCGAGTCCGCCCGCTTGAAGCAAACGTCGACGTTCGACGACGTCAGACCGAGGGTCGCGGCGGAGGCGATCGCCTCGTTGCGGACGTTGGTGATGTTCTGGTTGACGATCGCCAGCCGTGAAGCCGAGCGCGCCGACTGCGCGAGCGTGTTGTACGTGAACACGGCTCGGCCCAGATCGACCGTGCCCATGACGAGCAGGATGATGATCGGCAGGACCATCGCGAACTCGACGAGCGTTTGACCGCGCGCTCTGCGGTGACCCACCCTCTTCACGGCCCGACCGTGACAGTGGCGCCCGAGCAACCGCCGGACGGATTGACCAGGCCACCGGCCAGCGACTGGTAGCCGATCTTGTAGTTGCCGTTCCCCTGGCCGTCGAGGTAACTCAGGTTCGACGCGCTGAAGCCGGCATTCGTCCAATTTGTCTGAACGTTGCTGACATGGACGCCAGCGAATGCCGGAACCTTGCAGCCCACCAGGACGTAGCTCGCCCTGCTCACCATCTGGCCGTCAATCGTCAGTGAAACTGTGTACGTGCCGCGCGTCGTGTAGCTCTTGGTGACCTGGTTGCCGCAGCTGCTGGATACCGTGCTGTCGCCGAAGGTCCAGAGGCATCCGGTAGGGCTGCCGCCCGTCGACGTGTTGTAGAACGTGACGGTGAGGGGGGGGATACCCACGATCTGGTTCTCGTTGACCGTGCCCGGCGGCCCACCACCCGAGGCATCGTCGCTCGTGGGCTGTCCGTACCAGCTGACCACGATGGGTTGCGGAGTTGGTGTCGGAGCGGGCGTGGCTGTCGCAGCTGCTGTCGCGGTCGGAGTCGGCGTGGGCCCAGAACTCGATCCCGTCGCTGTCGGTGTGGCCGTCTGGGTGGCGGTGGCAGTCGCGGTCTGCGTCGGCGTCGGCGTCGGCAATGTCGTCTGGAAGACAGTCGGGAACGCCGTTGGGGTCGCCGTGGCTGCCGTCGAGCCAATTGTCACGCCGTCGACCGATCCCGTGCGGATCGTGAATACGGCGTTGGAACTGACGCTGAT
>DATLCL010000080.1:0-18873 GCA_035526415.1 Aeromicrobium sp.
CCTCCTCGCCGGACAGGATGCGGTCAACGATCTGCTGCGGCGTCTGACGCGCGATGGGCTCACCGCACTCCGGGCAGTGCGGGCGACCGGCACGGGCGTAGAGCAGGCGCAGGTAGTCGTAGACCTCGGTAATGGTGCCCACCGTCGAGCGCGGGTTGCGGCTGGTCGACTTCTGGTCGATGGACACTGCTGGTGACAGGCCTTCGATGAAGTCGACGTCGGGCTTGTCCATCTGTCCGAGGAACTGACGCGCGTACGCCGACAGCGACTCGACATACCGACGCTGACCCTCGGCGAAGATCGTGTCGAATGCCAAAGACGACTTGCCGGACCCCGATAGCCCGGTGAAAACAATCAGCGCGTCTCGCGGCAGATCCAGCGAGACGTCCTTGAGATTGTGCTCGCGCGCGCCACGAATGACGATCCGGTCGGTACCCGCTGGGGGTACCTCCCTGCTCGAAGCGCCGGCGGCGCGGAGAGCTTGGGGGATACTCACTCAAACCATCCTACGTATGGCTCCTGACAGTCCTGGACATCCGATCAGAAGGTCACCGGCAGCGCGTCAACTCCGTAGACGAAGGAGAGCTCGCGGAACGCGACCTCGGATTCGGGAATGGCTAGCGCAAGGTCGGGGAACCGCTGGAACAGCCGCGGCAACACGATGCGCAACTCCATCCGGGCCAGCTCCGCCCCAATGCATCGGTGGATGCCGTGGCCGAAGGCCAGGTGACCCGAGGACGGCACACGGAACGGGTCGAACAAGTCTGGTCCCGCCCCAGCCATCTGTGGATCTCTGTTCGCACCACTGAGGGATGCCAGCAGGACGTCGCCCTTGCGAATCGTGCGTCCGAACAGGCGCATGTCCTCCTTGGCAAACCGTGGGAACGCGAGCTGAACGACTGACAGGTAGCGCAGCAGTTCCTCGACGACACGGTCGACATCGGCCGCTGAACCGTCGCGGATGAGCTTCTTGTGGGCCGGGTCGCGCAGCAGTACGAGCGTACTGAGCGCGATCATTCCCGCCGTCGTCTCGAAGCCGCCGGTGAACACGCCATCGGCCAGGCCCGCCAGCTCAGCGTCGGTGAGGTTGTCACCTTCCGCCCGGATGATCTGCCCGATGAGGCCTTGACCGGGATGCTTCCGCTGCTTCGCCACCGCGGCGAACAGAAACTCCCGCTGTGCGCTCATCGCGCCGAAGGCGGCGGCTCCCCCGGTCACGTCGAACCGCGCGCCACCCAGCCGCTGAAAGGTCTCCGCATCGTCGTAGTCCATGCCGAGCAGCGACGTGATCGTCTGAAACGGCACCGGGAAGGCGACGTGCTTCGCCAGATCGGCACCGGAGCCGGTCGCCGCCAATTCGTCGAGTTGGCGCTCGACGATGTCACCGATGATCGGGTCCATCCGCGCCAATCGGCGCATCGTGAACTCGGGAGTGATGATCTTGCGCAGCCGGGTGTGCAGGGGCGGGTCAGTGAACCCAAGGCCGCCGATGTCGTCGCCGGTCGTCGGGCCGTCGCCCGAGAACAGGTGCCGGATGTCACTGCTGTAACTGGTGTTGTCAGTGAGAATCTCTCGGGACTCGGCATAGCCGGTCGCCAGCCAGACCCGCATGCGGAACGGCAGCTTCAGCTCGTACAGCGGCCCGTCCGATCGAACGGTCGCCAGCTTGGCGACCGGGTCGGTGCCTTGCCGCCACAGCGGGAACTTGACCCGTTCCGGAATGATCGTCAACTTCGCCAGATCGACCCCGCCGCGCACGAGCGACCGGGTGGCCAGCCGCCCGGCCCACGTCGCCAGCTTGGCGGTTAGATCACGCACGACGGGTCCTCCAGAGGCTGGCGACGGCCGTGGCCGCCAGGGTTCCGACAATGACACCGAGGCTGACGCCGATCGAGATCTCGGGCACGTTGACGTGGTTCCCGCCGTTGATGAACGCGAGCTCGTTCTCGTGCAGCGCATGCAGGATGAGCTTGACGCCGATGAACGCCAGCAGGATCGCCAGGCCTTGCGACAGGAAGACGAGCCGCTTCAGCAGGTCGCCGAGCAGGAAGTACAGCTGACGCAGGCCCATGAGCGCGAAGATGTTCGCGGTCAGCACCAGATACGGCTCACTCGTGAGGCCGTAAATTGCCGGGATCGAGTCCAGTGCGAAGAGCACGTCCGTCGTCCCCAGCGCCACGATCACCAAGGCCATCGGCGTGAGCAAGCGAAGTCCGTTCTCGTTGACGAAGAGCTTCAGTCCCCCATCCCAGTGGCCGGCCAGCCGGTAGTGGCGCTGGACCAGCCGCACGATGGCGTTCTGTGCGTCGTCCTCGTGCTCGGTGTCCTTGATGAGCCTGGCCGCCGTATAGATGAGGAACAACCCGAACAGGTAGAAGATCCACGAGAACCTCGCGATCGCCACCGCACCCAATCCAATGAACACCGCGCGGAATACGAGGGCGAGCACGATGCCGACGAGCAATGCCTCCTGCTGCCGGGCTCGTGGAACGCGGAAGCTCGCCATGATGATCAAGAAGATGAACAGGTTGTCGACCGAGAGGCTGTACTCGGTGAGCCAGCCGGCAAAGAACTGCAGGCCGTACTCACCTCCGTGGTGCTGCCAGACCCACAATCCAAAGACAACGGCGAAGCCGACGTACAACGCAAGTGCGATCGCGCACTCGCGGAACGTCGGCTCGTGCGGCCGAACCGCGATGATGCCGACGTCGACCAGCAGCACCGCGAGGGTGACACCGACTGTTATCCCCCACTCGAGCGTGGACACATGCATGGGAATCCTCCGGTCGCCAAACGAGCCGGAGGTCTCTTCCGCCATCCACTCGATGTAGTGGTCGGCCCGCAGCACCGGTCAACGGATGTCGACGTGATGACGACGCTGCGGCGAAGGAATACTCCCCTCCACGGCCAAGTGTGTCAGACCGACCCTCAGGCGGTTGCCTCGAGCATCTGACGGAGCTCCTTCTTGAGGTCCCTGATCTCGTCACGCAGCCGGGCGGCGACCTCGAACTGCAGTTCCGCCGCGGCGGCGTGCATCTGAGCGGTGAGCTGCTCGATGAGCGACGCGAGCTCGCCCGAGGGCAGATCCTGAAGCCGACGCTCCCCAAGCGGGACGGCTGCCCCGCGCCGCCGCCCGTCTCCGGTGGCCGCAAGCAGCGCGTCGGTGTCCGCGTCCTCGCGGGCCAGGAGGTCGGTGATGTCGCCGATCTTCTTGCGCAGCGGCGTGGGATCGATGCCGTGGGCCTTGTTGTAGGCCACCTGCTTGGCCCGGCGGCGGTTGGTCTCATCGATGGCCGCTGCCATGGAGTCGGTGATCGAGTCGGCGTACATGATCACCTGGCCGGAGACGTTGCGCGCGGCTCGGCCGATCGTCTGGATCAGCGAGCGTCCCGAGCGTAGGAAGCCCTCCTTGTCGGCATCGAGGATGGCCACCAGGCTCACCTCCGGGAGATCGAGGCCCTCCCGCAGCAGGTTGATGCCAACCAAGACGTCGTACTCCCCCATCCGGAGCTCGCGCAGCAGCTCGATGCGGCGCAGGGTGTCGACCTCGCTGTGCAGATAGCGCGTGCGTATGCCGGCCTCGAGCAGGTAGTCGGTCAGGTCTTCGGACATCTTCTTGGTGAGTGTGGTGACCAGGACGCGTTCGTTCCGGGCGGTGCGCTCCCTGATCTGGCTGATGAGGTCGTCGATTTGGCCCTTGGTCGGCTTGACGATGACCTCGGGGTCGATGAGGCCGGTCGGCCGGATGACCTGCTCAACGAAATCGCCACCCGCCTTCTCGATCTCGTAGGGCCCGGGCGTCGCCGACAGGTAGACGGTCTGACCGATGCGGTCGAGGAACTCGCTCCACATGAGCGGCCTGTTGTCGAGCGCGCTGGGCAGCCGGAAGCCGTGCTCCACAAGCGTCTGCTTGCGCGACTTGTCGCCCTCGTACATGGCGCCGATCTGCGGCACGGTGACATGCGACTCGTCGAGGACAAGTACGAAGTCGTCCGGGAAGTAGTCGAGGAGGCAGTTGGGCGCCGAGCCGCGCGGCCGATCGTCCATGTGCCAGGAGTAGTTCTCGATACCGGCACAGGTGCCGACCTGCTGCATCATCTCCAGGTCGAAAGTGGTGCGCATGCGCAGCCGCTGCGCTTCAAGCAGCTTGTCCTGGCTCTCCAGCTCCTGCAGCCGCTCACCGAGTTCCTTCTCGATCGATGCGATGGCCCTGGACATGGTGTCCGGACCGACGGCGTAGTGGGTCGCAGCGCCGACGTAGAGCTCGCGGTCCTCGGACAGCACCTCACCGGTAAGCGGGTGCAGTGTCATCAGCCGTTCGATCTCGTCACCGAAGAACTCGATCCGCACCGCCATCTCCTGGTAGACGGGGAAGATATCGACGGTGTCGCCCTTGATGCGGAACGTTCCGCGCACCGGGTTCATGTCGTTGCGCGTGTACTGGCCCTGGATGAGCGTCCGCAGCAACTGATCGCGCGGCATCTCTTCGCCGACCTTGAATCCGATCATCCGGTTCAGATACTCCTGCGCAGAACCGAGCCCGTAGATGCAGGAGACGCTGGCGACGACGATGACGTCACGGCGGGTCAGCAGCGACCACGTGGCACTGTGCCGGAGCCGTTCGACCTCCTCGTTGATCGAGGAGTCCTTCTCGATGTAGGTGTCCGTCTGGGGAACGTAAGCCTCGGGTTGGTAGTAGTCGTAGTAGGAGACGAAGTACTCGACCGCGTTGTTGGGCAACAGCTCCCGCAACTCATTGGCGAACTGCGCCGCGAGCGTCTTGTTGGGCAACATGACCAGCATCGGCCGCTGCAGCCGCTCGGCCAACCACGCCGTGGTGGCCGTCTTGCCGGTGCCCGTGGCACCCATGAGGACCACGTCCTTGACGCCGCCCTTCATCCGACGCTCGATCTCGGCAATCGCGGCCGGCTGATCGCCAGCCGGCTGGTAGTCCGAGACAACCTCAAAGGGCGCAACTTGCGGACGCGAATGATTCAGCGGGACCGCGGGCAAACGAGGCATAGTTCGAGATTACGTGGCACTCCCGACAGAACGCCCCGCACCATCGTGGCCCGGGGCGTTCTGGATCGAGGGTTACCGTTCCAGGATCGCGACGACGCCCTGACCGCCGGCAGCGCAGATGGAGATCAGCGCGCGGCCGGAGCCCCGGTCGTCGAGCAGCTTCGCCGCGTTGGCGACGATGCGGGCGCCGGTGGCGGCGAACGGGTGGGCTGCGGCGAGCGACGAGCCCTTGACGTTCAGCTTGGACCGATCAATGGAGCCGAGCGGCGCGTCGAGGCCCAGTTTCTCCTTGCAGAACGCCGGGTCTTCCCAGGCGGCCAGCGTGGACAGCACCTGGCCGGCGAAGGCCTCGTGGATCTCGTAGAAGTCGAAGTCCTGCAGCGACAGGCCGTTGCGCTCCAGCATGCGCGGAACGGCATATGCCGGGGCCATCAGCAGGCCCTCGGCACCACTGACGTAGTCGACGGCGGCGACTTCGTAGTCGACGAAGTATGCCTGAACCTTCCAGCCACGGTTGTTCGCCTCTTCCTCGGACGCCAGCAGCACGGCCGACGCGCCGTCGGACAACGGAGTCGAGTTGCCGGCCGTCATCGTGGCCTCGTCGCCGAAGCGCTTGCCGAAGACCGGCTTGAGCTTGGCCAGTGCTTCGACGGTGGAGTCCGGACGCAGGTGGGTGTCCTTCTCGACGCTGCGGAACGGCGTCACGAGATCGTCCTGCCAGCCCTCGTCCCAGGACGCGGCGAGGTTCTGATGCGACTTGGCCGCGAGCTCATCCTGCGCCTCGCGGGTGATGCCCCAGGCGCGCGTGGTGATGGCTTGGTGCTCACCCATCGACAGGCCGGTGCGCGGTTCGGCGTTCTGCGGCTGGTCCGGAGCGAGCATGGTCGGGCGGATCTTCGAGATCAGGGCGAGCATCTTCTTCCGGTCGCCCTTGGCACTGGCCTGATTCAGGTCGATCAGGATCTTGCGCAGCTTGTCGTTGACAGCCAGAGGGGCGTCCGACGTGGTGTCGGTGCCACCGGCGATGCCAACCTCGTACTTGCCCAACGCGATCTTGTTGGCGACGAGCGCGGCAGCTTCGAGGCCAGTGCCACATGCCTGCTGGATGTCGTACGCGGTGGTCTCCGGTGCGAGCTTGGAGCCGAGCACCGTCTCACGGGCGAGATTGAAGTCGCGGGCGTGCTTGAGGACAGCACCGGCGACGAACTCACCGACGATCTCGCCTTCGAGACCGAAGCGGTCGACGAGGCCGTCGAGCGCGGCGGTCAGCATCTCCTGGTTGGAAACCCCGGTGTAGACGGTGTTGGACCGGGCGAACGGGATGCGGTTGCCGCCGATGACGGCGACGCGACGCACGCCCCCATTCTTCGATGCGCTCTGCTTCGCTGGCGTGGATGCCGCCATGTCGTGCTCCTCGATGAGTTCGATAGCCTCGGTTGGACTCGTTGGAATACCGAGATTACAGTGTTCCGAGACATTCAGATACCGAGGGTATGCGAGAGATTGGACACACCTGTCATGACGGACAAGTACCAGGACCTGGCCCACAACCCGATCGGGAAGTTCTTGGTCAAGCAGCTCGGACTGCCCAACCCGCCGTATCTCGACCGCTACGCCGGCGGACCGCTCGTCAAGGGCACGGTCCTGGTCGGCAGCGCACAGGCCGGCACGGTCTCGAAGGCCGTCGCCGCGGCGCTGAAGTCGTCGAAGATCGAGAACACCGGTGTCTACGCCCAAGGCAAGAAGTACAAGGGTCTGGTCTTCGACGCCAGCGGCATCGACTCGGCGCAGGGCCTCGTCGCGCTGCAGGAATTCTTCTCGCCGGTGATGCGGCAGCTCGCCGGTTCGGGCCGCGTGGTCGTCATCGGTTCACTCCCGGAGGAAGCCACGACGGAGAGCGCCGCCATCGCTCAGCGCGCCCTCGAGGGCTTCACCCGCTCGGTCGGCAAGGAAGCCGGCAACGGCAGCACCGCCAACCTCATCTACATCGCCAAGGGCGCGGAGTCGATGCTTGAGTCGACGCTCGGCTTCTTCCTCTCCCCCAAGTCCGCGTACGTCTCGGGCCAGGTCATCCGCGTCGGCGCTACCGGCATCACGTCGGCCCCGGCCGTCAGCGACCTGGAAAAGCCACTCGCCGGCAAGGTCGCGCTCGTCACGGGTGCTTCGCGCGGTCTCGGCTTGGCCGACATGGAGACGCTCGCCCGCGACGGCGCCACCGTCATCGGCCTGGACGTCCCGCCGCTCGAGGACGACCTCAAGAAAGCCGCTGAGCGCTTGGGTGGTGGATACGTCGTCGGCGACATCACCGCTCCGGACGCTCCCCGGCTCATTGCCGACTACATCAAGAAGAACCACGGCAAGGTCGACATCGTCGTTCACAACGCCGGCATCACCCGCGACAAGATGTTGCGCAACATGAAGCCGGAGAACTGGCAGCTCGTTGTTGAGATCTCGGTCGGCGCGCCGCAGCGGATCACCGACCACCTGCTGGAGAACGACCTCATCAATGACGGTGGCCGCATCGTCGGCATCGCGTCGGTGGCCGGCATCGCGGGCAACCGCGGCCAGACCAACTACGCGTCGGCCAAGGCCGGCGTCATCGGCTGGATCCAGGCTCTGTCGAAGCGGGTCGCCGACAGGGGCATTACCGCCAACGTGATCGCGCCCGGCTTCATGGAGACTGAGATGGTCAAGACGATCCCACTTGGCATGAGGGAAGCCGGTCGACGCATGAACTCGATGTCGCAGGGCGGCCTGGCGGTCGACGTAGCTGAGGCCATCGCCTGGCTCGCGAGCCCCGGATCGCAGGCAGTCAGCGGCAACGTGGTCGGCGTCAACGGCCAGATGCTCATCGGTGCGTCATGACGACCCGGACGTTCGACAAGGCGCCGGCCACGGTCCCCAAGCTGCTCAAGGCAGCCCTTCCGGCTTTGCCCGTGATCGGTGGCCTTCCTGGCATCAGGCACACCGGTCAGGCGGCTCCCGACCTGTTGCTTGAGTTGAAGGACGTCGCGACCGACAAAGATCACCTCGCGCGATACAACGCGGTCTGCGGGTACCAGCCGGCCGACACCCTGCCGCCGCTGTACCCGCACTTCGCGGCGTTCGGCCTGCACTTGTCGCTGATGACGGATACCGCGTTCCCGTTCGCACCGATGGGCGTGGTGCACCTGCGCAACCGGCTGGTGCATCACCGCCCGATCGGCTTGGACGAGACCCTCGACCTGTCCGTCAAGGCACACGACCTGCGGCCCCACCCGAAGGGCCGGCTGATCGACATCACCACGACGGCCCGAGCCGTGAACGAAGAGGAAGTTTGGTCGGAGACCATGACGATCTTCGCGCGTGGCAGCAAGGGCACCGGTGCGGAAACCACTCGTCCGCCTCTGGACAGCGTCGACGCCCCTGACGGCGTCGTGGAATGGAAGCTCAAGGGCGACCTCGGACGTCGGTTCGCCGCCATCTCCGGCGACCGGAACCCGATCCACCTCTACCCGCTGACGGCCAAGGCCTTCGGCTTCCCCACCAACATCGCCCACGGCATGTGGACCGTGTCCCGCGCGCTTGCCGCGTTGCAGAACCGCCTCCCCAAGGCCTACGAGGTGAACGCCGAGTTCCGCAAGCCCGTCCTGCTGCCCAGCACGGTGATCTTCGGCAGCCGGGTCAATGATGGGGTCACAACGTTCGGCGTCACCTCATCGCGCAAACCCGGGACCCACCTCGTCGGGCAGGTCCTTCCGCTCTAAGGCTTGGCCGGGCGGATCAAGCCCTCCTGCGCGATCGACGCAACCAGGTCACCCGACTCGGCGAACACACTGGCCAGGGCTAGTCCGCGGCCGTGCGACGCCGACGGCGAGTGCTGGTCGTACAGGAACCATTGGTTGGCGTGGGCCGACCGGTGGAACCAGATGGTGTGGTCGAGCGAGGCCACCTGCACTTCCGGCGCGCCGACGCGTATGCCGTGCGGGCGAAGCGTCGGCCCGAGCAGCGTGAGGTCGGAGTAGTACGTGAGCAACGCCGTGCGCATGGTCCGGTTGTCTTCGAGCTCGCCGTTGAGTCGAAACCACATCCGCTGCCTGCTGGGATCGTCGCAGGGCGCGCGCCGGACGTCGGCGGCCGCCCACTCCTGGCGCCAGAAGTCCCCCGCCCCGGGATCGTGCTCGCTCAGGAGGTCGACGATCGACGGACATTCGTCAGCCGGCAGGACATCCGGCATCGGGTCCTGGTGATCGAACCCCTCCTCCAGCCTGTGGAAGGACGCCGTCATGTAGAAGATGATGGCGCCGTGCTGCCGGGCGGCCACCCGCCGCGTCGTGAAGGAACCGCCGTCGCGCACGTCCTCGACGTCATACAAGGTCGGGATCGACGGGTCGCCGCCGAGGATGAAGTAGCTGTGCAGCGAATGCACCCGACGATCGTCCGGCACGGTGTGCTGTGCGGCCACCAACGCCTGTGCGGCAACCTGGCCGCCGAACATGCGAGGCATGAGTGACTTCTTCGGTTGCAGTCCGCGGAACAACCGGTCATCGAGTGCTTCGAGTGTCAGCAGGTCGAGCAGTTCGGCGAGGTTCGCGGGCACAGCCGCAGGCTACCGGGGCCTGCACCGCAGGGCCGCGCCGCGGGTATCAGCCGTCTTTCTTCTTGTTCTCGCGCGCCAGATAGCGCTCGAACTGGTCAGCCAGCTCCTCCCCAGACGGGATGGAGTTCTCCTCGGCCAGCAGCGACTGCGCGGCGCCACGAGCGAATGCGTCGTACTGCTCCTCGAGCCCTGACAGCACGTCGGCGCTGTCCTGCTCGGCGATCTGCGCCGAGATGTCAGCCATGGTCGCGTCCTGGGCGGCCTTCAGCCGGTCGTAGTCAATCTGCAGGCCGGTGCGATCGACGATGGCATCGAGCAGTGCCACCGCGCCGGGCGGGTACTCGACCTGTGCGACATAGTGCGGCACATGGACGACATAGCCCGCTGCGTCGAGGCCGCGCTGGCCGAACCGGTACTCGATCAAGGCCTGCGCTGAGCCGGGGACCTGGAGTTCGGGCGCCCACAGGTTGACCCGGTCGATCAGCTCTGGGCGCGTTGCGTGCGTGGTGATGACGGCGGGTCGTGTGTGCGGCACGCCCATCGGGACGGCTCCGAGACCCAGCGTGATCGTGATGCCGTTGCTCTGGACGACGTCCTGCAGCTCGTCGATGAACGTCTCCCAGCCGAAGTCGGGCTCTGGCCCAGACAGGACGAAGTACGGGGCGCCGACGGCGTCGTGCTCGCGCACGACATCCAGCCGCGGTTCGGTGTAGTCCTGGTAGTGGTCGTGGGAGAAGGCGATCATCGGCCGCCGAGCGCGGTAATCGATGTACCGGTCGACCTCGAAGCTGTGGACGACCTCGCCGTGGCCCGTCACCAGATAGTCCGCCGCGATGCGCGGGGCTCCACCGGCAGTGAGAAATCCGTCGAACGCATGGATGAGCACTGGGCCGGTCTCAACCGGTTCCGAGCTCTGATCGTCGTGCTTCGCGGACCACTTCACGATCTCGTCAACGCTTTCGGCCGGCCAGGTGTTCCAGCGCGGCCTCGGCGATCCGGTCGGCGCTCAGGCCTTGGTCGGCGAGCACCGCATCGCGCTTGGCGTGCGTCAGGAACTGTTGGTCGATGCCGTGGACCTGCACCGGGCCGGTGTACCCGCGGTCCTGTAGTTCGCGGGCAAACGTCGAGCCGATACCGCCCTGACGGCCGTTGTCCTCGACGCTGACTGCAAGCCCATGACGCGCAGCCAGGTCGACGATGGCCGGGTCGATCGGCTTGACCCAACGCGGGTCGACGACGGTGACACCGTGGCCGGCTTCCCGGATGAGGTCCGCTGCCGCATTAGCGACCCCGGCGAGGGCGCCGACAGCGAGGACGAACACGTCGGCCTTGGCGTCCTGGCTGAGGATCTCGCCCGTACCGATGCGCTCGATTCCCGGCACGTCGGCTGGCACGGCGCCCTTGGCAAACCGGACGATGGTCGGCGCGTCATCGACGTCGACCGCCTCGCGCAGCAGCTCCCGCAGCCGGCTCCCGTCGCGGGGAGCGGCGATGCGCAGGTTTGGGACGACCTGGAAGACGGACATGTCCCACATGCCGTTGTGGCTGGCGCCGTCGTCACCGGTGATGCCCGCGCGGTCGAGCACGAAGGTGACGCCCTGCCGGTGCATCGCGACGTCGAGCAGCACCTGGTCGAAGGCGCGGTTCATGAAGGTGGCGTAGATGGCCACGACCGGATGCAGCCCGGCCATCGCCATACCGGCGGCGCTGGTTACCGCATGCTGTTCGGCGATACCGACGTCGAAAACGCGGTCGGGGAACTTGTCGGCGAACGCGTCCAGGCCGGTCGGGTAAAGCATTGCAGCGGTGACGCCGACGACATCTGGCCGGGCATCGGCGATCCGGACGACTTCGTCGCGGAACACCGACGTCCAGCCGGCCGGTGCGACGTTCGTGGCGTCGCCGGTTTCCGGGTCGAACGGCGCCGACTGGTGCATCTGGTCGTTCTCATTTGCGACCGCGATGTCGTAGCCCTGGCCCTTGACCGTGATGACGTGCACCAGCACCGGCCCACCGAACCGCTTGGCCTGGGTGAGCGCATGTTCGAGCGTCGACCGATCGTGGCCATCGACCGGACCGATGTACTTCAGCCCCAGGTCCTCGAACATCCCCTGCGGCGCGAGCGCGTCCTTGATGCCCTTCTTCATGGCATGTAGCGCGTCGTATGTGACCGGACCGAGGCCGGGCCGGCGATTGAGGCGCTCCTTGATGGCATGCAGCGTCGACTCGTACCGCGGGTTGGTGCGGATGTCGGTCAGGCGGTTGGCCAGTCCGCCGACCGTCGGCGTGTATGAGCGTCCGTTGTCGTTGACGACGATCACCACCGGCCGGTCGCCCGCAGCGATGTTGTTGAGGGCTTCCCAGGCCATGCCTCCGGTCATGGCGCCATCACCGATGACGGCGACGACCGACGCGTCGACACCCCGCAGTTGGTTGGCCTTGGCCATGCCATCGGCATAGGACAGACTCGTCGACGCATGTGAGTTCTCGACCCAGTCGTGCTCCGACTCGGCCTGGCACGGGTATCCCGACAGGCCACCAGCCTGCCGGAGCCGGTCGAACTCGGCGGCCCGGCCGGTGAGCATCTTGTGTACGTACGACTGGTGGCCGGTGTCCCACACGATGCGGTCCCGCGGCGACTCGAACACCCGGTGCAACGCCATCGTCAGCTCGACCACGCCGAGGTTGGGCCCAAGGTGGCCTCCGTGCCGAGCGACGGCTTCGATCAGCCGGGTCCGGATCTCCCCGGCCAGCTCGTCGAGTTGCTCGTCGGTGAGGTCGCGGAGGTCCGCGGGTCCCGCGATGGAGTCGAGCAGAGCCATTGCGTCAGTCTATCGGCGGTGCTGCGATGAGCCTCGACGTACTCAGAAGGCGTTTGAAGCCGCGCTTCATACTTGGTCGGTGCGCATTCTCGCTTTGCTGATCGTGGCCGCGCTGGTTTCCCTCTCGGCGCCGGCCGAGGCCAAGAAGAAGGGCCCTGATGACGTCATCAGCGAGATCCGCGACGATCGCATCATCGAGTCGAGCGGGCTTGCGGTCAGCTCGAAGCACGATGACCTCGTCTACACGATCAATGACAGCGGCACCCATCCCATGGTCTACGCCGTTCGCCTGTCCAGCGGCGACGTCGTCGGCGTCACGGACCTGAAGGATCTCGACGTCGAGGACACCGAATCGATCGCGGTGGACGCGCGAGGCATCCTCTGGCTCGGCGACCTCGGCGACAACGACGAGAAGCGTGACGATGTCTCGATCATCGCGTTCCCGGAGCCTGGACCGGGCACCCATCACCTGACGACCGCCGATCGCTACGGGGTCAGGTTCCCGGACGGCCCGGTGGACGTGGAGGGAATGCTCGTCCACCCGACCTCGGATCAGGTCTTCCTGGTCAGCAAGTCCCGGGATGGGCTCGGCACCATCTACCGGCTGCCGATGCTGAGGCCTGGATCCACGGTCGAAGCCGAGGACCTGCACGTCGAGGCGCCACGTGCGGTCACCGACGCAACCTTCACGCATGCCGGCACCAGGGCGCTTTTGCGCACCAACGAGGAGGTATGGATCTACAACCCGACGACGTGGGAACCGATGAGCAAGATCGAGACGCCGAAGCTCGATCAGGGCGAATCGGTCACCGTCGAGAGCGGTGACCGGACGATGCTGCTTGGCAGCGAGGGCAAGAACTCGCCCATCCTTCGCGTGCCACTCCCCGACCAGCCGGCTGCTGCCCCACCCACGCTTTCTCAGCCCGACAACGTCGCCGACACGGATGGCGCCGACGACGGGTCGGCGGCCGTGGGTCTCGGCGTCGCCATCCCGATCGGACTGGCCGCCATCGCGCTGCTTATCGCCGGCGTGATCGCCCGGCGTAGTCGCAGGATCTAGAGCAGGCTGCGGAGGACGTACTGCATGATCCCGCCGTTGCGGTAGTAGTTCGCTTCACCGGGCGTGTCGATCCGGACGACGGCGTCGAACTCGACATCGCCGGCCTTCACGTGCACCGTCTTGGGTGTGCGGCCGTCGTTGAGCTCGGTGATCCCGGTGACGTCGAACGTTTCCTCCCCCGTCAGGCCGAGCGATTCGGCGTTCTGGCCCGACGGGAACTGCAGTGGGAGGACGCCCATGCCGATCAGGTTCGAGCGGTGGATGCGCTCGTACGACTCGGCGATGACGACCTTGACGCCCAGCAGCGCCGTACCCTTTGCCGCCCAGTCCCGCGACGAACCTGAGCCATACTCCTTGCCAGCCAGGACGACCAGCGGCGTGCCCGCGGCCTGGTAGCTGACCGACGCGTCGTAGACGGTGGTGACCGGGGCGTCCGACTGCGTGAAGTCGCGGGTGAAGCCGCCTTCGGTGCCCGGCGCGATCTGGTTGCGTAGACGGATGTTCGCGAACGTGCCGCGGATCATGACCTCGTGGTTGCCGCGCCGTGAGCCGTACGAGTTGAAGTCCTTCGGGTCAACGCCATGTTCGGACAGATACAGGCCGGCCGGAGCGTCCCGCTTGATGGCGCCCGCCGGCGAAATGTGGTCGGTCGTCACAGAGTCGCCCAGCTTGAGCAGCACTCGCGCACCGGTGACGTCTTCCACTGGGCTGGGCTCACGCTGCATGCCCTCGAAGTAGGGCGCCTTGCGCACGTACGTCGAGTTCGCGTCCCACTCAAAGACATTGCCGGTCGGCGTGGGCAGGTTCTGCCAGCGCGCATCGCCGGCGAACACGTCGGCGTACTCCTTCGTGAACGTCGCGGAGTCGATCGCGCTGGCGATGACGTCCTCGATCTCCGTCGGCGACGGCCAGACATCCTTCAAGTAGACCGGCTCGCCGTCGCTGCCCGTGCCCAGTGGCTCCGTGGTGATGTCGATGTCCATCGACCCCGCGAGCGCGTAGGCGACCACCAATGGTGGCGAAGCGAGGTAGTTCATCTTGATGTCGGGATTGATGCGTCCCTCGAAGTTGCGGTTGCCCGAGAGCACGGAGACGACGGCCAGGTCGCCCTCGTTCACTGCCGCGCTCACTTCGGGAATCAGCGGCCCGGAGTTGCCAATGCAGGTGGTGCAGCCGTAGCCGACGAGGTTGAAGCCGAGCTTGTCGAGGTACGGCGTGAGGCCGGACTTTTCGTAGTAGTCCGAGACGACTTTCGAGCCGGGCGCGAGCGTGGTCTTGACCCACGGCTTGCGCTGCAGGCCCTTCTCGACGGCCTTCTTGGCCAAGAGGGCGGCGCCGATCATCACCGACGGATTGGACGTGTTGGTGCACGACGTGATGGCGGCGATCGTCACCGCGCCATGGTCGATCTCAAAGGATGTGCCGTCCTCGAGCGTCACGGCCTGCGGGTTCGACGGCCGGCGCGGTCCGCCGCCGACCGGGGAACCGTGCGGTGCGGCCGAGCCATTGCCCTGGTTCGCGTCGTGTGACGGTGCGTCGGATGCAGGGAACGACTCGGCGACGGCCTCGTCGTACCCCAATTCCTCGCCCGTCTCGTCCACGTAGGCGCCGAGGGCTTCGCGGAAGCCCTCCTTGGCCTCCGTGAGGATCACGCGGTCCTGCGGTCGCTTCGGGCCCGCGATGGACGGCACGATCTGGCCGAGGTCGAGCTCGATGTACTCGCTGTAACGCGGCTCGGTTTCCGGGTCGTGCCAGAGACCCTGCGCCTTGGCGTATGCCTCGACGAGCGCAAGCTGCTGCTCGCTGCGGCCGGTGAGCTTCATGTACTTGATCGTCTCGGCGTCGATCGGGAAGATCGCGATGGTCGATCCGTACTCCGGGCTCATGTTGCCGATCGTGGCGCGGTTGGCCAGCGGAACGGCGGTCACGCCCGGGCCATAGAACTCGACGAACTTGCCGACCACACCGTGGTGCCGCAGCATTTCAGTGATCGTCAGCACCAGGTCGGTCGCCGTCGCACCCTCGGGGAGCTCTCCAGAGAGCTTGAAGCCGACGACCCGCGGGATCAGCATGCTGATCGGCTGGCCCAGCATCGCTGCCTCCGCCTCGATACCGCCCACGCCCCAGCCGACGACACCCAGGCCGTTGACCATCGTCGTGTGTGAATCAGTGCCGACACAGGAGTCCGGGTAGACGACGGTCGCGCCGTCGCCGTCGCGGGTGAAGGCCACTCGAGCAAGATGCTCGATGTTGACTTGGTGGACGATGCCGGTGCCGGGCGGGACGACCTTGAAGTCGTCGAACGCGGTCTGTCCCCAGCGAAGGAACTGGTAACGCTCCCGGTTGCGCTCGTACTCGATTTCGACATTGCGCTCGAACGACTCGGGCGTGCCGAAGACATCAGCGATGACGGAGTGGTCGATGACCATTTCGGCCGGGGCAAGCGGGTTGATCTTGGTGGCATCGCCACCGAGTTCGGCCACGGCCTCACGCATCGTGGCGAGGTCGACGACACACGGAACACCGGTGAAGTCCTGCATGATCACGCGGGCCGGCGTGAACTGGATCTCCGTGCTCGGCTCGGCGGTCGGGTCCCAGCCGGCCAGCGCTTCGATGTCACCCTTGGTGATGTCTGCGCCATCCTCGGTCCGCAGCAAGGCCTCGAGCAGGATCTTCAGGCTGAACGGGAGGCTGGCTACGTCGAGGCCATCACCGGTCACCCGATCCAGTCGGAAATAGTCGTACGACTCTCCCCCGACCTCGAGGGTTTCCTTGGCGCTGAAGCTGTCGACGGACATGGGTGATCTCCAACCGTTGATGCAGGTGTCGGCTCCCATCCTGCCGCGTGCGGGAAGCAGAGCGCAGCCGGGTAGGGGAACTCTCCGTCAGCTCCAGCCGGGGAACTGCCAGAGCAGTGGCCACCAATACGCGAGATAGACGGCCATGACCGCCGCCACGCCCAGGATCCCCATTACATTCAGGGCCGCCAGCGCTTTGCGTCGGGTCGGCGAGGTGACGGCATTCGCGCCCGAGGCGCGGATGATCTCGGTGCGCAGCACCCGATCGGCCAGGTCGCGCCGAATCGAGAAGACGAGCGGGATGAGCAGCAACGCGAACGCGACGTAGGTCACCAAGCCGATGTGTCCGGATTGGTTAGGTGTGATCGCGCGGAGGACCGTCGGCAGGCCCACGGGCACCGCCGCGACGCTCAGGTCGATGAGAAGGACGAGCAGCAGTCCGCGGAGGGTGCCGCGCACCCACCCGACCGGCTCGCGCGTGGCCACGTCTGCCACCAGCAGCCCCACTCGATGCTTGCCGATGCTGTGACCACGGATGCCTTGGCGGAGCCCCAGATCCCAAAAGATGAACAACTCACCGGCGATCAGGCCACTCAGCAGCAGCCCTTGGGACAGCCCGATGGACCAGAAATCGCCGCCTGACGCCCCCTCCGAAACAGCGCGGACGACGGCGTAAAGCAGTGCCCCAACATCGAAGGCGAGACAGAAGAGCAGCAGGTCCTGCTGGAGCGCGTCCCGCCTGAGTTGCGTGATCGTGCGGAATTCCGGCTCGCCGCTGAGTGACACGCCTCCACTCTGTCTGGCGGCCGAGGGGCACACAAGCACCGCGCCGCGCGTGCCCAGAAGATTCGCGAAAGTTGCAAGGATCCGTGCCCTCGCGCCTCCTACACGGGAGGCAAGGAGGAAAGGGATGTCCCATGGGCTCGGCAGATTTAGGATCCGCACATGACCGGCGGCGCAGCAACCATCACGGACGGTGCGTTGGTCGCGCGGGTTCTCGACGGGGATCGCGAGGCATTCGCCGAGGTGTACGACCGTTACGCCAATCGGCTCTACGACTTCGCGCAGTCGATGCTGCGCAATCCGGAGGATGCATCCGATGCCGTGGCGGATGCTTTTGTGACGTTCGCCGAGAAGCTTCCACAGTTGCGCGAACCCGAGCGGTTGCGGCCGTGGCTCTACGCCATCGTGCGGAGGCAGTGCCTGCGCCGGATCAAAGCTCGCGGACGCGTTGCGTTCGGTGGGGACGATCAGTTGGTCGATATGGCTGACACCGCCGCCAGCTCGGATGAGCTCGTCGCGAGGTCGGAACTCCAGCAGCTGGTGTGGGACGCTGCCGGCGGCCTGGCCGAGCGCGATCGTGCCCTGCTCGACCTCCATTTGCGTCAAGGTCTCGACGGCGCCGACCTCGGCGACGCGATGGGCGTCAGCGCCTCGAATGCCTACGTGATGATGAATCGACTGCGTGGCCAGCTGGAGCGTTCGCTAGGTGCCTTGCTCGTTGCGAAGACCGGTCGTTCCGACTGCGCTGACCTGGACGGCACGCTGTCGAACTGGGACGGCGAGTTCTCGCCGCTCGTCCGCAAACGCGTGGCGCGCCATGTCGACGGCTGCCCGAAGTGCACAGCCCGCAAGGCGGCCATGGTCAGTCCGTTGGCGCTGTTCGCCGGTATGCCTGCGTTCGCTGCGCCGGCCGGCCTACGCGAGCGGGTCCTCAACAGCGTCACGCTCGAGCCGGGTCGCACCACGCAGTCGGCGCCGACGGGCGGCTCCACGCGGAGGCGCTGGACGATCATGAGCGGGGTTGCCGCGGTGATCATCGGACTGATCGTCTTGTTGGTTCCGGGACGGCTCGGGGAGGGCATCCATCCCAAGCCAGTCGACGCCCCCGTAACAGGCACTCCCGCTCCCAGTGAGACCCCGAGCCCCACCCCTCCGCCCGCTCCCCCGTCGATCGTGCGCCCGGCGCCACCGCCAAGCGTGGAGACCGACAACGACGAAGGTGACGAGGGCGACAGCGACGACAGCGACGACACCGACGACACCGACGACGAACCGGATCGGGAGCCGGGCCGTGAACCCCCCGAACCCGAACCGGACCTTCCGGTTCCCCAGTAGCCCCGACCGAACCGTCGCGTCAGCGCATGGCTGAGACGTAAGACGTCACGGCGCGCCCGTTCCGGACCCGCGACTCCCACGTCGCCCCGATCCCAATGGCCAGGGCTCCGAGCACCGCGATGAGGACCCACCGCGGCATTGCTATCGCCCACGGTCCGATGTTCGCGATCACCAGGAGCAGCGTGACGATCGTTCCGCCGACGAACGGCGCCTGCCAGCGACGCATCAAGCCGATGGCGAGGAAGGCGACGGCCACCAGCCCGAGCAGCAGCGCGCGCAGCGAGGTCGGCTCGTCCAACGCCTGCGGCAGGCTGGGCAACAGCGCCAGCGTCACGCCTGGGCCGAGCGCGCGAACCGTTCGGATGTCCTGCTTGCGCAGGGCCCACAGGCCCACGCCCAATAGGCCCACCGCGAACGGCGCGGTGTAGGCCTCGATCACATCGACCCGGCTTTCTGCGAGCCGAACGATGTACG
>DATLCL010000096.1:0-3984 GCA_035526415.1 Aeromicrobium sp.
CCGCTGGGCGGGGCCGCATTTTCGTTTGCCTGGCCTAGTCGTCGACCGTCTTGAGCTCGACGCTCGAGCCGGCCCACCGTTGCACCTCACCGCGCCTGATCTTCAGGGTGTGGGTGCGGGGAAAGTCGGCGTCGGGCCAGATCCGGAAATCGTCGATCCGCTGGTGCTGGCTGAGCTTCTCGTTGGCCTGCTTGATCATCGGCTCGATCCGCTTGCGCAGCGCGGCCATCTCCTCGGCGGTCTCAGGCGGTTTGATGGCGGGGCTGCTTGCCGTCGGCACGGGCGGCGCATCGGGCGACAGGACGATCGCCTCGATCCGACCGGGCGCCGTCTCGACCACGACCGCCTGCTCCAACCCGACGTCAGCAAGTGCGTTCTCGATGTCTTCCGGGAACACGTTGAGGCCGTTGGGCAGGACGATGATGTTCTTGGTCCGGCCTGACAGGACGAGGTTGCCGCGCTCGTCGAATTGACCCACGTCGCCGGTCCGATACCAATCGCCGTCCATCACCGCGGTCGTAGCCGTGGGGTCCTTCCAGTAGCCGTCGAAGACGGTCGCGCCGCGGACGAGGATCTCGTTGCTGCCCTCGGCCAGCTTCACCTCGACCGGCGGGAGGGTGCGTCCCACGGTCCCGGTCGGATGGTCCTGTTCGCTAGTCGCCGCAGCGGGGCCGCACTCGGTCGCGCCATATCCCTGGATGACGGGAATTCCCAGCCGCTCCCAATTCTCCTGGAGCTGCGGCGGCAGGTAGGCACCGGCCGACACCATCAGCCGGAGGCTTCCGCCGAGCTGGGAGTGGATCCGACGAAATATGAGCCGACGGATCGAGTACGGCAGGTAGCTGGCGATGTTCAGCGCACGCCGGAACGTCTTTTCCTTGCCCTGACGCTTGACCTCGCGTTCCAGGCCGTTCCAGAAGAGCTGGAAGAGCTGCGGGACGCCGACCATCACGGTGACACGTTGCTCGCGCAAGGCTTCGAAGATGACTCTTGGTGTTCGCGAGCGCAGGTAGAGGATGTCGGCGCCGATCATCATCCCGAAGAACATCACTGGCGCCTGCTCGAATAGATGCGAGGCCGGCAGCATGCTCACGGTTCGATGCTCACGTGCCGGGAACAGCCGAGTGATCGCCTCCAGCGTCGACAGAATCGTCCCATGCTTGAGCATCACACCCTTTGGATCACCGGTCGTGCCTGAGGTGTAGATCACCTCGAAGAGCGTGTCCCGAGTGGGTCGTGGCCAGGCGTCGACCTGCGCCTCCCAGTCCGGTGGAAACGGGTCGTCCAGCCCGCCCTCATCAAGCAGGCTGGCGCTCTGGTGGGCGGGGTCGGCGGTGAGCCACTCCACGGTGCGGATCTGAAGGTTGCCCAGGCCGGCCGCGCCGGGGTCGGGTGCATCCAGGCCTGTGCCCACGGCGAGCCACGTGGCATCGGATCGCTCGGCGATTCGCACGATGACGTCGGGGGACATGCGCAGATCGAGCGGGACCACGATAAGACCCGCGCGCGCGGCGCCGTAGTAGATGGCCGGCACTGCCGGCGTCGACGGGCTCCAGGTCAGGAGGCGGTCCCTCGGTTGGAGCCCCAGTCGTCGCAGGCGCCACGCCGCGAGCTTCGACCGGTATCGAAGATCCGCGGCCGTCCACGGAAGCACGAGCTCGTCGTCCGTTCGCAGCGCGAACTGGCGCCGCCCAGCCCAGCGGGTCGCGGAATCGTCGAGAAGGTCGAGCAGCGACTCGAACTGACGCGGGTCAGGTATCTCCCAGGTCACGAGGGGAGTCTAAGCGGCGCGATTTCGTGCAGCGCCGGTATTGCGTTGGCCCGCCGGCAGGCGTAGCGTCGCTCCTGAGGGGGCCGACTATCGCTGCCTCGGAGCCTGAGGGGGTTCGTACTTTGATTACCCGCCGTTCGACAATCGTGGGTCTACTACTCGCGTTCATGCTCGCCACATCCATCAGCCCCGCCGTCGCGGCGCCCGCCCACGCGAGCCCGTCGCTACAGCCCTCAACCGAAAATGTCGAGCTCGCGCGTGCTTTGCGCGCCGACGGCACGTTCACGGGCGGGGACGGGCTTGTTGGCGCCGTCGATCTGTCGCGGTGGCACTTCGCGAGTGATATGAGCATCGCCGAGCCACCGCGATTCGAGCCAGCCGTTACCGCGACGACAGCAAACGGTTGGTCCAATTTGGGCAGCAATGGCTCAGGCAATGGCGCGCTTAACAGCCACGTCTACGCAGCGACCATCTATGGCGGCGACCTTTACGTTGGCGGCAACTTCTACCAAGGGCTTCCCAACTCCACCAGTCTTGACTTCTTGGCCAAGTGGAACGGTTCCGCGTGGTCGTCAGTCGGCTCGAACGGCAGTGGCGGACCGGCAATCGGAGGGCGGGTTTACGCCCTGCACGTGTCGGGCGGCAACCTGTTGGTCGGCGGCGATTTCACGAACGCAGGCGGTGACCCGCAGGCGGATGAGCTGGCGGTCTGGAACGGCACAACGTTCTCCGATATAGCCAACATCGCCAACGGGACGACAGTAAGCGACCCATTCAACTTCGGCGAGATTCATGCAATCGCCAGCAATCAATCAAGCCTCTTTTTTGGCGGTTACTGGTACAACTCGCCGGTACTCGGCGGCAGCTCCGGGAATCCCGGTGACATGGTCTTGTCCTACGACGGCACATGGCACAGCATGGGCGCCAGTAACACCGGCGACGGGCCCATCCAGTGCCAGGTCGATGCTCTCGTTGCGACCGAAACCCACGTCTACGCGGGCGGCTGCTTCACAAACGTTTACAGCGACGGAACAATCGAGTTTGCCGCACGCTTTGACATCGACAACTTCGTCTGGGAAGCGATGGATAACGCTGGCCCGGGCATCCACAGCATCGGTGGCACTGTCCACGCCCTCGCCATGTCTGGCACAGATCTCTATGTAGGCGGCGAGTTCCTCAACGCCGACAACATTGCCGACGCCGACTACCTGGCGAAATGGAACACAGCAACGAGCTCGTGGTCGGACGTCGGCGGCACTCTGCCAAACGGATTTGTGCGCTCGATCGCCGTCTCCGGCACAAACGTCTACGTCGGCGGCGATTTCATCCAATCGCCCGGACCGATGGACCATGTCGCCAAGTGGAACGGCAGCACGTGGTCGGCGCTGGGCTCGAACGGGTCGAACGACGGAGCTCTGTTCGGAAAGGTCAACGCTCTGGCCCTGACATCGACTTCGCTGTATGCGGGCGGCGAATTCCAAAACGCGGGGGTTATTCCGGAGGCCGACTACATCGCGTCCTACGGTCTCAGCACCGGCAAACAGAAGCCGGACGGTCGGATCAGGAAGGGAAGTGGCACGCTCGGCGGCAACAACATCTACAACACGACGGGTTTAAACCAGACGCGATCCGGGTCTACCACGGTCGGCAACACCATTACTTTCACGATCTCGATTCAGAACGATGGCACGGGCGCCGGCAGGTTTGGCGTTGCCGCAACCAGCTCCGGCAACGTGAACTTCCAGGTCAAGTACTTCCGTGGGACCACCGAGATCACGTCAGCGGTCGTCGCCGGGACGTACACGACAGGGAGCGTCGGAGTAGGCAACTCGATCGCAATCACGGCGAAGGTCAAGGTTGTGCCGGCCGTGATTGTCGGGTCTCCCACAACGCGACTCATCACCATCACCTCCTTGGCGGACGCGTCGAAGATTGACGCCGTGAAGTTCACCGCTACGCGTACTTAGGGAAGCGACCTCGACGCCGCGAGCCGCCAGGGCGAGGGGAACGTTTGTCCTTATCGGGTACACTTCCGCGGCCCTAACGGGCCCGGGCGATTGAACGCCCGGTAAGGAGGTGATTCCGGATTGGCTGAAGTCCGCGTAGGCGAAAACGAGTCCTTCGAGAGTGCCCTGCGACGCTTCAACAAGAAGATCCAGCAGAGCGGCATCCTCGCCGAGGCTCGCCGACGCGAGCACTACGAGAAGCCCAGC
>DATLCL010000103.1:0-7726 GCA_035526415.1 Aeromicrobium sp.
TTGCCTGGTGGAGCGTGCCGCACGGTTCACCAATCCCCGGGCACGAGCGCGCACACCCTCCAGTCGCTGGGGCCGTGACGCTCTCACGCATCGCCATCCCCCTCATCTTCATACTCGGTGTCGCGACGGCGGTGCTGACAGTGCTGACCGGCCACGCAGGCGCCGTCGCAGTCTGGTCGGGGCAGTAGTCCGCTCTGCTGGACGGGCCCTGACGTGGGCGGCAACTGGAGTGCTTGGGTCGAGACGCCGGAGCGAGGATGAAGGCCGTTCACGCTACGTTCATCTTCGATTTCCTACCTTGGCCGGCATGAGCGTCGCGTCAATTGTTGAACTCGTGAGTCGGCTCGGGCTTGACGTCGTGAGCCTGGTGGTGATGGCTGGCCTGCTTTACCGGCAGAAGCGGTCTGCCCCAGAAATGCCGCTGGTGTTCACCAGCCTGAACTTGGGTCTCTTCGCCGCCGTCACCGTCATCAGTGGGCACCACTTTTCGGCCGGCGTCGGCTTCGGCCTATTCGGACTGCTGAGCCTGGTGCGTCTGCGATCGGCAGCCTTCACACTGCAAGACATCGCCTACACGTTCACGTCGCTGGTGTTGGGTTTGGCGAACGGTCTCTTGGCGGCACCAATGTCCTTGGTGATCGCAATCAACGTGGTGCTTCTCGCGGCGCTCGCCATCGTGGACGAGGCCCGCAACGGCACTCACACGCGCGTCATGCGATTGACCCTCGATCGGGCGATGGTCGACCCGGACCAGATTCTCCGCGAAGCCGCGGATCAACTTCCCGATCGGGTCGTCGCCCTGGTCATCGAAGCAGTCGATCATGTGCGCGACATCACCCGAATCTCGGTTCGTCACGAGTTGGACTCATCGTCCATGGACGAAAACATGCCCGAACTCGTTCTCCGGGGGGTGCCAGACGATGACGATTGATGTCCGCGAATCGCTGCCGCTCGATCGGCTGCGCCCCGTGGACCTTCTCGACGTCCTGGCGCGGGCCGAACTGCTGGAGCGAGTGGACCGTAAATACATGGTCCCCGTCGGGGTTGCCGCCGCCGTAATGGGCGAACTGAGTGCGGACCACCACGTACTCGTGGTCAACGGCCGGCGAACGACGCACTACCGCACCACGTACTTCGACACCGACGACCGCGTCTGTATTCGGGATCACGTCATGGGCCGGCGGCGCCGCTTTAAGGCTCGCAGCCGCCTTTACGTTGAAGACGGGCTCTGTCGACTCGAAGTCAAGACCAAACATCCGCGCGGACGCACGATCAAGGCCCAGATCGACATGGCGCCCGACTCCTGCGGGGAGTTGACCGAGGCGCATCACCGGTTCATCGAAGAAACCTTGGCTCATAACGGTGTTCCGAAGCCAAGCCCGCTGAGGAAATCGTTCGAAGTCACCTGTTGCCGCGCCACGGTCGTCGATCTTGCTGGCGGCGTCCGAATCACTTTTGACCGTGACGTGACCTGCAGCGACGGCTCGCAGTCGGTCTCGCTCGATCCGGGCCACGTGATCGTCGAGACCAAGGGCTCCATGCGGGCCACCCGAGCCGACGCTTTGCTGTGGCGCGCTGGTTATCGGCCCCGGTCCTTCAGCAAGTACGCGGCACTTGGCGCCGTACTCGACCCCACCATCTCCGACAACGGCCTTCGCCGGCTGCTCGGCAATCAACTGCACTATCAAGGAGCAACTCAATAATGAACCGGACTCCGAAGCGCTATGTCGTGATCATGGCGGTGGCCATTCTCGCGCTGGTTAGCCCGCTGCTGTGGCAGACGCTGACCCACAAGTCGGCGAAGGACCGCATCGAGGCCGACCCGCCGCCGCGGCTGTTCGCTTCGAAGAGCGTCTCCCCGCTGGCGGACGACATTGCTGCACAGCGACGTGAAGCACAGTCGCGCATGGCCCCGTGGTGGAAGGCGCATGGCCATGCCCGCGATGACAAAGCGTTTATTGCATGGCTCGGGAGCCAGGCTCCAAAACCACCGCGTCCCGCAGATCGCAGCCGGGAATTGAAGCCGCTTGAAGCGTTGGCAACCCATCGCACCGCCACTGGAATTACGGCCGCGGACTGGCTAGAGCGAAATGGCAAGAAGGACATCTGGAAGCTCTACGCGCACGACCAGGCTGAGTGGACGCCGTCCTCGGTCGGCGACTCCCAGAAGGCGGACGTGAAGGCTGCCATCAAGATCGCCAAGAAGGTGGCCACGAAGGTGAACGCGCGCTATCCGGCGTCGGCGCCTTACGTGTTGGACCGCCACCTGCGGGGAGGGATCCATGACGTACGCGGCAAGTTGGCCGCTGAGAAGCGCCCCTGCCCCTGCTCGTACCCGTCAAAACACTCCATCAAGGCTGCGGCTGCTCGGACGGTCCTGTCGGCCGGCTCGCCTATGCGGTCCGCCGAATATGCATGGATGGAGAGTGAAATCGACTATTCGCGCCTCTACATGGCCGGGCACACGAAGAGTGACGTCCTTGGCGGAACACTGCTGGGCGACATGGTCGGCCTGTACATCACTCATGCCAGCGGCGAGAAGCCTCTCTGGCCAGCCGGGTGACTAGGTCGTTGGCAGCAACACGGTGACCGTCATCGCCGCCCCGTGGTCACACGCAACGGGCACCTCGCTGCCGTAGGACACGTGCTCGCCGGCGTGACACAGCCGCAGCGCGCCACCAGCCTGTACGACCAAAGCTTCGACCAGGGAGAGACCAAGCCCCGAGCCGGGCTTCGTACGTGCAACCTCGGCGCGGGCGAATCTACGTGTGGCGGTGCGGAGAAAGTCGGGAGGCATCCCGCCACCACGGTCCGACACCGACATCCGGACCCAGCCGCTGGCAGGCGTGTCGATTCGGACAGTGATCGGAGCGGCGCCGTGCGCTTCGGCATTGTCGATCAGATTCGTCAAGATGCGCTCGACGTCGAGAGTGGCCAGTGGGACCCGGACTGGGTGCGGTGGCAGTTCTGTGGTGACGTCGCGGCGTTCCAAAACACGTTGCCCAATGGCGAGAACATCCGTCACCGCTGGCGTGGGATCACCCGCTGTGCCGACCTGCAGTAGGTGCTCGGCGAGGCTGGCAAGCCGGCCAAGGTCCACGTCAAGCTCGGCAAGGATGCCCTCGTGCTCCTCGATGCTGCGTCGACGGCGACGGGCGAGCTGCACACGGCTGGTCAGCAGGGTGATTGGCGTTCGCAACTCATGACTTGCCTCATGCACGAATGCGCGCTCGCGTGCCATGGCTTGCTCGAGACTGGCGAGCATCTCATTGAACGTGTGCCCCAGCCGGGTGACTTCGTCGTCCCGACCAGCTGGAACATCGAGGCGGAGATCACCGGCACCGCCGGCAATGGCGGCCGCCTTCCGTCGATACTGCTCGACCGGACGCAGGGATGCGCGGGCAAGCCGGTCCCCGACGAACGCAGAGAACGCCAGCATGCCCAAGCCCGCCAGCGTGAGTTGCACGACCAGCTCCCGCAACGCCTCGTCGCGATGGTCGCGCCTGACCGCAACGAGCAAGTACGACTTGTTCGACGGCAGCCGAGAAATGCGCACGCGATATGGCTTGGGAGAGATTGGGAGGAAGTCGCCCTTGTTATACGTGTTGTTCGTGTCGTGCATGCGTGTGAGGCGTTGCACGCTGACCATCCGAGTCGACCTGGCAGTACCGCCGTGGTCGAGAACGCGGCCCCTCTCGTCCAACACCTGCCACGCAACGTCGGTCGCTTCGGCCACCGGGCGATTTTCCACGGAACCGTTCGGGCCGACCAGCGGTATAAGAGACCGTGCGGCCTCCGTGAGTTCGGTGTCCAGACCACGGTCAAGGGCATATTCGACCCGCCAGTACACAAAGACGCCGGCGGCGACCAGCGCCACGAGCGTGGCTGCCGAGAACCCGGCCACCAGGCGGAGACGCAAAGGAAGACGCGACCCTCGATCAGACACGGGGATCACGGTCCGGCTCGCTCGAGTCGGTAGCCGACGCCGCGCAACGTCGTGATCGTCTCGGTGCCGAAGGGCTTGTCGATCTTGGCGCGGATCGCGGCGAGGTGAACATCAATGACGTTGCTGCGCAAGTCTGTTTCCCCATCCCACACCTCATCCAGGATCGTGAACCGAGTGATGACCTGACCGACGTGGGACGCCAGCAAATGCAAGATGTCGAACTCCCGGGCCGATAGGGGTATGTCAACGCCGGCACGCGACACTCTTCGCGCGACCGGGTCGACCAGCAGTTCCCCGATGCGGATGGGCGCATGGCCAGCGAAACTGCCGCGCCGATAGAGGGCACGTAGTCGGGCCAACAGTTCATCCAGATCGAACGGCTTGGCGAGATAATCGTCCGCCCCGGCATCAAGACCCTCAACGCGATCACGAACATCGCCTCGAGCAGTGAGCATGAGAATCGGGGTCCCGACCCCTGCGTCGTGCAGACGCTGCGTGACGCTCACCCCGTCCATTCCGGGAAGCATCCAGTCCAGAAGCGCCACGTCGTAGCCCGCGTCCATGAGAAGCCGCTGATAGGCCGACCGCCCGTCATGAACGACATCCACCGACCAGCCGGCCTCAATCAAGGAGTCCCTGAGCACTGCGGCAAGCCGAACGTCATCCTCAGCTAGCAGAATCCTCACCGTTCGCTCAGCTCTCGCTGTCGGCACCCGTTGTGCCGTGGCTGCCGAATCACACCCTCAACGTACTGATGTTCCACCACTCGGTGGGCGCAGCGCACATCCTCGCCAAGCATCGCTCCATGCACCTTCGCACGCTAGGCGGATTTCGATGAAGCTGACGTGAATGCCGTCCTCGAAGCGGCCGGAAATGCGCAATAACGTCGTCAAGAGAATGCGGATCTTCGGCGAGCAGAGTGATAACTGCAGGACTCACTCTCATCGGCACGTCACGCGGGTCGACGCTGCTCTGGTCAGGACAGCTTCTCCAGATCGCGCTTGGCCACCTTGCCGGTGGCATTGCGCGGGAGCTCATCCAGCACCAGGACGTCGCGGGGCACCTTGTAGTTCGCCAGGTGTTCGCGCACGTGCTGCTTCAGGGCGTCCTCTCCGACTTCGCTCCTCAGCACCACGAACGCGCGCAATCTCTGACCGAACGCGTCGTCGGGGACACCGATCGCCGCGGCCTCGACCACCGCCGGATGGCTGGCCAGCGCCTCCTCGACTTCCTTCGGGAAGACGTTCTCGCCGCCGCTGACGATCATTTCGTCGTCGCGGCCCTCGATGAACAGCCGGCCTGCCTCGTCGAGGCGGCCCAGGTCGCCGGTCGCGGCCAATCCCTCGATGCGGTCCTTGTCACCACCGCCGGTGTAGCCCTCGAACAGCATGGAGCTGCCGACGAAGACCCTGCCGACCTCGCCCTGGCGTACTTCCACGCCGTTGTGGTCGAACAGCTTGACCGTGACGCCGCGCGGCGGCCGCCCGACCGTGCCCGGTGCGCGTCGCATGTCCTCCGGCGTCGCGATGGCGGCGAACGAAACCTCGGTCGAGCCGTACAGGTTGTAGAGGTTGTCGCCGAAGGCGTCCATCCATCGAGCAGCCAGTTCGCCGGAGACGGGGGAGCCGGACACCGCCACGACCTGCAGTGAGCTCACGTCGTGGCGATCGCGGGTTGACTCTGGCAGCTCGAGGATGCGTTGCAACATCACCGGGACGACGACGAGAGCCTCCGCGTTGTGCCGGGCGATGTCGGCCAGCGTGGCCTCCGGATCGAACCTGCGACGCAGGATCGCCGTGGACCCCAGCCCCAAGCCGAGCGCGAAGTTGGCCAGGCCCCAGGCATGGAACAAGGGCGCGGCAATGACGGTGCGCATCCCGGCGTGCCAGGGGATGGCAGACAGGATGCCGGCGGGAGCATCGAGGGTGAGCCCGGTGGAGCCGCGTTGGGCGCCCTTCGGCGTGCCCGTCGTGCCGGACGTGAGAATCGTGATGCGACCAGAGCGGCCCGGTCGCGGTGGGCTTTGACCCGCGTGCTCGGAAGCCAGCCGCTCGAGCTCGGACGTGCGGATGCTGACCCGGCCCTTGGCCGCGCCGTCCAGCACCTCACCGAACTGGGCGTCGTGGATCAGGGCGACCGGCTTTTCCCGCTCGCACACGTCGGTGAGCTGGGGCCCGGCGAAGGCCGTGTTGAGCAGGAGGACGTCGCCCCCGGCTTTCGCGATGGCCGCGGCCGCCTCGACGAATCCTCGGCCGTTGCGCGCCATGAGGCCGACGGCGTCGCCTGGTTGGACGCCCCGTTCGCGCAAGGCGACGGCCATGGCGTCCGTGCGCTCGTCGACGTCCCGCCAGGTCAGGTTGCCGTCTTCGTCGATCAGCATCAGGCCGTCGGGGTGTCGTACGGCGTTGACGCCGATGCCGGTGGCGACCGTTGCGCCCCACTTGAGGGCGGACAGGGCCATCCGCGGGAGCTTCGTCGGGTTCATCGGCGCGATGATTCCTGCCTTCGCCAGGACGGCCACGTTCCCCAGCTCGTGAGCTGCGCGACTGAGCAAGCCGCTGGACTCGGTCGGGATGGGGCGTGACTCGATCTGCGCCACGGCCCGCCCAAGGAGGCGATCCATGATCCCCTGAACCTGCCGGACGGACGCCAAGTCGGCGAGGGTGCCCAAGACACCGGGAGAGTCGTAACCGAAGCGCAGGGTGAGTCTGGTGCGCGCGTCTTCGGTCTCGCGCAGGCGGACTCGCATCCGGGTGTCGACGCCGGTCACCGTCGCCCACTGTAGTTCGCGTTCGGGCTCGTACACGATCAGTTCGACGTTGCCGCCGACCGGAACGGCCCCCACTCGCAGCAGCACGCGATAGCGCGAGCCGACACCGGGTTCGTCGGTTCCTCGGAGACGCTCGACGTGCAAACGGTCGCTGAATCGTCCCATCAGCACGGGGTCGGAGATCGCCTTCCAGACCTCTGCCGGTGGGGCAGCAATGACAACCTGCTTCTCGATTCTCATCCGATCACCGGCATCCGTCGTTCGCGCTGGAGGTTGGTCAGGACGTCCTGCATGCGTCCGACGATGTCGTCGTAGATCTCGTCCAGGTCGGGGTCGTCGCCGTAGGTCTCGCGTAGGTGGATCGGCTGGAGGTACTGGATGACGATCTTGGACGGCAGCGGAATGAACGGGAAGAACGGCGGTAGGAGCCCGAACGGCAGGCCCACCATGATGGGCAGGACCTTCAGGCGCAGGGTCTTGTCGAGCCGCAGCAGCTTCGCCAGGTTCTCGCCGCGCGACAGGAACAGAGCCGTCTCCTGCCCGCCGATGGTGACTTGCGGGACGATCGGGACGTCGTGCTCAAGCGCCAGTCGAATGAATCCCTTCCGTCGGTTGAAGTCAACGACGGCGGAGTCGCGAGTGGGCTTGAAGACCTCGTAGTCGCCACCCGGGTACACCTGCAGCAGGGCGCCCGACCGTAGTGCCATGTCGGCATTGCCCGGGTCGGCCTCAACCGTCCCGAAGCGGCGCAGGATGCCGGCAAGTGGCGAGTTGAGGACCATGCGGTGGGCGAGCTGGTAGAAGGGCCGCTCGACGCCGAAGTACGACGAGATCGCCAGCTGCGAGATGAAGATCTCCGGCGACTGCAGCCCGCCGGTGTGATTGCCGACGATGAGCGCCGGGCCTTCGTCCGGGATGTGGTGCAGCCCACGGACGTCGGGGCGGAACCAGGCGCTGACGAGCAGCCATGTGCTCGGGAGCAGCTCGCGCATGGCATCCGGGTCGCGGTC
>DATLCL010000104.1:0-5534 GCA_035526415.1 Aeromicrobium sp.
CTGCCTGGGCACGAGCCCGGCCTGCCTATCCACTTCGACCTGCACGCCTGGGTCTGGCGGACCAACCCCGCTGGGACCTTCGCCCCTTGGAACCCGGCGGTGCACTGCCCGTAGAGAACGACCGGCCCGGTCACGGGAGGAAGTTTGGTCGACGGGCCGGACCCAAGGCGTCGCGCTTTCGGTTCAAGATATGGCGGGCCCCGACGGGGACCGAGGCGCGGCGAGGAGATGGAGTGCGCGTGGGCGTGGGCACCGCTTCGCTGTGCTGGGCGACAATCACGCCGACGTCGAAGACCTGATGCCCCTGTACGTCGGCGTCGGCGTCCCTCAGCTCCCGATTGTTAGAGACGGCCAGTCCTGGGTAGCCCTAGGGGCGATGCGGGCCGTCGTGGACGGCGCATCCGGCGAGCGCGACTCGAGCCCGTCTTGAGTGGCTGTCGTGGCCTTGTCCCTATTATGGCCCTAGGAGTCGCGTGTCCGATCACGAGAAGTCGGTTGTTGTTAACCGTCCCGTCACGATTGTCTATAACCAGTGGACCCAGTTCGAAGATTTCCCCCAGTTCATGGAGGGCGTCGAGAGTGTCACGCAGCTCGACGACAAGCGGCTGCATTGGGTCGCTGAGATCGCTGGCACCCGCCGGGAGTGGGACGCCGAAATCGTCGACCAGGACCCGGACCAGAGGATCTCGTGGACAAGCCTGGACGGCACACCCAACGCGGGCACGGTCACCTTCCAGCCCGAGGGCGCCGGTACTCGTGTGACGCTCGAGCTCGACGTGGAGCCTCAAGGCATCGTGGAGACCATCGGTGACAAGCTGGGTTTCGTCTCCAAGCAGGCAGAGGGTGACCTCAAGCGCTTCAAGGAATTCATCGAGTCACGCAACAGCGAAACTGGAGCCTGGCGAGGCGAGGTCTAGATTCCATGCGCGAGTCGGCCGGGAGTACGTACTCCCGGCCGACGGAGCGGTCATACGTCGCTATGCAGCGGCGCTTTCAGGTTGCGGACCTCAGCACCGCTTGGAAGTCCCCGACGGGTCCGAGGTGCTTCAGCTTGTCGGGGTTGACGATTGAGCTGATGCTCTTGACCACGCCGTCGGCGATTTCAAGCCCGACGACGCCCACGAGCCCCTCGTCAGGGCCGACGATGAGCGCTCCCGCTCCACCGTTCACTTCGACCAGCCGCACCGAGACTCCCGGTGCACGGGCCGCCAACTGCATCCAGGTGAGGATCGAGCGCGCAACACGGCTGCGGCCGCGCATCGTCCGCGCCAGTGCCGGCACCTTGCCGCCGCCGTCGCCGGTGAGTTCGACGTCGTGGGCGAGCATCGACTCGAGGCCGCCGAGATCCCCTCGCTCCGCAGCGGCGAAAAACCGCTGAGCCAACTCGTCACGTTGCTCTCGCGTCGTCTGGAAGCGCGGTCGGCGCTCCTCGACATGGCGTCTGGCGCGCGAGGCGAGTTGGCGGACGTTGGGCTCGCTCTTGCCGACGATGGGAGCGATTTCCGGGTACGGGTAGCCGAACACGTCGTGCAACAGCAGCACCGCGCGCTGCTCAGGAGAGAGGCTCTCCAGTAGCACGAGCATGGCGAGAGAGAGCGAATCAAACATCTCTGCGTGCCGTGCGGGATCGTCCCGGCCGTGGGTGATGATCGGCTCGGGCAGCCACTCTCCGACGTACCGCTCTCGCCGCGCCCGCGCTGACTTTGACTCGTTGATGGCCAGGCGGGTCGTCACCGTGGCGACGAAGGCCCGCGGCGATGCGATCGTCTCGCCGGCGTCCAGCGCCTGATGGACGCGCAGCAGGGCCTCCTGCACAACATCCTCGGCTTCGGAGACGCTTCCGAGCATCCGGTAGGCGATCGCGAACGCCACCGGCCGCAGCTCGTCAAGCAGGGCATCGGGGTCACTCATGCTGCGAACCCGTCACGCCAGGTCGGGTGCGCAGGCTGCCATCCCAGCTCGCGCTTGGCCTTGGCATTCGACGCACCACGAAACTCGTTCATCATCGCCACGCCGGCCTCACCGGCGAACAGCCGGCCCACCCATCGCGGGACGCGCAGCGGCTCCTTCGCATCCAGCTCCTGGGCCAGCGCAGGCAGCCATTGGGCGACGGTCGCAGGATCGTCGTCGACGACGTTGTAGATGCCTCGGCTGCCATGCTCCACCGCCGCCACTGTGGCATCGGCGGCGTCGGCGACGTGGATGAAGGACCACACGCCGCTGCCGGGCTGGACGAGGGGGAACTTCCGCTTGCGGATCATCTCAGGCAACTCGCCGTCCGGCGCCAACGAGGTGCCGGGGCCGTAAAAGTGACCGTAACGCAGCACAATGCCCTCGGTCCACGTCGCACCGAGAACGGCTTCTTCGAGGTGGCGGATGGCTGCTGCGGCGGCGCGCATCTCCCGGGCCGGCGCCCTGTCGACCGGGTCGACCTCCGACTTCACGGGTCCGTCGGTGCGGGCGTAGGTGAGGATGTGGCTCTGGGCGACGAATCGCCGGACACCGACCGCCCGTGCGGCCCAGAGGAGGTGGTCAGTGCCCTCTGTTCGCAGACGGCTCGTCAGCGCGAAGTCACGGTCAAAATGACGTGGGTCCATCCCTTCGATCGCAGTGAGCTCGTGGACGATGATCTCGGGACGGGACATAGCTACGGCCTGAGCCACCTGGTCGGGGTCCAATGCGTCGGCAACGACCGGCACCGCTCCCAGGTCTTCGAGTATCGCCTTCTTCTCTTCGCTGCGCGTCATGCCGTGAACCTCGTGACCCGCCGCAACCAGACGTGGAACAAGCTGCCTGCCGATCGCCCCCGTTGCTCCTGCCAAGAACACTCGCATCATCAACCTCCTGCGTGGTTCGGACCTCCATCCCTAAAGACAAGGCAGCCGCCCGAGCTGTGACAGCTACCGGCGACGCCGCCGCCGAGGCCTCAGCGAGGGGGAGCGCAGAACCGCCGGATCACGATGGCTCGCTGCTACTCCACCGGGCCCGTTCGTCGCGCCACACGGGCGGCGAACCAGGAAGCGGAGGCAAGCCCTGTACACGTAGACCGTCGAGGGAAATCGCCAGGGCGCGGTCGGACCCGCCATGTGGATCCATGCCGCGGCTGTGTACGGCGATGAGTCGCAGGATGTCGACGACCCCCACATCGGTCCGGACGGCGCCATCGCGCTGCGCCCCACTGATCAGCGCGGCGACGCGGCGATGGGCGAGGTCAGCCGCTTCGATGAGCTCGTCGGCGGGGACGAAGGCCCCGGCGACCGAGGCGAGGGCGCCAGTGCGCTGATCCACGCATCGGCGAACGAACCGCTCCACGGCAGACCACGGGTCGTCGGGGAAAGCGCCTTGCGCCCCGTCCGCCTCACGCCGGACGACCTCGACCGCGTCGAGGCAGACACGGTGTAGCAGCGCCTCCTTGCTGGCGTAACGCCGGTAGACCGTTCCTACCCCGACGCCGGCTCGCGCTGCGATGGCGTCGACTGAGACTGCGGTACCCAGCTCAGCAATCGCCATGCGGGTGGCATCGACGAGACGCTCGTCGTTGCGCTCAGCGTCGACGCGGCGGCGGCGATCACGCACCTGGCCAATGTAGCGGAGCGTTTCGTTCCGGATAGCATCCGTAGCCCGACAGCTGTTCGACCATGGGAGTGGGCGATGCGTGGTGTGGAGATTCGGCGGTTCGGGCCCCCGGAGGTGCTGGAGGCGGCGATGCTTCCTGACGCCACGGCCAAGCAGGGCGAAGTCGTCGTCAAGGTCGGTGCATCCGGCGTCAACTTCGCCGATGTCCTGACTCGAGCGGGCCGCGCACCGGGCGGCCGGAGCATCGCCTTGCCCGCCGTGCTCGGGTCGGAGGTCGGCGGAGCGGTCGTGGCGACCGGCCCGGGTGTGGATGCGCCGAAGGTGGGCTCGATCGTCGTGGCCGGTACGGGGGGACTCGGCGGCTATGCAGAGCTCGCGCCGGTCCCAGCTGCGGGAACGGTGCTCGTGCCGGAAGGATTGGACGTCGAGCACGCTGTCGCCTTGTTCGTGCAAGGCCGGACGGCGCTTGCGCTGGCCCGGCGCGTCAGGATCACGCAGGGCGACCGCGTCCTCGTGCTGGCGGCGGCGGGTGGGGTTGGGTCCGTCGCCGTCCAGCTTGCCTCGGCACAAGGTGCCCTCGTCGTCGGAGTGGCGTCCGGCGAACGGAAGACGCAACTGGTGCGACAGCTCGGCGCAGAGATGGCGGTGAATGCCGACGATGAGTCGTGGCCCGACATCGTCAGGGCCGCCGTCGGTGAGGTAGATGTCGTCCTCGACGGCGTCGGAGGCAACGTCGGACGTTCAGCGTTCGAGCTGCTGGCGCCGAGAGGCCGCTTCGCAATATTCGGGTTCGCCAGTGGTTCGGTCACCGCCGCACCGCTCGATGAGGTCCTCAACCGCGCCCTCACCGTCGTCGGATTCGGCGGTGGAAAGCAGCTCGCGACGCCGGACGAGGCGACAGGCTTGGCGAGCGAAGTCCTGAGACTCGCAGCCGACCGTACGGTGCGGCCGCTCATTGGTCAGCGCTTCACGCTCAGCGACGCAGCGGCTGCGCACCGAGCGATCGAGCGCCGGGTCACTGTCGGCAAGACGCTGCTAATTCCTGAAGGGAGCTGAGCGCTCCCCAGGCGGGGACACTGGCAGTTCCGGCCCTTGCCGGCCCCATGACATTCGATGAAAGGCGCGTTCGAAGGCGGCTAGAGGGGCGTCAGAGACGGGAGCTGACTCAGACCGAAACGCCGGGGACCCCGGCTTGCGAAGGGTGAGCGTCCCGAGCCGGCCGGCGCGAGGCCAGGATCCCGGTACCGGCCAGAAGGCCAGCTGCGGTGGCGGCGAGACCCCATCCCGTCCCCCACAGGGTCAGCTCAAGCAGTCCGTCCACGGACACTGCGCCTGGGCCGGCGAAGGTGACGGCCATGGCCACCACTCCAAGGGTGAGGACGTACTCGTATCCGTTCTTCCAGATCCACAAGCCCTTTCCCGCGTGGTCGGTCATAGCCGCGGCGAGGGCGATGGCGATAATGCCGGCAGCGGCTAGAGGGACGAGGAAGCCGACGCCAAATAGCGCTCCGACTACGATCTCGCCTCCTCCGAGAAGCTGCGCCAATCGTTTTCCGTGACGGAAGCCGAACCCTTCCAGCCACGTTCCCGTCCCATCGGCTCCGTATCCACCGAACCACCCGAGCGCATGCTGGGCTCCGTGTCCCATGAGCAGCAACCCGATGGTGGCCCGCAAAAGCAACATCCCGGTGTCCATGTCGTTCCTCCTTCTGTCTGATGAGTCGTGCCGTCGGTAACAAGGTGCGTGTGCACGCATTTATTCCGGGCTACGCTCCAGTCGTGGAAGACCCGGGTGTCCTCGCATGGGCAGCTCTGCTGCGTGCCCACGCCACAGTGCTGCAACGCCTTGAACAGGAGATGCAGATGGAGCGGCGTCTGTCTCTGAGCTGGTATGACGTCCTCCTCTCATTGTCCCGTGTGCGGCGGCCGGGTCTGCGTATGCAGGACCTGGCCGAGGC
>DATLCL010000090.1:0-4400 GCA_035526415.1 Aeromicrobium sp.
CACGCATGAGCGGTACGAAACTCGTGATGGGAGCCAGCGGCTTCCTCGGCTCGCATGTGACCCGTCAACTCGTGGGGCGTGGCGACCGAGTCCGGGTGTGGGTCCGGGAGTCCAGTTCGAAGGTTGCCTTCGACGACCTCGACGTCGAACACCATTACGGCGACCTCGCCGATGCAGACGCGCTGCGCACAGCGATGAAGGACGTCGACGCGGTCTTCTACTGCATCGTTGACGCCCGAGCGTGGCTCCGCGATCCGGCCCCGCTCTACGCGACCAACGTCGAGGCCCTACGCAACGTGTTGGACGCCGCTGTCGAGGTCGGCGTGCCGAGATTCGTTTTCTGCAGCACGGTCGGCACGATCGCCGTCGCCGAGTCCGGCTTGGCGGACGAAACGACGCCGCACAACTGGCGGCGCCTCGGTGGCGCTTACGTCGACAGTCGGATCAAGGCGGAGGAACTGGTCCTGCAGTACCACCGTGAGCAGGGCCTGCCCGCCGTGGTGCTCAATGTCGGGACGACCTTCGGGCCACGAGATCACGGCCCCACGCCGCACGGCAAGCTGGCCCGTGCCGCAGCTCGAGGCAAGATGCCGGCTTACGCGAAGGGCGCTTCGATGGAGGTGGTGGGCATCGAGGACGCGGCCAGCGCCTTCCTCCTCGCGGAGGAGCATGGTCGGCCGGGCGAGCGGTACATCATCTCTGAGCGATGCCTGCCCACCAAGGGCATCTTCGACATCGCGGCCGACGAGGGCGGTGCCACGCCACCACGAATCGGGATCCCGCGCCCGGCGATGCGAGTCATCGGTGCCGTGGGCGGGATGGTCTCGCGTGCGATGGGCAGAGACTCGGTCGTCACGCCTACGAGCGTGCGCTTGCTGTACGTCCAGACGGCGCTCGACCACAGCAAGGCCACCCGGGAACTCGGCTGGCAGCCTGCACCCATCGAGGATGCGATCCGTGCGGGTGTCCGGTGGTTCTTGAGCCAGGACGGACGAGATCTCAACTCTGCCGCGCCGCAAGCTCCCGCTTGAGGATCTTGCCCGTGGCATTGCGCGGGATCTCGCTGACGAAGAGCACGTCGCGCGGCACCTTGTAGCGCGCCAGGTTGTCCCGCACGTGTGCCTTGAGCAGGTCGGCGGTCACGTCGGAGGCGACGACGAAGGCGCGGAGGCGCTGGCCGAACTCGGCGTCGTCCACTCCGACCACCGCCGCATCTGAAACGGACGGATGCGTCAGGAGACAGCCTTCGATCTCGGCCGGGAAGATGTTTTCACCGCCGGAGATGATCATGTCGTCGTCGCGGCCATCGATGTAGAGCCGCCCTTTGGCGTCGAAATGACCGACGTCGCCGGTGCTCAGCAGGCCGTCGATGACGTCCTTACCGCCGCCACCGGTGTACCCCTCAAACGGGCTGGTCGTGCCCACAAAGATCCGGCCAGCGCCGCCCCGCGGCGCCGGCCGACCCTCGTCGTCGAACAGCCGTACCCGCGACCCGAGCGTTGGACGGCCGACGGTGGTCGGCGCGTCGCGGAGATCGGCAGGTGTCGCCAAGGTCGCGACCGACACCTCAGTCGAACCGTAAAGGTTGTAGATCACGTCACCGAGCAGATCCATGGTCCGCAGGGCGACCTCCGCGGGCAACTGCGAGCCGGCACAGAAGGCAACGCGCAGCGAGGAAAGCTCGCGCTTTCGTACCTCGTCCTCATCGAGCGCCAGCACCCGCTGGAGCATCACCGGTACGACACAGACAGCTGTCGCCTGGTGGCGTTCGATGTCATCGAGAAACTCGGCTGGATCGAACCTGCGCCGCAACACCAGGGTGGAACCGAGGCCTATCGAGAGGAGCGCCAGAACGAGCCCGGTGCCATGGAACAGCGGCGGCCCGATCACCGTCGCTTCGCCGGGCCGCATCGGCATCCGCTCCAGAAGCGCGGCCGGCAGGATGAAGCCACGCGGTTCGGCGCGTGGCGCTCCCTTGGGCGTGCCGGTCGTCCCGCTGGTGAGCAGCACGATGCGCCCCGGCCGGTCCGGTGGCGCGGGCAGGTCCGGCTCGCTGGTAGCGATGAGGGCATCGAGCTCGTCATGGTCGGGATCGTCGATGGCGCAGGAGATCCGCCCGTGCGGCGGGGCGATGCCCGCGACGACCTCGCCGAGTTCGGCGTCGTGGACCAGCAGGTCGACACCCTCGCGACGAGCGACCTCCTCGGCCTGCGGACGAGAGAACGAGGTGTTCAGCCACACCACGTTGAGACCGACCCGCGATGCGGCGAACGCTGTCACGAGCGGCTGACGGTGATTGCGGCACAGGACGCCGACCGTCGAGCCCGGCTCGAGGCCACGGGCTCGCAGGGCGTTCGCGAGCCGGTTCACGTTGTCCTCGAGCTCGCCGAACGTGATCTCGCCCCGGTCGTCGGCGATCGCCGGGTGATCCCCGTACTTGAGCGCGGCGATCCGGACCGCCGACCCGAACGCCCCGAAGTCGTGCAGCGCGCGGAGTTCCGCAACGAGCCGCCGCGGCGACTCGAGGCCGATCATGCCGGCCCGGACGAGGGCGGCGAACGCCTTCGCTTCGAGGACGGAGCGCCCGAGCGCCTCGACCACGATCATCGGCGCCGCCGTCAGCCGCGCGCTCACCAGTGCACGCCTCGGGTCGCCTCGACGAATGCCTTGTCGGTGGCCGAGAGCGGCTCAGCGGTCGCGTCGTCCGCGGGCTTGCCGACCGCGGCCTTGGAGTCGGGGAACATCTTGAAGCCGCGGTTGCGGACGCCGTCCATGATCTCCGGGCTGATCGAGTCGGCGAACGAAGCGAAGCGTCCCATTGGCGGACTGACGCGGCGAGGTCGGCCGACGATGGCGTCGCAGACGACCTTGCCGGCCTGTTCGGGTGTGAGGGCCGGGAATCGGTCGTACAGCTTGGTCGGCGCGATCATCGGGGTGCGCACCAACGGCATGAAGATCGTCGTGAAATGGACGTTCTCGTCGTTCGTCTCGGCCTGCCAGGCGTCGGACAGGGTGTCGAGAGCCGCCTTGGACGCGATATAGGCGCCGAATCGCGGCACTCGGGTCTGGACCCCGGCCGAGGAAATGTTGATGACGTGCCCGTACTTGCGTTCCCGCATTCCGGGCAGCAGCCCGAGCATCAACCGCACGGGCGCGAAGTAGTTCAGCTGCATCGTGCGCTGATAGTCATGGAAGCGGTCGTAGGAAAGCGCAAGGGAGCGGCGGATGGACCGTCCGGCGTTGTTCACCAGAATGTCGACGCGTCCGTGTTGCTCGATTACGTCGGCCACCAACTGGTCGATTGCCTCGAGATCCGACAGGTCGCACGCGTGAACGTGGGCCGTGCCGCCGGCCTTGCGCACCTCGGCGGCCGTTGCGTTCAAGTTCTCCTCCCCGCGCGCGACCAGGATGACGGTGCCGCCCACAGCGCCGATTTGGAGGGCCGCCGCTGCGCCGATGCCGGACGATCCGCCGGTGATGAGGACAGTCCGGCCCTTGACTGCGTCGGCGAGAGAACGCCGGCGGCCCATCGCGCGACCGAGGGCGTGAGGCGTCGGGTTCGCGCCGGGCCGGTTGACGATGTCGCTGACCACTTCGATGGGCTTGCCGAGGAGAGTGGCAGCGGCTTGTTTCAAGGGATTCATCGGTATGACCGTTCCGTTCGAGGTTTGCGCCGAGGCTACGCCCATGCACCGGCTCGACCGCGATCATGCACCAAAGCCGCCAGCCCGCCGGACGAGCTTCAGCGACTGGTCTGGGCCACCTGCCAGGCCGCGCCTCGCACCACCGGGCTGATCAGGAGCGAAGCGACGTCAGGCACCTCATCCGCCTTCACGCCCGTCAGCCCTGCCGCCACACGGTTCAGCACATCCCTCTGCGCCGGCGAATCGAACCCCGCCGGGCTCGACGACAGCCGTGTGCGGTTGTAGTCAGCATCCGCGCCGATCTTGCCGTTGTGCGAGTTCCTGACGCCAAACGTCTTCCAGAACTGGGCCTGGTACGGGAATGGCTCGTCTGGGGCACGCGGGTTGCCGTTCGCCGCCGCATAGAGCTCGTCACAGACGGTGCCGAGGCCGGCAGGGAAGGGATTGTCCGGGTCGGCCGGGTTCGGCGTGTAGCCGTGGACCTCAGGTTGAGCGAAGTCGAGTGACTCGAGCGCGGCTTCCTTCGGGATGATCGGATGCTCCGGCTGCGGGTCGCTCGGCTTGCCGTACCTCGTCGGCTGCGGGTGGGCTATGGGGAGGTTGATGTGCAGGGTGCCATTGCCGAACACCTCGTCGACGACGGTGGTGATCAACGCCTCCTGGCCCTTGAACCAGCACGGGAACATCGTGGCGTACTCCGCACCGACCTCCAACGGCCCCACACTGTTGCCCGCCGTGGCGATGATGTCGGTACCG
>DATLCL010000131.1:0-2652 GCA_035526415.1 Aeromicrobium sp.
GCACCCACGACGACAACGGCACCCGGCTCACGGTGGTCGACACCAGCATCTACGGTGACCTGCACGCCGGGCCCCATCGGCAAGGCGGCCTGCTGATCACGGCACAGCCCTATGGTGCGGGCCGCTACGAAGTCCGCATGAGGCCCCTGCCCGGGCCCCATGGATGCTCGTGCGTCTGGAACTACCACGACGGCACCGAAACCGATAATGGGAGGGAGGTGCCGCACACCGAAATCGATATCGAGATGCCAGCGCACATGAATCAGCCGCCCGATTGGGCCACGTGGCGAAAGACGCTCAGCTTCAACAGCTGGAGCCCCAGCGACTTGGACGGGACCGAAACCGCCATCAACTGGCTATCGAAGACCGTCGATCCGTTCGACGGGAAGTTCCACGTCTTCCGCTGGGACTGGAATACCCACCAAGGCCAGCGCAGGATCGACTGGTACGTCGATGGCGTGCTGCAGACCTCCACGGTCGAGCACGTGGGCTCACACAAGGCGCAACTCTGGGTGGGCAACTGGCCCGCCCCCTGGCCCGGCATGGACTACGCCTTCGACACGATGCACCTGTACATCGACTGGGTGCGCATCTCAGCGCTCTGAGCGACGACCCACCAGTGTCGGCGACAAGACGCTGAGCCACCGCCGGGAACCTTTCTGCGCCGGCTTCCGCAAGGCCGGGCGAAAACTCGCCCGACAACTTCGAGCATAGCGCTCATATACGTCTGCTGAAATCGCTGGGATTCCGGACCTCTGCACAGCGCTTTCGCGATAGGCACTCCGAGATGCCGGGCGAGCCGCCGCGCGTCCAACCCAGCAAGAAGGTCGCCGAGCACTGGGACCAGGACGGAAACGCGGACGCTTTCGACACGACGGGTCTACGATTCACAAACTTTCGAAACTAGGAGTGTGTGATGAGGAATCAAATTCGTATTGCCATCGCGACCGTCGGCTCACTTGTGGGCGTGCTCGTAACCGCTGGAGTAGCCGAAGCGACAAAGCAAAAGTAAGGAACTCCACGCTCAGGTCAGCACGTCCTCGAGGTCATACCGGGCCACTTCCTCGAGCTGCGCATAGCCGCACGACTCCGGCTCGCGATCGTCACGCCAGCGTTTGAACTGAGCCGTGTGCCGGAATCGTGCGCTGTCGCCGCGCCCCTCCATGTGCTCGTAGCCGACTTCGGCGACCCGCTCCGGACGCAGGGGGATGAAGGACAAGTCCTTGGTGCCGGTCCAGCGGCTCTGCCCGCCGGGCAGCCTTCCCGACAGCTGGGCTGCCTCGTCCTGCCACTCCCCCCACGGATGATCGGCAAAGTCGGTGACCAATGGCGCGAGTTCCTCCACCAGTGCGGCACGACGCGCTTCCGGGAACGACGCACAGACGCCGACGTGCTGCAGACGGCCATCGTCGGCGTAGAGCCCGAGCAGCATCGAGCCGAGCAGCGGACGCTCGGCCGTGGAGTTCTTGTGCAGGCGGTAGCCGGCGACGACGACATCGGCCGTGCGTGCGTGTTTGACCTTGAGCATGGTGCGGCCGTTCGGGGCGTAGGGCGACGCGAGGCGTTTGGCGACGATGCCGTCGAGCCCGGCACCTTCGAAGACGTTGAACCAGTCCTCAGCTTCGGCGGCATCCGTCGTGACCCGCGACAGATGCACGGGCGAGGCTACGTCCGTCAGCGCCCGCTCCAGCGCAGGCCGCCGCTCGGACAGCGGGAGATCGATGAATGACTCGTCACCCAGGGCCAGCAGGTCGAAGACGATGAGGTGCGCCGGCGTCTCCTCAGCGAGCTTGCGCACGCGCGATTCGGCCGGATGGATGCGCTGGGTCAGCAGGTCGAACTCAAGATGGCCGTCGACCGGAACGACGATCTCGCCGTCGACGACGCACCGGTCCGGTAGCTGGGCCAGCACCGCCTCGACCACTTCCGGGAAGTACCGCGTGAGCGGCTTGGTCGAACGCGAGCCGATCTCGACCTCGTCCCCGTCACGGAACACGATGGCCCGGAATCCGTCCCACTTCGGCTCGTAGACCAGACCGCCGTCGACCGAATCAGCACTCGGGACGCCCGCCACCGACTTCGCGAGCATCGGCTGGACGGGCGGCATCACCGGTAGATCCACCGCAGCAGGCTCTCATGCCCCGCCGACATCTGGGTACATCTCTATCGACCCCCCGGCGCGTGTCGGGGCCTCGAAAGGAGAGATCCTCATGATCGTCACGGGAGTGATCTTGCTGCTGCTCGGGTATTTCCTCGGCATCAGCATTCTGTACACCATCGGCGGAATCCTGCTCGTCATCGGCCTTGTGCTGTGGATTGCCGGGGCCATGGGCCACGCGGTTGGAGGCCGTCCGCACTACTGGTGACCCGGGCAGGGTGCTCTTGACGGCGGGCAGTCTCCCTAGACTGAGTAGGTGAGCTTGCCCGCCGTCGAGATTCGCGACCTCGTGATGCGATACGGCGAGGTCACGGCGGTCGACGCGTTAACATTGACCGTCGAAGCGGGCACCGTCACTGCGATTCTGGGGCCCAATGGGGCTGGCAAGACCACCACGATCGAGACCTGTGAGGGCTTTCGACATCCTCAGTCCGGCGAGGTTCGCGTCCTGGGTTTCGATCCCATCGCCGACGCGCGCGCCCTGCGACCGCGCG
>DATLCL010000132.1:0-24050 GCA_035526415.1 Aeromicrobium sp.
GCACCCACGACGACAACGGCACCCGGCTCACGGTGGTCGACACCAGCATCTACGGTGACCTGCACGCCGGGCCCCATCGGCAAGGCGGCCTGCTGATCACGGCACAGCCCTATGGTGCGGGCCGCTACGAAGTCCGCATGAAGCCGCTGCCCGGGCCGCACGGATGCTCGTGCATCTGGAACTACCACGACGGCACCGAATTCGATATTGGGGAGGTGCCGCACACCGAAATCGATATCGAGATGCCAGCGCACATGAAGCCGCCGCCCGATTGGGCCACGTGGCGAAAGACGCTCAGCTTCAACAGCTGGAGCCCCAGCGACTTGGACGGAACCCAGACCAGCATCAACTGGCTGTCGAAGACCGTCGATCCGTTCGACGGGAACTTCCACGTCTTCCGCTGGGACTGGAATACCCGTCAGGGCCAGCACAGGATCGACTGGTACGTCGATGGCGTGCTGCAGACCTCCACGGTCAAGCACGTGAGCTCGTACAAGGCGCCACTCTGGGTGGGCAACTGGCCCGCCCCCTGGCCCGGCATGGACTACGCCTTCGACACGATGCACCTGTACATCGACTGGGTGCGCATCTCAGCGCTCTGAGCGACCCACCGCTACTCCTAGGCGTGCCAGATCGGTGCCGCGTGGGGCGTGCCCCCGTCGTCGTGACCAGCGGGGCGGCGTTGGCCCAATGGCTGGGCCACACGTTGCAGGTTCATCTGTCGGTGTACCTCTTTGCGAAGGAAGCCGATATCGACGCGACTGCGAGCATGATCGGGCAGCGCTTGAGGACTGCCTGAAAGGGTCGATTCCGACCCAATCGGGCGACAGGTATGCCCTTCGGTATGCCCTAGAGCGAGGGAGTAACGGGAGCCCCAGCCTTTGAAGGTCGGGGCTCTCGTGCTTTTCGCTGGCATTACAGCGACTTTCTACGTGTCCGAGGGGGGACTTGAACCCCCATGCCCGTAACCGGGCACTAGCACCTCAAGCTAGCGCGTCTACCTATTCCGCCACCCGGACAGTGGGTACTTCTGGGGCCCTTCGGGCCAGCCATGAACTCTAGCAAACCGATCCACGGCCGCCGCCCGCACCTGCAGGCTGAATGAGGCATCGCCAGACAATGGGTGAGGCCCCGGGAAGTATGAGTTCCCGGGGCCCCGCTTTGAAGGACTCGTGAAGGTTTCCCTCATCCCGGATCCTTCTCCTTCGTCCCCCGCCGCTTCACCGGCTGGTGTCAGAACCGAAGCTCTGACTGGACTCGAATCGGGGATCCGTTCCCGCTCTCCCGAAGGAGTGCGTGAGTAAGTTCTATGCCCCGCGCAAGGGCGGCACAAGGGGTTTTCCGAAGTTTCTTCGGCAATTCGGAAGTATTTTTCGGACTGTCCACAGAAGTGCCCTAGTCGCCCACAGAAGAGCCCGGTTCGTGCACAGGTTTTCCACACTTGTGGGCCTAAACGAATTGCGAGAATGCGTGGATGGCGACGCCGGTCAAGCCGCCGACAACGGTGCCGTTGATCCTGATGAACTGGAGATCGCGGCCGACATGAAGCTCGATCCGCTGTGCCGTCTCCTCGCCGTCCCAGCGGTTGACGGTGGCCGAGATGACGGTCGCGATCTGAGATCCGTAGTTGTTCACGACGTATGCCGCGCCATCGGCCAGCAGGTCATCCATCCGTGCGGCCAGGTTGTCGTCGTCGACGAGCTGGCGGCCAATCCCGTGGACCTCCTGGATGGCGCGTTCGCGCAGCAGCCCTTGGTCGTCCTCCAATGACGCGATGAGCGCGCGGCGCAGGGCGTCCCACAGCGCGATGGAGGTGTCGATGACCTTCTCCTGCGCGAGTACGCGCTGCTTCAGGTGCTCCGCCCGCTGCTGGGTCACAGCATTGTTCTGCAAATTGTCCGCAAGCTGCGCGAGCCAATCGTCAAGCGCCCGTCGAGCCAGGTGACGCGGCGAGTCACGGATCTCGGAGACCCACTGCAGCAGCTCACCGTGCACCCACAGGGCAACCTTCTCGTCCAGCCACACCGGCGACCACCACGGCGCGCGCTGGCCCACCAGCGCCTGCACGTCATCGGCGTTCCGGTCCAACCACAGGTGCAGCTCGGTGAGCATCAGGTCGACGGCGCCGACGTGCGCACGGTCAGCAACGATCTCGGCCAGCAGCTGCCCCGCCGCCGGCGCCAACGGTTCGTCGAGCAGCTTCGGGATGATCGCGTCTCGCATGACCGCAGCGACGTCATCGCGCTTCACGCGAGCGAGACCGTCGGCCAGCGCCTTCGACCCGACATCGATGACCTTCCCGGCGTTACCGGGCTCCCCCAACCATGCACCGACCTGGGCGGACACCTGCGCGGTCGCCACCCGTTCGCGCACGACCTCCTCGTTGAGGAAGTTCTCCGCCACGAAGTCCTGCAAGCTGGCGCCGAGAGACTCCTTGCGCTTGGGGATGATCGCGGTGTGCGGAATCGGCAGCCCGAGCGGGTGCTTGAACAGCGCTGTCACGGCGAACCAGTCGGCGATGGCGCCCACCATGGACGCCTCGGCACCGGCGTTCACATAGCCCAGGAAACCCTCGGCACCACGGGTCGCGATGTACACGATCGCGGCGAATACCAGCAGGCCAGTGGCCAAAGTGCGCATCCGGCGCAGGCCGCGGCGACGCGTCTCGTCAGCCTCCGAGACGGGCAACTGCAGAGAAGTCACGGGGCCGAGCCTATTGCGTAGACTCCCCCGCATGAGCTTCGAAGAAGGCGCCGGGCTCGACACCAGTCAGGTGACGGGAGGTGGCGGCGGTCGGGGCGGCGTCGTCATCGGCGGTGGCATCGGAACCCTGATCATCATCCTGTTGGGCGCGTTCTTCGGCGTTGACCTCAGCGGCGTCATCCCGTCGGGAACCAACCCACTCGACCCGGGCAACGTCACCACCGGCGGCCGGGAATCCTCCGAGTCGTTCGACCAGTGCAAGACCGGCGCCGACGCCAACCGTGACGCCACCTGCCGCATCATCGGCACCGTCAACAGCGTCCAGGCGTATTGGAACGAAGCGCTACCAGCCGAGCAGCGCCGCCAGTACCGGGTTGCCAAGACGGTCATCTACTCCGGCGCGACGCAGTCCGCCTGCGGCACCGCCTCGAACGCGACCGGCCCGTTCTACTGCCCATCGGACGAGCGGGTCTACATCGACGCAAGCTTCTTCGATGAGCTGACGAGCCGGTTCGGCGCCGACAACGGAGCACTGGCGCAGGAGTACGTCGTCGCCCACGAGTACGGCCACCACATCCAGAACATCCTCGGCATCCTCGGTCAAGCCCAGGACGGCCGCACCGGTCCGCAAAGCGGCGGCGTACGCACCGAGCTGATGGCCGACTGCTTTGCCGGCGTCTGGGCACACCACGCCTCGCGAACCATCTCCGACACGGGCACGCCATTCCTGAAGGCGCTGACCGACGACGACATCCAGTCCGCACTTTCGGCTGCCGCGGCCGTCGGCGACGATCACATCCAGGAAGCGACACAGGGACAGGTGAACCCTGACGCGTGGACGCACGGATCGTCGGAGTCGCGCCAGCACTGGTTCATCGCCGGCTACAAGAGCGGCCGTGCGGACTCTTGCAACACGTTCGACACGAACGACCTGTGACCCCCCTCCGTGAGCGCAGTCGGCTCACCGCTGAGGTCTGGATCGTCCTCGGGCTGTCGCTCGGCCAGTCGGCCGTCTACGCCATCGTCAGCCTCACCGCGGCGCTGTCCCGCGGGCCTCTGCGTGACGCGACGGCGTCGCTCAACGCGAACCGCAGCGAGCGCGAATGGCTGGACCTGACGCTGCAGCTGCTGTCGATCGGCTTTGCGCTCGTGCCGGTGGCTCTGGCGATCTACCTGCTGGCATTCGATGGGAACCCACTGCGGCGACTCGGCCTGCATCGGGGGCGTCCGACGCGTGATGTGCTGGCGGGCGTCGCGCTGGCATTGGTCATCGGAATTCCCGGCCTCGGAGCGTACTTCCTCGGCCGGACGCTGGGCATCAATGCCGACGTCGTCCCCGCACCCGAGCACGTCTACTGGTGGACGATCCTCGTCTTGCTCCTGAGTGCGGTGGAGAACGCACTCGTTGAGGAGGTCATCGCCGTCGGCTATCTGCTCGCCCGGCTGCGTGACCTGCGCTGGAGCCCATGGGCTGCCGTCGCCGCGTCAGCAGCATTGCGCGGGACGTATCACCTGTACCAAGGCCTCGGCCAGGCGCTGGGCAATGCCGCCATGGGGGCGATCTTCGCCTGGTGGTTCCAACGGACCGGCCGGCTGTGGCCACTGCTCGTCACGCACACCTTGCTCGACGTAGTGGCCTTCGTCGGTTACCTCTACGTTGGCGATCGGCTATAGCTCAGCCGACACCGAGCAGGTCGATGACGAAGATCAGCGTCTTGCCCGACAGCCGGTGGCCGCCACCAGCCGGACCGTAGGCGAGTTCGGGCGGGCACACGAGCTGGCGGCGTCCGCCGATCTTCATGCCCGGGATGCCCTGCTGCCAGGCACCGATGAGCTGCGGCAGCGGGAAGCGCGCGGACTGGCCGCGGTCCCACGACGAGTCGAACTCCTCCCCCGTCTCGAACTCGACCCCGACGTAGTGCACATCGACGACACCGCCGGGGACCGCTTCGTCACCCTCGCCCTCGACGAGATCGGTGATCTGCAGCTCAGACGGCGGCGGGCCAGGAATGAAGTCGACTTCGGGCTTGCTCATGCGTCCACCCTAAAGGCCTACCTTTTGCGCTTTTCCCGCACCCGCTGCTGGATGTGGATCGGCGATCCGATGAACCCGAACTCCTCGCGCAGCCGCCGTTCGATGAATCGCAGGTAGGTGTCCTCAAGCTTGCCCGAGGTGAACAGGACGAACGTGGGTGGCGCCGTCGAGGCCTGCGTTCCGAACAACACCTTGGGCTGCTTGCCGCCGCGCACCGGGTGTGGGTGCTCGGCGACCAACCGGCCGAGGAACGAGTTGAGTGCACCCGTGCCCACGCGCGTCTCCCACCCTTCCAGGGCAGCGTCGAGTGCTCGCACGAGACGATCGACATGCCAGCCGGTCCGCGCGGCGAAGTTGATTCGTGGCGCCCACTGCACCTGGACGAGCTCTCGCTCGATCTCGCGGTCCAGGTAGTAACGCCGTTCGTCGTCAACCAAGTCCCATTTGTTGAACGCGATGACAAGTGCCCGCCCCGACTCAGAGATCGAGGTGATGATGCGAGCATCCTGTACCGACAACGGCTGGCTGGCATCGACCATCATGACCGCCACCTCGGCCCGTTCGATGGCCGCATTCGTGCGCAGGCTGGCGTAGTACTCGTGGCCAGACGCCTCACGCACCCGCTTGCGAATGCCGGCGGTGTCGATGAAGCACCACGTGCTTCCGCCCAGCTGGACGAGTTCGTCCACCGGATCGACCGTGGTTCCCGACACGTCGTCGACTACGACCCGCTCAGACCCGGCCAGCTTGTTCAGCAGGCTCGACTTACCGACGTTCGGCTTGCCGACGATGGCCACCCTGCGGGGGCCGTCAGGGTCGACGTCGTCCATCTGGGGTGTCTCCGGAAGCGCTGCCAGGACAGCGTCCAACAGGTCACCACTCCCCCGGCCATGCAACGCCGAAACCGGGTACGGCTCTCCCAACCCGAGGTTCCACAAGCTGGCGGCCAGCAACTCACTGCGCTGGTCGTCGGCCTTGTTCGCGGCCAGGACGACAGGCTTGCCGGCGCGCCGCAGGATCCGTACGACGGCGGCGTCGGCGTCGGTGATGCCGATCGTTGCATCGACAACGAACAGCACCGCGTCGGCGACCTGGACGGCGACCTCGGCCTGCGCCGCGATGCGCTCGGCCAAGCCCCGGGCGTCAGGGTCCCAGCCACCGGTGTCAACGACAGTGAACGCGCGCCCGTTCCAGTTGGCGTCGTAGGGGACCCGGTCGCGCGTCACACCCGGGACGTCCTGGACGACCGCCTCGCGGCGGCCGATGATGCGGTTGACCAGCGTCGACTTGCCGACGTTGGGTCGTCCCACGACGGCGAGGACGGGGATGTCAGGCATCGACAACCGCCTTCGGGAGAGGCCCGGGAAGTTCACGTCCGGTCAGCTCCTTGGCGGCAGCCAGGTGCTTGCGCAGGTGCTTGGCAATCTTCTTGGTCGTGGACGCGATCTCATCGGTGGTGCGCGGCCACGGGGTCTTGGGGAACGTGATCGGCTGGCCGTAGACGATATCGATCGACGCTCCCTTCTCTGGTCGCGTGTCCTTGTGGCTGCCCGCCGGCCGCGTGCCGAAGATCGCCACCGGGACAACAGGTGCTCCGGAAACCAGCGCGAGCCAGGCGACACCGCGCTTGACCGTCTTGAACTCGCCGGCGCCGCGATGGCCCTCGGGATAGATGATGACGACTTGACCGGCGAGCAAAGCTTCGGCGGCGGCGCGCAGCGCGCCGACGTCAGACCCGACGCGGTTCACCGGGATCTGCGCCGCGGCCGTGAGGAACCGGCCAGTCTTGCCGACAAACAGCTCGCGCTTGACCAAGGCATGTGCCGGCCGCGCCGCCTTGAGGAACAGGATCGGCCCATCCAGCCACCCGATGTGATTGGCGGCCAGGATGACCGGGCCGTGGGTCGGCACGTTCGACTCGCCATGCGTCCGGATCGACCAATTACGGTCGAGCCAGACAGCGGCGTAGCGACGCAGCCGTATGAGCATCTTCTCCGGCAGCTCCACGGGCCGGAGGGTTTGCACGCTCACCGGCGGCGCTCCTCCACCAGAGAAACCACAGTGTCGATGACCTCGCCGAGCGTCAGGTCGGTGCCGTCGATCAGGATCGCATCGTCCGCCATCGCCAGCGGCGAAGCCGTGCGCGAGGAGTCCAGATGGTCGCGTCGGGCTAACGCCTCCTGGGTGGCGTCGTGATCGTCATGCCCGAGTTCGGACGCACGGCGGCGCGCGCGGGCTGCCGGGTCGGCCACGAGATAAACCTTGACCGGTGCATCCGGTACGACAGCGGTGCCGATGTCGCGGCCCTCGACGACAATGCCGGTGTCGGCGCCCCGAATGGCTTCTCGCTGAGCTTGGACGAGGATTGCCCGGACCTCGGGCACGGCCGCCACGAGGCTGACATTCGACGTCACGTCGGCGCCGCGAATCGGGCCCGAGACGTCGACGCCGTCGGCTTCGATCGTCGGGGCGAGCGCATCGGTCCCGGCGTGCAGGACGACGTCGCCGGCCGCCTTCGCGACCGCATCGGCGTCAGTGAGGTCGACCCCACGTTCCAGCAGAGCCCACGTGATCGCGCGGTACATCGCCCCGGTGTCCAGGTAGGCCAAGCCGAGCCGCTGCGCAACGCCACGCGCGGTGCTGGACTTGCCAGAACCGGACGGGCCGTCGACGGCCACGACAAAAGGGGGGACCGGGGTGCTCAAGGAAATGCTCTCCTAGCGATAGGCGGGCCAGCCGCGGGCGACCAGCGACGTGACGAGGGTGTCGGCATGCTCGGGCAGGACGTAGATCTCGACAACACCGGCGGGGCGACCAAGCTCGTGCTGGATGCGCAGGTCCTCGATGTTGACACCGGATTGTCCCGCATCGGTGACGACACGCTCCAATTCGCGCGGACGGTCGGCGACGACGACGTAGACCGGCGCCCACTCGACTGCTTGGTCGCCATGTTTGCCCGGGATCGCCGTCGTGCCCTCGCGGCCGGCTTCCAGCACCTTGGCGACGGCACCCGGCTCGTGCGCGAGCGCGTCGATCACTGCACCCAGGTCGTCTCGCACGGCGAGGAGAAGGGCCAGCACTTCGGCCGCGTTGCTGCTCAGGATGTCGACCCACAAACCCGGGTCGCTGCCGGCGATGCGCGTCACGTCGCGCAGGCCGGGCCCGGCCAGGGAGACGTGCTCAGCAGGTGCGTTCTGCAGCCGCGCGGCCGCCAGGGCGCTCAGGACCTGCGGAACGTGCGAGACGAGGGCGACAGCGCGGTCGTGCGTCAGGGCGTCCATGACCCGCGGTGCCGCGCCCAGTGCCTCCGCGATCCATCGGACGGCGTCGACGGCTCCGGGGCGGGTCTCAGCCAGTGGAACCAGCACCCATGGTGCGCCTTCGAACAGCCGGGCTGATGCCGCGACCGGACCGGAGCGCTCGCGTCCAGACATCGGGTGAGAGCCCACGTAGCGGTCCGAGCCGGCGCGTCCGGACACGGATGCGGCCACGTCCGACTTCACGCTCGCGACGTCGGTCACTATGGCCTCGGGCCATTCCGACAGGGCGCGCTCGACCACCTCCGGCACGTTGACCGGCGGTACGGCAACGACGACGACGTCCGGCCGGGGAGCCTGTCCGCCCTCTCCCGCACCGCGATCGACGGCAACTCGGACGTGCTCCGGCTCGACATCGTCGACGAATACGTCAAGGCCACGTTCGCGCAGGCCAAGCGCGATTGAGGTCCCGATCAAGCCAGCGCCCACGACCTGAACTGTCTGGGGCTGACTCATGCCTCCACGGTATCGAACAACGCCCCGACCTCTGAACTCGTGAGTTCCCGCAGAGCACCGACGCTGAGGCCGCCGAGACGGATCGGTCCGAACGCGGTGCGCGTCAGTTCAAGCACGGGATGGCCGACCTGATCGAGCATCCGGCGCACGATCCGGTTGCGGCCGACATGCACATCCAGTTCGACCAGCGACCGACCGCTGGATCGGTCGCGAACGCGGAACCGATCGACGGCAGCTGGTCCGTCGTCGAGCACGATGCCGGCCTTCAGCCGGGCACCCACCGAGTCCGCAACGGAGCCCATCACCAAGGCGACGTACGTCTTGGTGACCTCGAAGGATGGATGTGCCAGCCGGTGGGCGAGTTCGCCGTCGTTCGTGAGGATGAGCAGGCCGGAGGTATCTGTATCGAGCCGGCCGACGTGAAACAGCCGCTCCGGCCGGCCGCTGACGAGCGTCCGGAGATCAGGCCGACCCTTCTCGTCGGCCATCGAAGAGACCACGCCACGAGGCTTGTTCGCGACCAGGTACACATGCTCAGACGGCGGCATGATTCTCTCGCCGTCGACCCGGATCACGTCGCGCTCCGGGTGGACTCGCGTTCCCATGGGGAGTTCGGTCTGGCCGTTGACCGATACCCGGCCGAGGCCGATCAGCTCTTCGCAACGCCTTCGACTGCCAACTCCAGCCGACGCCAGCACCTTCTGCAGCCGGACGCCCGACTGATCCTCGCTCCCCGGGCCCATCGAGTCAGACGGCATCGGTGGGTTCAAGATCCTCGATCTCGGGCAGCATCGGGGCGATCTCGGGAAGTTCGGAGAGGTCGGCCATTCCCATGCGCTCGAGGAAGTAGCTGCTCGTCCGGTACAGCACCGCGCCACTGGAGGCATCCACGCCGGCTTCCTCGATGAGGCCACGGGTCAAGAGCGTCCGAACCACCCCGTCGACGTTGACGCCACGGATGGCGGAGACGCGCGAGCGGCTGACCGGCTGCCGGTAGGCCACGACGGCGAGCGTCTCCAAGGCCGCCTGCGTCAGGCGCGCCTGCTGCCCCTCGAGTACGAACGCCTCGACAACTGGCGCGTACTCCTCGCGGGTGAAGTAGCGCCACCCGCCGCCGACGTTGCGCAGCTCGAAACCACGTCCCTGCTCGGTGTACTCCGCTGCCAGCTCGGTGAGCGCCGCCTCGACGTCGGCCGACGGGTGATCGACGGCCTGTGCGAGTGTCACGTGGTCGAGCGGCTGGTCGGCGATCATCAGCACCGCCTCGAGCGCTGGCCGCAGCTGGTCACTCATCCGGGTTCTCCTGGGAAGGTGCGTCCTCGGCGAACTGCTCGTCGAACTCGGCACCGACATCGATATCGGTCTGGTCGTCGCCGGTCCACCGCAGGTACAGATCGCCCAGCGGGCTGGCCTGCTCGAACGCCACGACGCCCTCGCGGAACAGCTCCAGCAGGGCGAGGAAGCGCGCGACCGTGGTCGGCAGGTCGGCGTCAGAGACGAGCGCGCGGAAGGTGGCCGAGCGTTCACGGCGGAGCCGGTCGACGATGAGGTGCGCTTGCTCGCGCACGCTGACCGCCGGTGCATGGAGATGTGAAAGCGAGACCATCGGGATCGGCTTGGGCTCGAGGGCCGCCCCGGCAAGCCGGGCGAGCTCCTCGAGCCCGATCGAGACGATGACCTCGGGAAGCAGGTCCGCGAATCGCGGGTCGAGCGACACCGAGCGCGGATGGCGGCGGGCCTCGGTACCCAACCGCTCCGCGAAGTGCGCAGCCGCCTGCTTGAACGCCCGGTACTGCATGAGCCGCGCGAACAACAGGTCACGAGCCTCCAGCAGCGCCAGGTCCTCTTCGTCCTCGACGTCGCCTTGGGGCAGCAGCCGGGCCGTCTTGAGGTCGAGCAAGGTGGACGCAATCAGCAGGAAGTGCGTCGTCTTCTCCAGATCGCCGCCGAGAGCCTTGATGTAGCCGATGAACTCGTCGGTCACGGTCGAGAGCGCGATTTCGGTGATGTCGAGCTTGTGTTTCGAGATCAGTGACAAGAGCAGGTCGAACGGGCCCTCGAATACGTCCAGGCTGACCGAGAAGTCTGAAGGCGACTCCTCGATATCAGCAAGGGTCACGACGCCGCCAGCCGTCGTGCTATTTCGCTGTCGGTGCCGTGCTCGGCGAGTTCACCGAGGGCGTAGTCGAGAGCCGCGCGCACCAGTCGTCCACGGTCAATGCTCCGGCCCAGCTCCGCCCGGAGTTTCAGCCGGGCCTGCTCCAACGCGAGGAGCTCCTCGGACGTCAGGTAGACCGTCATCTTCTCGGTGTGCCGTACTCGACCGCTGGGCCCGCTTGCCATTTCGAACGATTCGCTGGCAGCGGCTGACGGCCCGTCCGGCGCCGTCTTCCGGAAGAGCTCGTCGGCCGGTGGCAGGTTTACGCGTCGGGGCATCGAACCAAGACCTCCCGCGCCAGTTGCCGATAGCCCGCCGCACCCGGTGACGTCGACGCGAACTCCGTGATGGGCTCACCAGCCACGGTCGCGTCGGAGAACTTGATGGTGCGCCGGATGACGGTGTGAAACACCAGGTCATCCCACCCTTGGACGAGCGTCTGCAGCACCTCGCGGTCGTGCAACGTGCGACCGTCGAACATCGTGCCCAGTAGCCCGATGATGCGCAGCCGCGGGTTCGTGCGGTCGCGCACCTTCTCGATCGTCTCCTTGAGCAGCGCGACACCACGCAGCGCGAAGTATTCGCACTCCAGCGGGATGATGACGCCGTCCGAGGCGGTCAGCGCGTTCACCGTCAGCAGCCCGAGAGACGGCTGGCAGTCGATCAGGATGATGTCGTAGTCCTTCAGGACCGGGTAGAGCGCCCGGCTCAACGCCTGCTCGCGGCCCACCTCGGTGACAAGGCGCATGTCCGCCGCCGACAGGTCGATGTTGGCCGGCGCGAGGTGGAGGCCCTCGATCGTGGTCTCGAGGATGATGTCCTTGAGAGCCAGCTCGCGGTCCATCAGGACGTGGTAGATCGTCTGGTCGAGCTCGTGGGCGTTGACGCCCAGCCCGACCGACATCGAGCCCTGCGGATCGAAGTCGACGAGCAGAACCTTGCGTCCCATTTCAGCCAGCGATGCACCCAGGTTGATGGTGGTCGTCGTCTTTCCGACGCCACCTTTCTGGTTGCACATGGAGATGACGACTGCGGGTGCGCCTTTGCGGCGGCGAGTCGGCTCCGGGAGGACCGGGGTCGGACGGCCAGTGGGTCCGAGGTCCGTCGTCATGTACTTCCTCAAAGGTTGGTCACGATTTCGCACGACTCTACAACTCAGTGTCGGGCCCGCGGATGCGCAGTCGCATAAATCTCACGAAGCTTCTCAACTGTGACGAGTGTGTAGACCTGTGTCGTCGTCACAGAGGCGTGACCGAGCAACTCCTGCACCACGCGCACGTCTGCTCCTCCGTCCAGGAGGTGCGTCGCGAAAGAGTGTCGAAGGGTGTGCGGCGAGATGCTCCCACTCACTCCTGCTCGTTCCGCCGTCTTGGAAAGTACGGTCCAGGCACTCTGCCGGCTGAGCCGGCCGCCGCGGGCATTGAGGAACATCGCCGCATTTGGAGTTTTGGCCGAGACGAGGACCGGGCGACTGACGGCGAGGTAGTCCTGGATCGCCGAGATGGCCAGGCTGCCGACCGGGACGATGCGCTGCTTGGAGCCCTTGCCGCAGAGCAGGACCGAACCCTCGTCGGCGTCGAAGTCGTCGATGTCGAGACCCACAGCCTCAGAGATACGGGCACCGGTGCCGTAGAGGAACTCCAGCAAGGCCCGGTCGCGCTTGGCCAAGGTGGTGCCCGGCTCCCCCGCCGCCGCGAGGATGGCCTCGACGTCGGACAGCGGCAGCGCCTTCGGGAGCCGCGACGGCGGCCGGGGCGGCTTGACCGCCGCCGACGCATCGACGGTCACCAGCCGCTCGCGGAGCAGGAACTTGTGGAACCCGCGCACGGCCACGACGGTGCGAGCGGTGCTGGCGGCACTGAGCGGCGCGTGCTCAGCATCGCCGGCGCGCAGCACGCCGACAAAGGCCAGGACATCCGGTTCACCGATCTTGTCGACCGCGTCGATGCCGCGGCCGCCCAGGTGCTCCAGGTACCTGCGCAAATCCCGCCGGTAGCTGGTGAGCGTATTGGCGGCGAGGCCGCGTTCGACGCCGAGGTGGCTGAGATAGTCCAGGACAGACCGCTCGACGTCCGTACTCATCGGGAACGCCGAACCACTTCGGACATGATGGCGGCGATCGCCAGTGCGTTGCTGATCCGCCCGTCGAAGATCGCCTGGACAGCCTCATCGAGCGGCATCCACCACTGCTCGAGGTCGGCCTCCTCGGCGTGGCGCTCAGCGCGCTCATGGTGCGGCACCGGGGAGAGATCGGTGGCCCGGAACAACCGCCACCGCTCAGTCGAGTACCCCGGCGTGGCGGTCAGTCGGAGCATCTCCTCCCACGTGGCGGCGACGACGTCGCCCTCCTCGATGAGCTCGCGCTCGGCGGCAGCCAAGGCGGACTCCCCCTCGACGTCGAGCGTCCCGGCGGGCAATTCCAGCAGCCGCGCACCGACCGGGTGCCGGTATTGCTCGACAACGAGGAGACGGGCGTCCTCGTCGATGGCCAGGACGGCGACGGCTCCGCGCGGCTGCACCACGACTCGCTCGTGCTGCCCGCCGGTGGGATCGACGATGACGTCGGTACGCACGTTCAAATAGGACGATTCGTACCGCGGGGTCGTGGATGCAACTGGCCATGCCGCCGGCGAGTCGGCGTGGTCAGCCGGGGCGATTCGGCCGGGCAGCCGCGGATGGTGGTCGCTCACGCCTCGGGCAACCGCGTCTCGCGCTGTCGAACCAGCGCGGCGCCGATCAGCCCGGAGAACAGCGGATGCGGCCTGGTCGGCCGCGAGCGCAGTTCGGGGTGAGCCTGTGTCGCCACGTAGTACGGGTGGACCTCACGCGGCAGCTCGACGAACTCGACCAGCGATGAGTCCGGCGACGTGCCACTGAAGACGAGCCCAGCCGCTTCCAACTGCTCGCGATAGGCGTTGTTGACCTCGTAGCGATGCCGGTGGCGTTCCTCGACCTTGTCGACGCCGTATGCGCCGGCGACGATGCTGCCGGCCTTGAGCGCTGCCGGGTACAGGCCGAGACGCATGGTCCCACCCAGGTCGCCGGCACCCTCGACGAACGCCTGCTGCTCGGCCATCGTCGCAATGACGGGGTCCGGCGTGGAAGGGTCGAACTCCGAGGAGCTCGCGCCCTCGATGTTGGCGACGTCACGGGCGTACTCGATGACCATGCACTGCAGCCCCAAGCACAGGCCAAGTGTCGGGATCTTGCGCGTCCGGGCGTACCGCAGGGCGCCCAGCTTGCCCTCGATGCCACGGATGCCGAACCCGCCCGGAACGCAGATGCCGTCCACGTCGCCGAGGACGTGTGCAGCGCCGGATTCGGTCTGGCACTCGTCGGACGGCACCCACCGCAGGTTCACCCTGGAGTCGTGCGCGAACCCGCCCGCACGCAGCGCCTCAACGACCGACAGGTAGGCGTCCGGCAGGTCGATGTACTTGCCGACCAACGCGATGGTGACTTCGTCGGCCGGATCGTGCACGCGGCGTAGCAGCGCGTCCCACTGCGTCCAGTCGACGTCGCGGAAGGGCAGGTCGAGCCGCCGGACGACGAAGGCATCGAGGCCCTCGGAGTGCAGCACCTTGGGGATGTCGTAGATCGACGGCGCGTCGGCCGCCGTGACGACGGCTTCGGGCTCGACGTCGCACATCAGCGAGATCTTGTTCTTGATGCCGGCCGGCAGCGGGCGATCGGTCCGGCACACGATCGCATCGGGCTGGATACCGATGGAGCGCAGCGCAGCGACCGAGTGCTGTGTGGGCTTGGTCTTCAGCTCACCCGACGGACCGATGAACGGCACCAGCGAGACGTGCAGAAAGAACACGTGGCCGCGGCCGATCTCGTGCCGCACCTGGCGGGCCGACTCGAGGAATGGCTGGCTTTCGATGTCGCCGACAGTGCCACCGATCTCGTGGATCACGACGTCGATGTCCGGGCCGCCCATGGCGAGCATCCGGTCCTTGATCTCGTTGGTGATGTGTGGGATGACCTGAACGGTGTCGCCGAGGTAGTCGCCGCGCCGTTCGCGAGCGATGACCTCGGAGTACACCTGACCGGTGGTGACATTGGCACGGCCGACAAGGTCCTCGTCGAGGAAGCGCTCGTAATGGCCGATATCCAGGTCTGTCTCCGCGCCGTCATTGGTGACGAACACCTCGCCGTGCTGGAACGGGTTCATCGTCCCGGGGTCGACGTTGAGGTACGGGTCGAGCTTCTGCATCGTCACGCGCAGTCCACGCGATTTGAGCAGGCGACCGAGGCTGGACGCCGTCAGGCCTTTGCCGAGCGAGGAGGCGACGCCCCCGGTGACAAAGACGTGTTTCGTCGTGCTCTGACCGTGGCTCACCATGGGGCATCCTCCATGGAACTCCAGCCTATCAAGCGTTGGTGCTGGTCAGGGCGCGACACTCTACTCACGGGTGGGAAGTGGGCCGTCCGCGCTGCGCGGCGTGCCCCACGCGCCGGGGTCACCGGCGTGATCCTGCTGGAGGGCAAGAGCGACGACAACCGGGCCTGCCACCGAGTCGGTGACGTCCACCGACGAGATGATCTTGGCGGCCGGGCCTTCGCGTAGTGCGGCCACGGCGCCCTTCGACATGCTCGCGGTGACCGGGCCGGCCAGGACGGTGCCGTCGGCGTGTGAGCCGATGGCGCGCACGAGCTCCCCGATGACCTTGGATTGCGACCCATTCCGCTGGCCGCCCACGACCATGACGACGGCGTCGCCGAGCTCCTTCGGCTTGGTGCCGGTGAGCAGGTTGCCCTCGGTGAAGGCTTCCCAGATCAGGCCGGAGACATCGTCGGGTTCCGTGCCGGCGTCGTTCAGGAACGCGCGGGCGAGCGCCGTTCCGATCCGCTGGTAGCTTCCCGGTCCCTTGGCGATCTCGCGAACCTTGAGCGCGGCCGAGCGGGCAACGCTGTCAACGAACTGCCGGTTGGCCGGATCGATGAGCTTGTCGGTGAACGTCGGCTCGCTGGTGATCGTGGCATCGGCATCCTCCAGCGCTTCCTTGATGCGGGCGACCTCGTGGGTCTTGGCGCCGGCGACGGAGATCAGCACGACGTTGCGCCCACGGAGGCGACCGGCGAGTGTCTCGCCCGACGTCTGCTCCATGAAGTCCGCCTCGAACGCCGCGAGCGACGGGTCCTGCGTGCTCTGTTCCTCCACCCCTGGGAGGACATGGGTGGGCTTGCTGAGCGGGCCGGCACCGAGTGCGATGCCGAGGCCGAGCGCGAAAAGCATGATGGCTGCGGTGAGCAGCCGGCGACGACGGGCCTTCACGACGTCGTACCTCGCACCAGGTTGGCTACGGTCTCGAACAGCCCGCCCGGTTCGGTGAGCCATTGGAATCCAACCGGGGTGGCGGCGATGGCGGCACCCACAGCCAGCAGCCCGAACAGCAGGACGAAGAAGGCCGGCCACAGGGACGCCGAGCGTGCCGACAGGCGCGCCACGGCCGGAGCATCGACCACCCGCGAGCTGACCCGCAGGCGCGTCACGAACGAGCTGGCGACATCGTCCGGCGAGCCATCCAGCCGCTCGTTGAGCCCGCTGGGCGCGCCGGCCTCGACGATGACCGGCGCGTTGCCGGCGTCGGCGAGCAGGAGCGCGAGATCGCTGGATTTGCCCGAGCTGACGAACCACATGGGGTCGACGCCGAAACGCTCCAGGCGACCGTCCTTGGTCTTGGCCTTCTCGGAGCTGACCGAGACGACCACGTGCCGGCACTCGTGCAGGGCCAGATCGGAGACCTCGTCGAGCGTGCCCACGACAACGTCGGGGTGGTACCCAGCGTCGAGCAGGGCCTCGACTCCGTTGCCGACACCGAGCAGCACCGGGTCGCGGTCGCTGATCCAGCGCTTGAGGCGAGCGAGGTCGTCTTTCCACCGGAACTTGCGGCTGACCACGAGGACGGGCCGATTGCGCAGCTTGGCCGGAAGCTGTGGGATGTCTGCTCCGGTCAGGAGAAGTTCTCGTTCCTGCCGGATGTGTTCAGTCGCATTCGCCATGAGGGACTCCAGGCGAACCGCGAGATCGGCATTCCGCAAATGAGTCGCGGCTGGTGGGGCTGTGGCCCCGGAACGCTGTTTCGAAGACATCCGCCCCATCGTCGCATGCGTTGCAACCTGGGCCGACATTGGCTGCTGGCCTGCGTGTTTCGGCCGATGTGGAACCCTGAACCCGTGCTGGTGACCGTGATCGCGCTCTCCGTCGCGCTCTGCCTTGCGTCGGCTGGCTGGCTACTCGCTGACCTGCGACGACGCCGGGCTCGACGAGAGATCGAGCGGCTGCGTCGAGCCCTGGAACGCCAGAGCAGCCTGACAACCCACCGCCCCGCGGCGCGAGCGGTGCGAGCCATGGTCGAAACCGCAGTCAAGATGCGCGACGAGGGGTTCGGTGTGGTCGTCAAGGATTCGCTCGAGGCGTTGGCCCGATCGAGTCGAGACGACCAGACCCGGCTCGCGCGGCTGGCCGGAGCAGACGGCCGCGTCGCGATCGCGTTCTCCGACATTGAGGATTCGACCATCCTCAACGACCAGGTGGGCGATGCCGAGTGGGTGAAGCTGCTCGCGTCCCACGACAAGCTGGTGCGCTCGGCGGTCGGTGCGCGGGGCGGCCACATCGTCAAATCCCAGGGCGACGGCTTCATGATCGCCTTCGCGGACCCCGGGGAGGCGGTGCGCGGCGCACTCGACCTCCGGGCGGCGATCGAAGCCGGCGACCGGCGACTGCGTAAGCGTCCGATCCAGGTACGGGTCGGCGTCCATGTGGGGACCGCCATTGAGCGCGACGGTGACCTGTTCGGGCGTGATGTCGCGCTGGCCGCACGCGTGGCAGCCGAGGCCGTCGGCGGCGAGATCCTCGTCAGCGACGCGATCCATGAGGCAGTCGCCGACGAGGACGACCTGCTGCTGGTGGAAGCACAGAGCGTGGAGTTGAAGGGCCTACCCGGCGTGCACCGGCTGTGGGCGGTGGCTACGGCTTAGCCCGGTCAGCCTGTCCGGCCAGCTCGAGCAGCTCACGGGCGTGGGCTTGGGCGGCTGCGGAGTCCTCCTGACCCGCCAGCATCCGGGCGAGCTCGTCGATCCGGGCGTCGCCGCCGAGCCGGACGACGGTGCTGCTGGTGACATTGCCGTCGTCGTCTTTGAGAACGCGGAAGTGTGAGTCCGCGAAGGCCGCGACCTGCGGGAGATGGGTCACGGCGAGGACCTGCGCGGTCTCGGCCAGCTTCGCCAGACGGCGACCGACCTCGACGGCTGCCTTGCCGCCGATGCCAGCGTCGACTTCGTCGAACACGAGCGTCGGGACGGTGGTGCGATCAGCCAGGACGACCTCGAGGGCGAGCATGACGCGGGACAGCTCGCCTCCGCTGGCGCCCTTGGCCAGCGGGCGGGGGTCCATGCCCGAGTTGGCGGCGAAGAGGAACGCGACGTCGTCACTCCCGTCGGCGCGGAGCTGGTCGGTCGGGTCTACGACGACGCTGAGCCGCGCGGACGGCATGGAGAGCTGCGTCAACTCCTCGCCGATGAGCGACTCGAGCCGGACGGCCGCCGCGGCGCGGGCCCGATGGAGGGCGGCTGCAGACTGCTTCGCTTGGTCGAGCAGATCCCGCCGTTCCTGCTCAAGGCCCGCGATCGCCTCGTCGTCCAGGTCCAGGTCGCTGACCCGGACCGCCGCCTTGTCAGCCCACTGGAGCACGTCGTCCAACGTCGGTCCGAACGTGCGCTTGAGCCCGGTCAAACCCGCGATCCTGGACTGCACGCCGGCCAGCCGGGCCGGGTCGGCATCTATCCCGCTGGCGTACGAGCTCAGCTCGATCCCCACGTCGTCGAGTTCGACGGCGATGCCGCGCACGCGCTCGGTCAGGGCATCCAACACGGGGTCGTGCCCGGCGGCCTCCTGCAACGCGACGGCGGCGGCGGCGACCGCGTCACGACCGGCACCGGATTCGCCGGCCAACGCCTCGTGGGCGAGGTGGGCTGCGCGCATAAGCGCCTCGGCGTGGGCGAGTCGACCCTCTTCGGCGAGGAGAGCTTCGTCTTCCCCGGCCTGAGGCTCGACTTCACCGATCTCGGCCAGTCCGTGCCGAAGCTCGTCCAGTTCGCGGGCCCGCTCCTGCTGGTTCAGCGTGAGATCGGTGAGCCGTTCTTCGACCGAGCGCAGACGCTGGTGGGCCGGCCGGTACGCCGCCAGCGCATTCGCGACCGAGTCGCCACCGAACGCATCCAAGGCCGTGAGCTGCTCGGCCGAGCGAAGCAGCCGGAACTGGTCCGATTGGCCGTGCACCGCGACAAGTTCATCGGTGATCGTGCTCAGCAGGGTCGCCGGTGCGGCCGCCCCGCCGACGAAGGCGCGCGATCGTCCCTGAGCCGACAACGCGCGGCTCAGCACGACGACGCCGTCCTCGACCGACCCGCCAGCGTTGTCGACCAGCTCGGCGACGGTCGAACCGGCCGGGACGGCCACGATCGCCTCGACCCGCGCCTGCTCGGATCCCGACCGAACCAGGCCGGAGTCGGCCCGGGCGCCGCGGAGCAATCCCAGCGCCGTGACCACCATCGTCTTGCCGGCACCGGTCTCGCCAGTGATCACCGAGAACCCCGGACCCAGTTCGAGTTCGGCGCTGTCGATGACCCCCAGGTTCCGCAGGCTAAGCGTCTCCCACGCCATACTCAGGAGCCGTTCCGGCGCTGCGCGGCCGCGCCGCGCCAGCCCTGGACGGGAAGATCGAACTTCCGCACGAGACGGTCGGCAAACGGCCCGGCATGGAGGCGGGCCAGATGCACCGGCTCGTGACCGCGAACAACCTCGACCCGGGCACCGAAGGGCAGTTCGACGGTGCGCCGTCCGTCGCACCAGAGGACGGCCGACGACTGCGCACCGACCACCTCGATGGCCAAGGTCGAGTCGGGCGAGACCACCAAGGGCCGGGCGAACAGCGCGTGGGCGCTGATCGGGACCATCATGAGGGCATGCACTTCCGGCCAGACGATCGGCCCGCCGGCGCTGAAGTTGTAGGCGGTTGAGCCGGTCGGGGTCGCGCACACAACACCATCGCCACCCCACCGCGAAACCGGGCGGTCATCAATCTCGACGACGAGATCGACCATGCGTTCGCGCGACGCCTTCTCGACCGAAGCCTCGTTCAACGCCCACGTCTCGGCGACGATTTCGCCACCAACCCTGACGCGGACGTCGATCGTCAGGCGTTCATCGACGGTCCACGATCGGGCGACTACGCGGCGGACCACCTCGTGCACGTCTTCGACGTCGGCCTCAGCCAGAAAGCCCACGTGTCCGAGGTTCACGCCCAGGACTGGCGTATCCGAGCCGCGGCACAACTCGGCCGCGCGCAGGATCGTGCCGTCGCCGCCGAAGACGACGGCCAACTCGCATCCGGCTGCAGCGCCGTCGCCCACGGCCACCACCTCGACGCCGGAGGATGTGTCGAGCCCCGCACCTTGGAGTAGTTCAGCGTCCGTGTCGAAGACCCGCACCGAGACGCCTTCGGCACGAAGGTCGTTCCCGAAGGTGGCGGCGACCTTGGTGGCCTCCTCGCGCTCCACATGGGCGATCAGCAGAACAGTGCGCGCCGAATCTGGGCGATCGGTCATGATTCCGCCCTCAGTGGACCTGCGGCGACAGCCGCTTCAGCCTGGCCGAGCCGCGGCGCGTCGGCGTCGGTACGCAGCCAGCAGAAGTATTCGACATTGCCCGCCGGGCCGGGGAGCGGGCTCGGGGCCACGGCGCGCGTGCCCCAGCCCAGTTCGTCAGCAGTCATGCACACGCCGTGGACCGCCTCGGCATGCAGCACCGGATCGCGGACGACACCATTCTTGCCGAGGTTCGCGCGGCCGACCTCGAACTGGGGCTTCACCATGAGCACCATGTCGCCTCCCTGATCACAGACGCCGGCCAGTGCGGGCAACACCACGGTAAGGGAGATGAAAGACAGATCGGAGACAACCACCTCAACCGGGCCACCCAGCGCGTCCGACGTGAGTTCGCGTACGTTCGTCCGATCGAGCACCTGGACCCGCTCGTCAGACCGCAAAGACCAGGCGAGTTGCCCGTATCCGACGTCGACGGCGATGACCTCGCTCGCCCCGCGGCTGAGTAGCACTTCGGTGAATCCGCCGGTCGATGCACCCGCATCGAGGCAGCGTCGATCGGCAACCCTCAACCCGGCCGGTTCGAAGACGTCCAAGGCGCCGAGAAGCTTGTGAGCCCCGCGTGACACCCAGCGTCGGGCGCCGCTGTCGCGGACCGTGATCGGCTGATCTGTTTGGACCTGCGTCGCGGGTTTGGACGCGCGCTGACCTGCGACGAGGACGTCGCCGCGGGCGATCAGGTCGGCCGCGTGGTCACGGGACTGGGCCAACTGCCGGCGGACCAACTCGGCATCGAGTCGGACCCGACGGGTCATGACGGGACGTCGCCCAAGGCGGCGCGGAGCAGTTGATGGATGGCGTCGAACTCGCCCGGGAGGTGTTCCACGTCGAGCTGATCCAGCGCATCGACCCGCCGAAGGACGTCCTCCAGCTCCGGATAACCCGCCGCAGCGGCCCGGGCCCGCGCGAGCAGGTTGGCATCCACGTCCGCCAGCGGCTGATCGGTGTCCATGCCCTCAGTGTTCCAGAGCAGGCCCGACGAGCCGTGGCACGTGGCCGGTTTCGTCCAGGTGCGTCCAGGCGGCGACAACGACTGCACGCACCGCTTCCAGCGAGCCGGGCGCACCGGCGGTCAGCGTGACCTCGCCCCCGTCGTCTGCCTGGGCGATCGCCGAACCGCAGACCGCGCGCGCCCCGTCGACGAGAACATCCGGATGGGCCTGGAGCAGGGAGCGCAGGTCCGGTGCGATGTAGTGCGGCCGGTGTTCTGGCGAAAGACGCGTGACCTCGTCGAGGCCGCTGATGCCTGTCAGGACGTGCAACGCGTCAATACCGCAGTTCAGGGCCCCGGCGATGTCGGTGTCGATACGGTCACCGACCATGAGCGGCCGGGTCGCGCCCGTCCGGCGCAGCGCTTCGTCGAACAACCCGCGCTCCGGCTTGCCGGCGACCGCCACCGGCTCGGCGGCAGTCGCACGTCGGACCGTCTCCACGAGCGAGCCATTGCCCGGCGCGGTGCCGCGAGCGGAGGGGAAGGTCTGGTCGGTGTTGCTCACGAACCATGGGACCCCGGCTTGGATGGCGTAACTCGCTTCGGCGAGGTTGCGCCAACCGACGTCGGGGTGAAAGCCCTGGACCACGGCGACGGGGTCGTCATCCGCCGAAGACACACAGCAGAGGCCCAAGCTTTCCAGCGGAACCGTCAGCCCCGGCCCGCCGACGACCAGCACTGCACTCCCGCGCGGCACCGACTCGGCGACGATCCGGGCGATGGCCTCGCCCGCCGTCACGACATCGGGCTCGCCGGCATCTAGCCCGAATCCACGGATCTGCTCGGCCACCTCGGCGGCTGTTCGCGAGGCGTTGTTCGTCAGGAACGCCAACCGGACGTTCCTGGCCCGAACCTCGCCGATCGTCTCGACCGCGTGTGGCACCGCCAACTCGCCGCGGTAGACCACGCCATCCAGATCGAGCATCGCCACGTCGTAGGACGAGATCAGGGGGCCCGGCGAAGTGCGCAACGGCATCCTCGGAGATTAGTGGGCTGGTGTGCGCTCGATCCGATCGACGTCGACGGTGACCCAGCTCCGCACGCCCGCGCGACTCCGCCGGAACGTCCGGCGCAGCTCGCCACTCACCGTGACCAGGTCGCCGACAGCCAGGCGGACCGCAGTACGACGTAACTTGGCCGACCATGCCGAGCACTCGACGGTGTCGATCGATTGCCGCGTGCGTCGCCGCGCCGCCGCGCTGCGCGGGACGACGACGCGGAACGAGACCAGGTGGTCGCCGCTGGGCAGTTGCCGCTCGATCGGCTCGCCCGAGACGTGGCCGACCAGCTGCACCGAATTCGCTGCTTGCTTGTCCATGACGCCACGTTCGCGGAATGTCGTCCGCGCCGACAGCTACGTCGCTGCCCCTGTGGATGAATGGGCAGGCACCCGAAGCGTGTGGATATCAGGCGAGCTCGGCGACGCGGGCTTCGGCGTCGGTGACGGCGTTGCCGTCCACCGCGACGGTCCGGTGGAACCACTCGATGGCCTCGTCCCGGCGATCGGCGGCCACCAGCGTGTCGGCGTAGGCATACCGGAGTCGGGCCACCCAGTCTTCGCGTGCCGCCGAGTGCAGCGGTTCGGACTCGAGGAGATGCAGCGCCGCGGAGAGCTGGCCCAGATCACGCCGGGCACCGGCCACGACGATGCTCAGCTCGACGCCGCCCGCCTGATCGAGCGCCTCACGGACCTTCGTCGTGTCGTACTCGAGTGCCTTCGCCGGGCGGCCCAGCGCGCGTTCGCAATCGGCCATCATCGGCGCGTGATCCTGCCGGCCGGAGAGTCGACGTGCCGTGCGGAGTTCGGCCAGGGCTTCGGCGAACTTGCCGGCGGCGTACGCCGTCTCGCCAACCGCCTCGCGGATGACCGCGCTGCGCTGCGAGCGCGCCCGCGCGGCTAACGCATGCTTGTAGGCCCGTTCGGGATCTTCCTCGATCAGCAGGCCTGCCATGACCAGGTGCTTGGCGATCCGGTCAGCCAGCTTCTCCGGCAAGGACCGCAGTTGATCGCGCACCTGCCGATCGAGATCCTTGGCACTGATGTCGTCCGGAATGGGCGGCCCGTCGTAAATCTGCTGGTCTTCGGTCCTGACCTCCGGCTCCGGGCGCGGGCGTCGCGAGCCGCCACGTTGGCCAACCGGGCCGCGCTTACCGCCGCGGCCACCACTCGGGCGTCCGCCACCGCTGGGACGCGGATTCCGCTTGCGCTCGTCATTCATTCCGATGCCATACCTATCGAAGCTTGTGAAACACATGAAATGCAGCGAGGCCGCTCCAGAAATGGAGCGGCCTCGCGCATAAAAATTGTCCGGCGACGTCCTACTCTCCCACACAGTCCCCCGTGCAGTACCATCGGCGCTGAGAGGCTTGACTTCCGGGTTCGGAATGTAACCGGGTATTTCCCTCTCGCCATGGTCGCCGAAACTCTATGGAGATATCAATCGTTCCCGACCGTATCTCGGGAACCTCACAGTGGACGCGCAAATATGGTGTAGAAACAAGCCCTCGGCCTATTAGTACCGGTCAGCTTCATGCATTGCGGCACTTCCACCTCCGGCCTATCAACCCAGTGTTCTGCTGGGGGCCTTACCTGGTAAACCAGTGGGAAACCTCATCTTGAAACGTGCTTCCCGCTTAGATGCTTTCAGCGGTTATCACTTCCGAACGTAGCCAACCAGCCGTGCTCTTGGCAGAACAACTGGCACACCAGAGGTTCGT
>DATLCL010000133.1:0-24770 GCA_035526415.1 Aeromicrobium sp.
TCACCCACGAAATGGGCTTCGCCCGCCACTCCGCCAACCGGGTGGTGTTCATGGACGAGGGCCGCCTCGTCGAGCAGAACTCACCTGAGCAGTTCTTCACCAACCCGCAATCGGAGCGGGCCAAGGACTTCCTGTCCAAGATCCTCAAGCACTGACCAGCAGAAAGGACACATCATGCGCTTGCGAATGGCCGCCCTGGGGGCGGTTGCCTCATTGATCCTCGCTGGATGCGGCAATGCCGGCGAGGAGAGCAAGAACCCGGTCGACAATAAGGTCGACAAGAACGCCTCGGGCAAATTCGAAGCCGGGACCGCGATGGCCGACCTCGCCAAGTCCGGCAAGGTCAAGATCGGGGTGAAGTTCGACCAGCCCGGCCTCGGCTTCAAGCGCGCGGGCGAGGACATCCCCACCGGATTCGATGTCGAGATCGGCAAGATTCTGGCGGCGAAGCTGGGTATCCCAGCGGACAAGGTGACCTGGACCGAGACCATCTCGGACAACCGCGAACCATTCCTGCAGAAAGGCACGGTCGACTTCGTCGTTGCGACGTACTCGATCAATGACGAGCGACGCAAGGTTGTAGGTCAGGCCGGCCCGTACTACGTCACCGGTCAGCAGTTGCTGGTCAAGAAAGGCAGCCCGATCAAGAGCGTCGCCGACGTCAAGGGTAAGGAGGTCTGCTCGGTCACCGGCTCGACATCGCTGAAGCAGATCGAGGCCAAGGGCGCCAAGGGCCGAGGCTTCGAGACGTACTCGCAATGCCGCGATCAAGTGCTCGATGGGGCTGTCCAGGCCATGACGACCGATGGATCCATCCTGCTCGGATATGCGGCGCAGAACTCGGACGAGCTCGCCGTCGTCGGCCCGCCGTTCTCCACTGAGCGTTATGGCATCGGCTACAACAAGGACAAGCCGGAACTCTGTCAGTTCATCGTCGACACCCTGACGAAGGCCGAAAAGGACGGAGACTGGGCTAAGGCGTTCGAAGCCACCCTCGGCAAGTCGGGGGTGGACACGCCCACCCCGCCGAAGACGGATCCCTGCCCGTAGCCGCCACATCGCAGATCGAGGACTAAGGAGGCCGGCGTGGACGTCTTACGCGACAACGCCGGTCTCCTGCTGTCCGCGTTCGGCGTCACGCTCCAGCTCGTCGTGATCGCCGGAGCGCTCTCACTGGTCTGGGGCACGATCCTCGCGGCGATGCGCGTCGGCCCGGTAGCCGTTCTGAACAGGGCCGGGACGGCTTACATCACGATCTTCCGCAACACGCCGCTACTGGTCCTGCTGTTGCTCATCTTCTTCGGGCTTCCGAAGCTGGGCTTCACTCCCGGTGCGTTCTGGCTCAACATCCTCGCGCTCACCCTGTACACGTCGACGTTCGTCTGCGAGGGGCTGCGCGCGGGCGTCAATTCGATTCCGCTGGGACAAGCTGAGGCGTCACGGGCGATTGGCATGTCCTTTGGGCAGTCGTTGACGCAGGTGATCCTTCCCCAGTCGTTCCGGGCCGTTGTCGCGCCGTTGGCCAGCGTCCTGATCGCATTGACCAAGAACACCTCGCTGGTGTCGATCTTTGGCCTACCCGACGCCACGGCCCGCATGAAGGGACTGCTGAACGATCACGCATCCGACCTCATCCCGATCTTCTTCGGGATCGCGCTGGGCTACATCGTCATCGTCGAGGTCATCTCGCTGGCCGCAAATCTGCTCGAGCGCCGATGGAGGATCGCCTAATGGCAGCCTCAGTCCTGTTCGACGCCCCCGGCCCGAAGACGCGGGCCCGGTACCGCGCCTACTCGATCGTCTCGGCCGTCGCCGTGGCTGCGGTCGTCGGCTTGGTGGTCTGGCGGCTATGGCAGAGGGGGCAGTTCGCAGCCGATCTGTGGGAGCCGTTCGTCACACCGCGCATCGTCAACGCGCTGCTCCAGGGACTCGGCCAGACGCTCTTGATGGCAGTGTCCGCCGTGGCCGGAGCCATCGTTATCGGGGCTTTCCTCGGCGTCGGGAAGTTGTCCGAGCACGGGCTGCTGCGCTGGCCGGCCTGGACGGTCGTCGAATTCTTCCGAGCCGTCCCCCTCCTCATGCTGATTGTTGCGATCTGGTTCGGCCTCGGCCCGTCCGAGGGCTCGCACGCATACTGGTCCGTGGTCATCGGACTCTGGCTCTACAACGGCTCCGTGCTCGCGGAGATCTTCCGCGCCGGCATCAACGCCCTTCCGAAGGGCCAGGCCGAGGCCGCCTATGCACTGGGCCTCCGCAAGACCGCTGTCATGAAGCTGATCCTTCTGCCGCAAGCGGTGAAGATCATGCTGCCGGCCATCATCAGCCAGTCGATCGTTGCGTTGAAGGACACCAGCCTCGGCTACGCCGTCCTGGCTCCGGGCCTCACTTATGCCGGCAAGCAGGTCTTCACCGAGTTCCGCAACATCATCCCCACCGTTCTGGTCATGGCAATGGTTTACATCCTCTGCAACCTGCTCCTCACGGCGTTGGCCACGTGGGCCCAGCGTCGCTACGCGGGCGAACGAAAGGTGGACGTCACGGTCGCTGCGGCCGGGTTGTCGCAGACCGCAGACGGCGGCGGGCCGGCCGGCGTCGTGTAACGACCCAATCTCGATCGGCCGATCCGCGCGGCATTCGCCGTGTCTCGGCCTCTGAGCGAGTAATTTGCTCCCATGGTTCGCCGGGTTGTCCAGATGGTCGGGTTTGGCATGGTCGCTGCGATGCTCGTTGCCGGCTGCGAAGGTAGTGGCGACGTCACGCCTCAAGCCAGTCGCATCGAGATCCCCATCGATCCGAACGCAGCGACCCGTTTCGCGCAGTCGAGCCGGATGTACGAGATCGCCAGGTCGGGCACCGTGAAGATCGGCGTGAAGTTCGACCAGCCTGGGCTGGGGCAGAAGCCCGCCGGAGAGGACGTCCCGGTCGGCTTCGACATCGACATCGCTCGGATGCTGGCGGCAAAGCTCGGCATCCCCACCGAGAAGATTCAGTGGGTCGAGACCGAGTCCGAGGTCCGCGAGAAGTACCTGCGCGCGGGCAAGGTTGATTTCGTTGTGGCCTCCTACTCGCTGAGCGATGAGCGGCGCAAGGTGGTCGGGCAGGCCGGTCCGTACTACATCACCGGCCAGCGGCTCCTCGCGCTCAAGCGAAGCCGGATCAAGGACGTTGACGACATCCGCAGCGCCAAGGTCTGCGCCGTCAAAGGCTCGTCAGCGCTCCAGAACGTGAAGGCCAGAGGCGCCCGCGTGGTGGGGGTGGCGTCCACCCGAGACTGCGTGGACCGCGTGCTGGACGGCACCGTGTCGGCCATGACTGGTGACGGCGGTGCACTGCTCGGCTACGCCGCGGAAAACCCCCACGAACTGGCCGTCGTCGGCGTGCCCATGACGCGCGAACGCTACGGCGTGGGCTACCCGAAGGATCGTCCCGAACTGTGCCAGTTCATCGCGGACACGCTCTTGAACGCCGAGCAGCAGGGCCTCTGGGCCAAGTCCTTCCAGAGCACGCTCGGGAAGTCGGGTGCAAAGACGCCGCGGCCGCCCGAGTTGGACGAGTGCCCGTAGCCGACTACGTCTTGGCCGCTGACTTCTTCTTGGGCGTCACCCAGATGCGGATGGTTCCGGCGACGACGACCTCACCGTCGGCGCGTGTCGCGGTGACCGTGACGGGCACATCGGGCGCGTTGGCCCAGTCCTCGTCGGTCGTCTCGGCCACACAGGTGATGTTGGAGTCGGACAAGCCCAGGTAGTCCAGCGTCATGCCCTTCGGCAGCCAGCGATAGCCCTTGGGGGTTGTTGCCTCAGCGAGCAGGCCCATGGCGGCCTCCAGCCCATTGGCGACCGCAATGGCGTGGACCGTACCAATGTGGTTCTGCACACTGCGCCGCTTGGGGATGACCACCTCGGCACGGTTCTTGGCCATGTCCTGCACCTGTAGATGCACCGACGCGAAATACGGCGCCTTCTGCGAGAAGAGCGTCGAGAAGATGCGTTTGCCCTGCGGCAGCCCCGACAGCTTCTTGTAGATCTCGTAGGTGTCCTTGGGCAGGGACGGGAACGCAGGCAACGACGGCAGCGGTGGCATGGATCGAGAGTATCGAGACACCCCTGTCTAAACCGCCGCCGCCTCCAACTCCTCGCGGACGACGTCAAAGGCCAGCTGCGGTGAATAGCCCTTGCGGGCCAACATCGACGTGAGCCGCCGGATCCGGGTGGTGTCGTCGAGGGAGGCCATCGACCGCAGCTTCTTCTGGACCAGGCGGTGAGCCGCTGTGCGCGCGTCAGCCGGGTCGAGCTCGCCCAGCACCTCGCTGATGATCTCGTCGTCGATGCCCTTGCGCCGCAGCTCCATGGCGAGGACGCGTGGTGCCAGCCCGCGGGTGCGCTGTCGGGACTGGACCCACTGCCGGGCGAATTCGGCGTCGTTGATGAGTCCAATCTCCTCAAATCGGTCGAGCAGAGCCGCGGTGACCTCGGCCGGGACGTTCTTCTTGGCCAAGGACTCGGCCAGTTCAGCCCTGCTGCGGGGCTGGTCTTCCAGCCGCCGAAGCAGGATTGCCCTGGCGAAAGACTCGTCGGCCATCAAAACTCGATGTCCTCGGTCTCGGGATCGTCGGCTACGGCCGCTTCCTCCTCGGCGACCTGGACGCCCACGCCGAACTGCGTCTTGATCTTGGTTTCCAGCTCGTCGGCGAGATCCGGGTTGTCCTTGAGGAACTGCCGGGCGTTCTCCTTGCCCTGCCCCAGCTGATCGCCTTCGTAGGTGTACCAAGCGCCGGACTTGCGGACGAGGCCCGCGTCGACGCCGACGTCGATGAGGCTGCCCTCGCGGCTGATGCCCTCGCCGTACATGATGTCGAACTCGGCCTGCTTGAACGGTGGGGCGAGCTTGTTCTTGACCACCTTGACCCGGGTGCGGTTGCCGACCATGTCGGTGCCGTCCTTGAGCGTCTCAATGCGACGGACGTCGAGTCGGATGGAGGCGTAGAACTTGAGCGCCTTGCCGCCGGTCGTGGTCTCGGGACTCCCGAACATCACGCCGATCTTCTCGCGCAGCTGGTTGATGAAGATGGCCGTGGTGCCCGAGCCGTTGATGGCACCAGTCATCTTGCGCAGCGCCTGGCTCATGAGACGGGCCTGCAGGCCGACGTGGCTGTCGCCCATCTCGCCGTCGATCTCGGCCCGAGGCACGAGCGCGGCCACCGAGTCGATGACGAGGATGTCGATGGCGTTGGAGCGGATCAGCATGTCGGCGATCTCGAGCGCCTGTTCACCACTGTCCGGCTGCGACACCAGCAGCGCATCGACGTCGACGCCCAGCTTGGCCGCGTACTCCGGGTCGAGCGCGTGCTCGGCGTCGATGAACGCGGCAACGCCGCCGGCCTTCTGGGCGTTGGCGACCGCGTGCAGGGCCACCGTCGTCTTGCCGGAGGACTCCGGGCCATAGATCTCGACGACGCGGCCACGCGGCAGACCGCCGATGCCGAGCGCGACGTCAAGGGCGGTGGCGCCGGTGGGGATCACCGCGATGGGTGCCCGGGTGCGCTCACCCAGCCGCATGATCGAACCGTTGCCATGCGCCCGGTGGATCTGGGCCATCGCGTTGTCGAGGCTCTTGGCACGCTCGGCGTGGTCGGAACGGTCGGAGGAGGCGGTGCGGGAAGTGTCATTGCGAACTGGAGGTACGGCGCGCAGTGCGGCATCGTTCTTGGGAGGCATCGGAGTGTCCTTCGTGTTCGAGGTGGCCAGGCATCTTCGACGCTACGAGAGCCCACAGACACTTCTGGGCCTCCTCGACCCGCCTGTGGAAGTCGCGCTCGCGACGTCAACCTGTGGACGAATCTAGCCCGAACACCTGTTCGAACGCGGCATTGAACTCCGGCGTGTCGCGTGGGCCTTCAGCGGTCGCGGGGTGGGAGTTCCAACGCCGCGTGTACAGCTCGCCAGACGGCCTTGGGATCCTCCCCCGCGGCCAGTGCCTCCTCGACCGTGCGGCCGCCGAGGCCGCGCAACACCTGCGTGTCAGCCCAGACGCGGGCGTAGCCGCCGCCAAGATGGTGGTCGAGTCGTGCCCAGAGTTCGCTGTGGCGCATGCGTCGACGGCGGGTCAGGCGGCCGAGACTGCGTCAGACAGGGGGACACTCGGCGTGCCGTGGGCGATGCTCGAAATGGAGGCGAGCTCAGTGCCTTCTTCGATCGCCAGGAGAGTGCTGACGTCGAGGAGCACCTGGGACAGCGGCACATCCAGCGCCGTGGTGAGAGCCGCGAGCAGCTCGGAACTGGGCTCCTTCTGTCCGCGCTCGATCTCGGAGATGTAGCCCAGGCTCACCCGGGCCTTGGCCGAGACGTCACGCAGCGTGAGCCCGGCGGCGAGCCGGCGGGCCCTCAGAACCTCACCGACGAACTGGCGCATCGTGGTCACGCTGGCTACACCTCCTCTGCGGATCTCAACCGACAGTCTCAATCTATTGTTCCTCCAGCGTACCGAGCAGCAACGACAACGCCGCTGCCGTCGTCGATCGGCGGATGGCAGTGCGGTCGCCGGACAGCGAAAGTTCGCGCACCGCCGACGTGCGTGGCCCAGCCACGGCGATGAACACGGTGCCGACTGGCTTGCCTTCAGAAGAGTCCGGCCCCGCATTGCCGGTCGTCGCAACGCCCCACGTGGCGCCGAGGCGCAGCCGGATTCCCTCGGCCATCTGGCGCGCGACCTCGGCGTCGATCGTGCCGTTGGACGCTATCTGCGCATCATCCACTCCGAGGATCTGCGACTTCACGTCAGCGGTGTAGGCGACGACTGCGCCGCGAACGATGGCCGATGCCCCGGGCGCGTCGACGAGAGTCGCGCACACCAAGCCGCCGGTGAGCGATTCGGCCGTCGCCACCGTCTCGGCGCGCTCGCGGAGCAGGTCGAGCACGGCGGCGGCAACGTCAGCAGTCTGGTCGCTCACTCAGTCCCTCAGGCGCGGCCGGCCAGCGCCTTCTGTTCGCGGCGAAGATTGATCGCGTCGCGGACGTACTGCACCGCCGTCACCAGCGTGAACGCCACGGCCACAGCCATCGTGATGTGGATGCCCCAGCGCAGCAGGTGGCTGAACGTGTTGTCCCAGAGCTCCAGCGGTAGAACGTATCCGCCAATGGCCACGGACTGCAGTGTCGTCTTGATACGGCCGCCTTGACTGGCCGGCATGACGCCGTACTTCCTGACCACGAAGCGCATCAGCGTGATGCCCCACTCGCGGACCAGCAGGACGATCGTCACAGCCCAGAACCACGGATAGAGGTCGGACAGGATGATCGCCAACCCAACGAACGCCATGCCGGTGAGCGCCTTGTCGGCGATCGGGTCGGCCAGCTTGCCGAAGTTCGTGACCAAACCCTTGGCCCGCGCGATGTCGCCGTCTATGCGGTCAGTGATCATGAGCAGGCAGAACGAGACAAACGCCCAAATCCGCATGCTGACGTCGTCGCCGCCCTGGGTGAGCAGCAGCCAGCCGAAGAGCGGGACGCCGAGGATGCGCAAGACCGTCAACGCATTCGGCACATTGAGATTGCTGGGTTTGACCGCAGCGTCTTCCGGCTCAGAGGATTCTGGCCCAGAAGGAACTGGTACGGAGCCCGTCACCATGGATGCCCTTCGTCGGTGGCTGGTCTCTCAGTATGCGGCAGCGGCCCGGCGCCGCGCCAACTCGACCTCTGCCTCGGCGACGGAGACCGTGGTGGTGAAACCCACCCGGGAGGTGAACGTCTGGCGTGCGTCTTTGCCCACGATGCGGATGTGCGCGTCGCGCCCGCCGCCACCCGGATCGACGACGATCTCGGCGATCTCGCGCCACAGCATGCCGATCCAGTTGTCCTTCTGGTGCAGGCGGATGCCGTATCGGTCGGCGACGAAGACCGGCGTGCGAGCGTCGATGATCCCGGGCAGCGCCATGAGCGCCAGCAGGACCAGCACGCCAGCCGGCACCCAGAGCCACGAGACGTCCCGCGCCAACGCGGTGACAGCCAGCGCGGCCGCCGCGATGACAGCGAGGATCGCCGTCCCGAGATAAAGGCCCGCCCGCCGGAAGATCTGGAACCCCAGGTCGATGCCCGACTCTTCGAGCGTCACGGCGTACTCAGGTGTGTTCGCATGCGACGATCCCGGCTTCACGAGGATCACGCGTCCGCACCGATGCTGGCCATGACATCCTCAAGGTCATCCGCCTTGATGAGGACGTCGCGTGCCTTCGACCCTTCGCTCGGGCCGACGATCCCGCGACTCTCCAGGATGTCCATGAGCCGGCCAGCCTTGGCGAATCCGACGCGCAACTTGCGCTGGAGCATCGACGTCGAGCCGAACTGTGTCGTCACCACGAGTTCGATGGCCTGGACGACGAGGTCGAGGTCGTCGCCGATGTCGTCGTCGAGATCACGCTTGCTCTGCTGCGGCACCGTGACGTCCTCACGGTAGACCGGCTGCATCTGCGACTTGCAATGCTCGACGAGCTCGTGAATCTCGGCCTCGGTGATCCAGGCGCCCTGCATGCGCATGGACTTGTTGGCGCCCATCGGCAGGAACAGGCCATCGCCCTGACCGACCAGCTTCTCGGCCCCGGGCTGGTCGAGGATGACGCGGCTGTCGGCCAGCGACGACGTCGCGAACGCCAGGCGGCTCGGCACGTTCGCCTTGATCAGGCCGGTCACGACATCCACCGACGGGCGCTGGGTCGCCAGCACCAGGTGGATGCCGGCGGCGCGGGCAAGCTGGGTGATCCGGACGATGGCGTCTTCGACGTCGCGCGGGGCAACCATCATCAGGTCCGCGAGCTCGTCGACGACGACCAGCAAGTACGGGTACGGCGCGAGCACCCGCTCGCTGCCCGGCGGCACCGTGAGCTTTCCGCCCCGTACGGCCTTGTTGAAGTCGTCGAGGTGCTTGAATCCGAAGTTTGCAAGGTCGTCGTAGCGCATCTCCATCTCGCGCACGACCCACTGCAGCGCCTCGGACGCCTTCTTCGGATTGGTGATGATGGGCGTGATCAGGTGCGGAATGCCCTCATACGCGGTCAGTTCGACGCGTTTCGGGTCGACCATGATCATGCGGACCTCGTCCGGCGTCGACCGCATCAGGATGGACGCGATCATCGAGTTGACGAAGCTGGACTTGCCCGAGCCGGTCGCCCCGGCCACCAGGAGGTGCGGCATCCTGGCCAGGTTGGCGACCACGAATCCGCCCTCGACGTCCTTACCGAGCCCGATCACCATCGGGTGATGGTCGCCGCGCGCCTTCTGTGAGCGCAGCACATCGCCCAGCGAGACCATTTCCTTGTCGACGTTGGGAATCTCGACGCCGATGGCGGACTTGCCGGGGATGGGATTCAGGATGCGGATTTCGTTCGAGGCGACTGCATAGGCGATGTTGTTCGCGAGCGACGTGATCTTCTCGACCTTGACCGCCTGGCCGAGCTCGATCTCGTACCGCGTGACCGTCGGGCCACGGGTATACCCGGTGACCTGGGCGTCGATCTGGAACTGCTCGAGAACCTCGGTGAGCCGTTCGACGACCTCGTCCGACGCCTTCGAGCGCGCCCGGTGCGGGCTGCCCTCACGCAGGAACTTCGAGTCCGGCAGCGTGTAGACGACGTCGCCAAGTGACAACTGCTCAGCACGCACCGGAATCGGATCCGTCGGCGGCGGGATGAGTTCGGACATGTCTTCGGTCGGCTCGCCGTCAGCCGCCTTCCCGGTCTTCCTTGGCTTGGCCGGGGTCTCCACCACATCGTCCGGCCCCTCGACCAGCGGGTTTCCGTACGGCTCGTCGAGGACCGTCCGCGGATGGCGCCTCGGCGCCGGCATGGGCTCGACCACGTCGTCGCTCGGTCCGTGCAGGAGTTCGCGCAGCCGTTCCGGAACGGCGTGCAGCGGCGTGCCCGAGATGACCAGGACACCGAAGCCGACCAGCAATGCCAACAGCGGCGCAACGACGTACGAACTGTGCAGCAAGTCCTTGAGAACGGCCGAGAACAGGAAGCCAAGGGCTCCCCCGGCCTCGCGCACTTGGTCCATGTGGTTGGGCCGCGGTACGCCGTGGGCAAGGTGAACGAGGCCCAGAACGCCGCCGGTCAGAGCCATCCAGCCGATCACCTGCCGGCCGGCCGGGCCATTGCGGTCGGGATGCCGCAGCGTGCGCCAGGCCGCAAGGCCCAAGACCAGCGGCAACGCCCAAGCCAGAAGGCCGACGGTGCTTGTGGCAGCAGAGCGGATCACGCCGCCGACCACACCGTCGATCTGCCACCAGACGGCGGCGGCGACGATGATCGCGACCCCCATCAGGCCGAATCCGATGCCGTCGCGGCGCTGCTCCGGTTCGAGATCGGCGGCTGATTCGCCGATGCCGCGTGCGACAGCGCCAACCATGCCGGCGATTCCCAGCCAGACCGACATCAGCAGGCGTGCGACCCAAGCCAAGGCCATCGCGATCGGGTTGGGACCCTTGCGGCGAGGGGCTGGGCGCCGGGCAGGCTTGCGCGCGGCCGGTTTGCGGGCTGCGGGCTTGCGCCTATTTTGGGCAGGTTTGCGGGCTGCGGGCCGTTTCGCGCTCGTGGACGAGCGCGACGACCGTTGGCGTGTCGGGGAAGAAGTCGCCATGGTCGCAACCCTAAAGGACGACTTGAGCGTTCCCCGGTATTCAGGGCCCAGCAGCACGTTGCCGTCAGGAGGCGGAAGGCGCCACGGCAGCGAGGGCCTGCTCGCAACGCTCCAAAACCAGCTGTATCAGGCGCCGGTCGGGGCTCGCTCCGTCCAGGATCGGCGCAGTGACCAAATCCGCGCCCGCCTGGCGAAGCCGGTCGGCCGTCTCCCCCGGCGTCAGGACGTACGACGCGATGACGACGCGACGCCCGTACGCGCGGGCAATGTCGATCGCGTCGCCGAGCGGTGTGTCCCGGCCCTGCAGCGAACCGATGTGCACCGGGCCACCCCAGACCGCGCTGAGCAACTGCGCAGCCCGCGAGTAGTCGGTGATGACATCTGGGTCGTCGGAGCCGGCGACACCCAGCACGATCGTGTCGCTCTGGTGAGCTCCGGCGTGGACCAGCCGGCGAACACACAGCTCGGCCAGCAGCCAGTCTGGTCCGAGCGACTTCGACACCAGGAGGTCCGGGTCACGCTGCCGCTCGACACCGATGGCCTGGGCCAACGGGTCGTGATCGGACAGCGTCAACGGGAGGGCCACCCGTGGGCGCGGTGCTAGCGCATCGGCCGGGAGGTGGTCGATGGGCACGTCGCGGATCTCCAGCTCCGGTGCGGCAGTGCGCAGCACCTTGACGAACGAGCCGAGGACAGAGCGGACGCCCGGCTCTCGAGTCGCCGGTGAACACACCAGCACGGTGCCCATCACCACATGGACGGTATTCGCCTCGTGTTTCGGAGCGTCCGAAAGTCTGTTTCGGATGCGTAAACGATCACCCCAGCCGTGCAAGCGGCGACCGTGAGGCATCTACGTACCGCCGGACGACGACGTCGACCACCCGGTCATCGAGCCGCACGCCGCTGCTCAGAGGTGCCGTCACGACATCGGCCGCACTCGCGTCCAGCCGGGAGGCAAAGAATCCGGGCGCCAGCAGATAACTGGCGACGATCACCCGCCCGCTGGGGGTACCTCCCGCTGCGACGCTTGCTTCGCGCAGCGGGGGACCATCAACCTCGCGCCGCGCCTCGGCGATGACCTGCTCGAGCGGTCGGCCCGCGCCGCCCAGATGCCCGACGCGGACCCGCCCGCGCAACGCGGCCGCGACCATGGCTGCAGCCCGATCGGCCGACAGCCTGGCCCGCACGTCGCTGGAGCCGGCGACGGCCAGGACGACTGCATCGTCGGGCGTCAGTTCGACGTTGCGGAGCCGGTCGAGCAACAGTCCGGTGATCGCTGGGTCCGGACCGAGCGTCGGCGCGGTCGCAGTCGGCTGGCCCGACGCCACGCGCGCATCGACCGCCCTCGCGATGTCCACATGAACGTGGAAGCCAGCACCTAGTAGGAGAGGCACGACAGTTACCGGCCCACTGACCTCAGCGAGGACGGTCGGAAGATCCGGCGCCTCCACATCGACGAAGGCCTGCCGGACATCAACGCCGGGTAGGCGATCCCGGACGCCTTCGACGAGTCGGCGGATGGCGCCCTGTCCACGCGGATCGGACGTTCCATGGCTGACGGCAACGAGCGTGGGAGCCGTCGTCATGAGGGGGCCACCGCCAACGCGTAGCCGCGCTTCACGACGGTCCGGATGACGTCGCGCCCGACAACTTCACGGAGTCGTGCGACCGCGACCTCGGCGGCGTGCGGATCGCCAGACTCGCCCGGCATCACCGCGAGCAGTGCCTCCCGGGACTTCACACGGCCGGGATCGCGGGCCAGCTCCCGCAGGATCGCCAGCGCCCCCGGGGAAAGTTGCAGCACGGCGTGGTCGAGCGAGGCAGCTGTGGCGCGGACCCTCAAGACTCCCGCCGGAGTGGCGATGCCGTGGGCATTCTCGCCGCAGTGCGTGATGATCAGCCGCACGAGCGCACCCAGGCGGAACCGCTCGGGGACGATCGGCTCGAATCCGGCGGCCACCAGCGGCTCGGCGGTAACCGGACCGACCGCTGCCAGCACCAGCGTCCCGTCCTTGGTCGCGCGGGCGATGTCGTCCTCGACGCCGTTGCGTCGAGCGACTGTCAACCACGCGGCTGCACCCGGCGCCGACGTGAACGTCACCGCGTCGTAGGCACCGGCGGCCACGTCGAGGACGGACGCCTCGAGCGCATGTGGATCCGGCGGCGCGCCCCATCGGTAGACGACGAGGCCCTGCGTCGTCGCGCCTCCGGCGGTGAGCCGTTCCTCGAGGTGGTCGTCGCCAGCGCCATGATGCTGAACAGCGATCGTCTGCCCCACCACACCCTCGGCCAACAGCAGTTCGGCGATCTCCGCGGACGTCTCGGTCTCGGCCACCCAGTCCGGCGTGAGGCCAGCCGCCTGCAAGGCGCCACTTGCCTTCGGGCCGCGAGCAATCAGCCGGGTGGATGAGAGCGCGTCGACCAGGGCCGAGCCCAAGCCGGCCGCCTCGGCAGTTTCCAGCCAGCCTCGGAATCCGATGCCGGTCGTCAGGACGACGACGTCCACACCGTGCTCGATGATGTCGCGCGTCTGCGCGAGCAACGCTTCTTCGTCGATGTGGGATTCGACGCCGATGGACGGGGCGATCCGCACGATCGCACCACGACGCTCCAAGGCCAAGGCCAGGTCACTGGCCCGGCGCTGCGCCGTGATGAGGATCTTGGTGCCGGCCAGGACTGGGCCGAGCTGCTTACCCGTCACGTACTGCCTGCCTCCGCCACAAGTGGGGCCCCGACCATCGCGGAACCATCGATCTCGACCATGCCGTCGACGACACGCACCGGCCAGGAGTGCACGGTCACGGTTTCATCATCGAGGCAGACACCCGTCGTCAGGTCGAAAACCTGCTTGTACACCGGCGATGCCACGGTCGGTACATCTCCGCGGGTACCCACCAGCCCGCGAGCCAACACGTTGGCGCCGCTGAACGGGTCCCGGTGGTCGATCGCATAGACGTCGCCGCTGGCCAGGCGGAAGATCGCGACCTGGTGCCCGTCGACCAGTGCAGCTGCGCCGCGGTCGATCGCGAGCAGATCCATGGCACACACCTTGGTCCACGTCATGTGCGCACGCCGTCCGTCCGCTCCTCCATGCGACGGACCGGCAGCGAGTCGCCGGAGATCAGCACCGTGCGCTCCTCGTCGCGAGCCGGGCGCAGCTGGCCGCGCTCCTCCACGTAGAGCAAGTCGGGATCGGCGGTGTCAGGCGCGTTCACGAACGCGGCGAATTTCTCCAACTTCTCAGGATCCTTCAGCGTCGCTGCCCATTCGTCTTCGTAACCGCCGATGTGCTTGGCCATGGCGGCGTCGAGGTCGCCAGCGACACCGAGGGAGTCCTCGAAGACGACCTTCTTGAGCGCTTCGATGCCGCCTTCGTACGCCTCCTGCCACGGCGCAGTGCGCTGCAGTCGGTCGGCGGTGAAGACGTAGTACATGAGGTAGCGGTCGATCGCCTGGACCAGCTCCTCGGTAGTCAGGTCCTCTCCGAACAACTGAGCGTGCTTCGGCGTGAACCCGCCGTTGCCGCCGACGTAGAGGTTCCAGCCATTCTCGGTGGCGATGACGCCGACGTCCTTGCCTCGTGCCTCCGCGCACTCCCGCGCACAGCCCGACACGGCGAGCTTGAGCTTGTGCGGCGAGCGCAGCCCGCGGTACCGGAGCTCAAGCATGATGGCCAGGCCGACCGAGTCCTGGACGCCATAGCGGCACCAGGTTGACCCGACGCATGACTTCACGGTGCGCAGGGCCTTGCCGTAGGCGTGGCCGGATTCGAAGCCGGCGTCGACGAGCCGCTTCCAGATAGCCGGGAGCTGCTCGATCCGGGCGCCGAACAGGTCGATGCGTTGTCCGCCGGTGATCTTGGTGTAGAGCCCGAAGTCCGAGGCCACCTGGCCGATCGCGATGAGCCCCTCGGGCGTCACCTCGCCGCCGGGGATCCGCGGGACGACGGAGTACGTGCCGTCCTTCTGCAGGTTGGCCATGACATGGTCGTTGGTGTCCTGCAGGGCGGCGTTCTCGCCGTCCAGCACGTGGCCATTACCAAGCGACGCCAGGATCGACGCGGCCACCGGGCGGCAGATATCGCAGCCGCGACCGGTGCCGTGCTTGTCGAGCAGCTCGCTGAACGTCGAGATGCCGCTCACGCGGACGATGTCGAACAGCTGGGCGCGGGTGAACGCGAAGTGCTCACAGAGCGCGGTGCTGACCTCGATGCCGGCCTCGACCAGCTGCGCGTCTGTCAGCTTCTTGACGAGGTTCACGCACGAGCCGCAGCCTGTGCCCGCCTTGGTGCAGGCCTTGACCTCGGCGACGTTCGTGCACTCGTGTTCGGTAACGGCACCGCGTATCTCGCCAGCCGAGACGTTGTAGCAGGAGCAGACATTCGCGTCGTCCGGAAGTGAGGAGCCGGACGGCGGCTCGACGCCCTCCGGCAGCAGCCATGCCGTGGGATCAGATCCGAGCGCACCGCCGACCATCGGCCGCAGCGAGGCGTAGCTGGAGGCGTCGCCGACGAGCATGCCACCGAGCAGGGTGGAGGCGTCGTCACTCATGACGAGCTTCTTGTAGACGCCGGCCAGTGGGTCGGCATAGACGACCTCGAGACTGCCCGATGTCGCGGCGAACGCGTCACCGAAGCTGGCGACGTCAACACCGAGCAGCTTCAGCTTGGTGCTGAGGTCGGCACCGTCGAACGTTGCCTGTCCGCCGAGGAGACGGTCGACCACAACCTCGGCCATCGAGTAACCGGGCCCGACGAGCCCCCAGACGCGATCGGCGATGAACGCGACCTCGCCGACGGCGTAGATCGACTCATCACTGGTGCGGCAAGCCATGTTGGCGATGACGCCGCCGCGCTCGTGGACCTGGAGGCCGGCGTCACGTGCCAGCTCGTCGCGCGGCCGCACGCCGGTGGCGAACACGACGACGTCGACCGGCAGCTTGCCGCCGTCGGAGAAGCGCATCTGGCCGACGCGACCGTCCCGTCCGGGCTTGACTTCAGTGGTCGCGGTCGAGGTCATGACCTTGACGTCGAGCTGCTCGATGAGCCGGCGCAGGGCCTCACCACCGGCACGATCGATCTGCAGCGGCATCAGCCAGTCGGCGAATTCAACCACCGTCGTATCGGCGCCGAGTGCGGTGAGGGCGCCGGCCGCCTCAAGGCCGAGAAGGCCACCACCGATGACGACGCCACGGACCTGTCGGCCGAGCTTCTCACCGCGGTCGAGCACCCATGCCCGCAATTCGGCGACGTCGTCGACCGTGCGGTACACGAAACTTCCGGGCAGCTCGCTGCCCTTGACCGGGGGCACGAAGGCGTACGAGCCGGTGGCCATGACGAGCGCGTCGTAGCCGACCGTCTTGTTGAGCGCCGACACAGTCTTCGCTTCACGGTCGATGGCAGTGACGGGAGCGTTGCGGTGCAGGCGTATGCCCGGTCGCTTCCAGAGATCCTGGTCCCCGAGCAGCAGGTCATCCGGATCCTTGTCGCTGAAGAACGACGTGAGGGCGACGCGATCGTACGGCGGACGCGATTCCTCGCCGAAGATCTCGATGTCCCAGCTCTCGATGGCCCCACGCGCGTCGAGTGCCTCGACCAGCCGCTGGGTGACCATGCCGGCCCCCACGACGACCAGCTTCTGCTTTGCTGCCTCACTCATGCCACCGACGGTAGGTTCGGCAGATTTCATGACCGGATTGCGCCTGTTTCCGAGCCGTAAACCCTTTCCTCTCGTTCGTGGCGCCGGGGGTGTGAGATTGCTGCGGTCTCAATGAATTCAGCGATTTCGGCCACCGAGTGCGACGCAGGTCACGTCGCGAATGTTTCGCGCGGCTCACATCAGGTCACTCCGGCGCGACGAGCGGGAGCTTGTCGGGTAAGTTGACATCCGAACGCACCGCGGCGTGACCTCGCAGAGCCGGTGGGTTGGGTTTCGTCGACTGACCAGCACAGGTGGTGTCGGAGTCGCCCTGCTTCCCCAGATTTCCAGGCAGGTACCCTGCCGGGGAAACAATCCACCTGAATTCACGACGTTTCCGCGAAAGGCCCACCATGACTGACGTCGATGGCGTTCTTGACGCCGCCGGTCTCACCAACGAATCCGTACGCGAGTACGTGACGTACTGGTTTGGTGTAACCGGTGCCGAGCGGATCGAAGTCGTCAACGCCGAGGACAACGATCGTCTCGTCGCTGAGGCGCTGGACGCCGGCGAGCTGCTGCCGGTCAGCGGCGGCCGTGCCTACTCACGCTCCTACGTCAAGGACACTGCGCGCGCCGAGGAGCGCACGATCGTCGCCACCGCTGACGAGCGCGACAAGGGCGTCTACAACAACTGGCAGCCATCCGGCCCGGCCAAGGAGAACTACCTCTCCCTCGTCAGCGGCGCTTCGGCCGGCAAGACCATGTACGTCGTGCCTTACCTCATGGCACCGCAGGGCTCGCCGCTGGAGAAGTTCGCCGCCGGCGTCGAGATCACCGACGCCCGCACCGTCGTGCTGCACATGATCCGGATGGCCCGCGTCGGAGTGAAGTACCTCAACGAGCTCGCTGAGCCGGACCATTTCGTCCGCGCCGTGCACGTCACCGGCGACCTGCCGAACCTCGGCCAGGGCACCCCGGACGACAAGCGGTACTTCTACACGATTGCCGACGAGCGCACGATCCTGCACTTCGGCTCGTCCTACGGCGGAAACGCGCTGCTGGGCAAGATCGCCCACGGCCTGCGCCTTGGCTCCTACGACGGTTGGAAGAACGGCTTCCTGGTCGAGCAGTTCCTGCTGCTGGGAATCAAGGACAAGGAGACCGGCAAGACGCACAACGTCGTCGGCGGCTTCCCGTCCGCGTCCGGCAAGACGAACCTGTCGATGACGCTGGCCCCGGACGCCCTCGGCGACCGATACGAGATCGAGTTCTACGGCGATGACATCGCCTGGCTCTGGCCCGGCGACGACGGCCGCCTCTACGCCTTCAACCCCGAGTTCGGCGTGTTCGGCGTTGCCAAGGACACGAACGAACACTCGAACCCGACGGCGATCGAGTCGATCAAGCCGGGTACGGGCACGATCTTCACGAACGTCGCCTACAACGAGAAGACCCAAGACGTCTGGTGGGAAGGCAAGACCAAGAACCGGCCGGAGGACGTCGACGGCTGGTTCGACTGGAAGGGCCAGCGGGTCGCTGACCGCACCGCCGACGAGACCGATGAGCCGTGGGCGCACCCGAACAGCCGCTTCACCACCACCATGGCCAACGTTCCGAACCTGGCCGAGAAGTACACCGATCCGGTGGGTGTCCCGGTCGACGCGATCATCTTCGGCGGCCGCACCCGCGACCGCGAGCCGCTGATCCGGGCGATCACCGATGTTGCTGAGGGCGTCTACGACGGCTTGACCCTCGGTGCGGAGGCGACCTTCGCGGCCGACGGCTTGGAGGGCGTGCTCCGCTACGACCCGATGTCGATGCGCCCGTTCATGTCGTACGGCGAAGGTGACTATGCCCAGCACTGGCTCGACGTCATCGGCAAGGTCAGCGACAAGCCGATCTTCGCGCACGTCAACTGGTTCCAGCGTGACCCGGAAGACGGCCACTTCCTGTGGCCTGGCTACCGCGAGAATGTCCGCGCGCTGGTGTGGCTGATCGAGGCCAAGCTGGGCGAGGTCAAGGGCAACGCGACCTCGGTCGGCATCATCCCGCTCAAGGACGAGCTTCTGCTCGAGGGTCTCCAGATCGACGAGGGCGATCTCGACAAGCTGCTGACGATCGACCTCGCGCGCTGGAAGCAGGAGATGGGTTACCGCGAGGAGCACCTCTCCGGCTTCACCAACGTGCCCGAGGCCATCTGGGAGGCGCACCGCCGTGTCGCGGCGGCGCTGGACCAAGCCTGAGCAGCCGAACCCTTAATCAGTCGTGACCAGCGCCGATAGGCTGGGGGCAACATGACTGATCCGTTGATCGTTCCCTCCGTTCTTCCGGCGGACTTCGCCCGATTGGGCGATGAGGTGCGTGCGCTGTGCGAGGCCGGCGTCGACCGCATCCAATGGGATGTCATGGATGGCGTCTTCGTCCCGAATCTCACCTTCGGCCCCGACGTCATCGCCGCCGCGAAGCCGCACAGCACGGTCGAGTTCGAGGCTCACCTCATGGTGGTCAACCCGGACGAGTTGCTCCCCCGGTACATCGAGGCCGGCTGCGAACTCGTCATCGTCCACGCCGAGGCATGCACGCACCTGCACCGCACGCTCGGGCGCATCCGCGAGCTCGGGGCACGGAGCGGGGTGGCGCTCAACCCGCACACGCCGGCGGACACCGTCGCACACGTACTCGCCGAGGTCGACCTCGTCCTGCCGATGACGGTCAACCCGGGCTTCGGTGGCCAGAAGTACATCGCCGCTGTCGAGCCCAAAATCGCTCAGTTGCGTCGCATGATCGACGAATCTGGGTATGCGATCGAACTGGAGGTCGACGGCGGCATTACCGACGCAACGATCGCCGGTGCCGCCACCGCCGGCGCAGACGTATTCATCTCGGGATCGTGGATGTACTCGTACGCCGAAGGAAAAGCCGCCGCGGTCAAGACGCTACGCACGCTGGCGACAAGCGCATCCGCGGGAGGACAGGACTCATGAACGACAAGCTGGCCATCGACACGCTCCGCTTCCTGGCTGCCGACATGGTGCAAGCCGCCAACAGCGGCCACCCCGGCATGCCCATGGGCGCAGCGCCGATGGCCTGGACGCTGTGGAGCCGGCACCTCAAGCACGACCCGTCCGATCCGAAGTGGACCGACCGCGACCGGTTCGTCCTGTCCGCGGGCCACGGCTCCGCCCTGTTGTACGGGCTCCTGCACATCTTCGACTACGGACTACCGACGTCCGAGCTGCGCAACTTCCGGCAGTTGGGATCGCGTACCCCGGGCCACCCGGAGTACGGCCTCACCGTCGGCGTCGAGGCGACGACTGGCCCGCTGGGCCAGGGCCTGGCCATGGGTGTCGGCTTCGCGCTCGCCGAGCGCATGCAGAACGCGCATTACCCCGAGATCGTCGACCATCACACGTACGTCATCGCCGGGGACGGCTGCTTGATGGAGGGCGTCAGCCACGAGGCCGCGTCCTTGGCCGGCCACCTCGGGCTGGGCCGCCTGATCGTCCTGTGGGACGACAACTCGATCACCATCGACGGCTCCACCGACCGGTCGACCAGTGACGACCAGCTGGCCCGTTTCGCCGCGTACGGCTGGCACACCGAGGGCGTCATCGATGGCATGGACGTCGATGCGATCGACCAGGCCATCGCCCGCGCCAAGGACGATCCCCGGCCGAGCTTCCTGGCCGTCCGCACCGTCATCGGCCGAGGCGCCCCCGGCGTCGAGGGAACAGCGAAAGCCCACGGCTCGCCCCTTGGCCCGGAGGTGCTCGCCGAGACCAAGCGACTCGAGGGATGGGAGTACGAGCCATTCGTCGTCCCCGACGAGGTGCAGGCCGACTGCGCAGCCCTGGCCAAGGCCGGCACCGACGCCCACGCAGCCTGGCAGGAGCAGTTCGACGCCTTCCAGTCCGCCAAGCCCGACCTCGCAGCGCAGTTCCTGCGGACTCAGGCTCACATCCTCCCCGACGGTTTCGCCGAGGCGCTCGACGGTGTGGTCGGCGAGGCGCCGCGCGCGACCCGCCAGTCGTCGCAGGCATGCATCAAGGCGCTGCACTCGCTCATGCCTGAGCTGGTGGGCGGTTCGGCCGACTTGGCCGGCTCGACCGGCACGGCGTTCGACGACCTCGTCACCCGCGACAACTATGAGGGCTTGGAGATTGCCTTCGGCATCCGCGAGTTCGGTATGGCTGCCTGCGTCAACGGAATGGTCCTGCACGGTGGATTCCGGCCATTCGGCAGCACCTTCCTGGTGTTCACCGATTACCTGCGTCCGGCCCTGCGCCTGTCCGCCCTCATGCACATCCCAGCCATATATGTCCTGACCCACGACTCCATCGCCGTCGGGGAGGACGGACCGACGCACGAGCCGGTCGAGCACGTCGAGGCGCTACGCGCGATCCCCAACCTGCGAGTCCTGCGGCCCTACGACGACGCCGACACCGCTCGGGCCTGGCGCCTGGCGCTGGAGCGGCTCGACGGCCCCACCGCTCTCATCCTGACTCGTCAGAACCTGCCCCAGCTCGACCGATCTGCCTTCGCCAGCGACGACGCACAGGTCGAGATCGTCGCCACCGGTTCCGAGGTGTCGGTCGCACTCGGTGCCGCTGAGCTCCTGCGCGCCCAACATGTGTCGACGCGGGTCGTCCCGGTCCTCGACCGCAGCGAGTACACGCCGGCGCCGGACGAGACCACCGTAAGCGTCGAAGCCGGCGCCACTTCGGGTTGGCACGGCGTGGTCGATCTCGCGATCGGCATCGACACCTTCGGCGACAGTGGCAAGGGCGATGAGGTCATGGCGCACCACGGCTTCACTGCCGAGAAGGTCGCGGCGAGAATCCGGGAATTCCTCGCAGGGTGACGTCAGGCCGAACCGGCGTATCGGCGGCAAGTGAGAGCGCTTACCGGCCGCGCTCCAACGCCTAGAACCGCTCAGTCTCCGAGCGCCTTCTTTGCTTTGGCCGAGTCTGCATAGAACTCGCCTCGAGAGGCAGCTCCGTCTCGATACTCCAAGATGTGCACGAACGGGGCCTCGAAACTGCCACCCTTGCCGGTTGCCCTCTGGGTGCCGGTGACGACGACAGTGTCTCCGCTTTCGATGAACCGTTCCGGGGTGAGACTGAAGTCTGACCAGTAGGTCGGGATCTGGCTGAAGTTCTGCAGCACTGCATCACGTCCAGTGGTCACACCGCCAAGAGGAAGTTCGTCAGACGTCACCCATACGACGTCATCGGTGAACTTCAGCGCCTGCAAGTCGCCCCGGCCGAATGCCTCATAAGCTTCCTTTGCCGCATCTGCGTTATTCATGATGTTCTCCTAAGGGTTGGAATGTTCCTCCCCATGTTTGGGACGCTACTCGCGGCATCTCGTCTCAGCAATGGTCGTTCCAGATCACCCGAGACATACAACTCCGGGCGAGTTATCCGCGCCGAAAGCGGCATGTCCACACGCATCCCTCGCGATTTGGATGGTTAGAGGCCCCTGATCGGCGGCCGAGCGAGCTCTAACCATCCAGATCGACAAGGACGCCGGCTCGGGAAGTCCGCGGAGCGCAGCGTCACAACTCCCTAGGCAACTCCTGGCAACCGCGCGACACTGTGGAGACTGCACGTGGAGGGCCGTATGGATACCGATGAGTTCACCGACGATCAGGGGCTGCCGGTTCGGCCGCTGCCCGACTGTTCTGACATTCGCAAGGTCACGGGCGACCACCTCTCAAAGGTGGCGCAGGCGCTTGCCGCGGCTTTCTACGACGATCCGGTGATGAGCTGGGTCATTCCCGACGCCGATAGGCGCATGGAGCGACTGGTTCGTGGATTCACCCTCTACGTCAGCCGGATCTGGTTACCCCAAGATGAGTCCTACACAACCGATCGTGTTGCCGGCGCCGCGCTGTGGATGCCGCCCGGCACCTGGAAGATGGGCATTTTCGAGCAGCTTCGGTTGATGCCGGCGATGATCCAGGCGATGGGTCGGGACCTACCGCGGCTGATGACTGTACTCACAGCGATGGAGAAGAAGCATCCGCACGATGACCACTACTACCTGCCGGTGATCGGTATCGCTCCGCAGTGGCAAGGCCACGGCTTCGGCAACCACCTTATGAAGCCGATCCTGGCCCGCTGCGACGAACGGCGCCTGCCGGCCTATCTGGAATCGAGCAACCCCCGAAACCAGACCCTGTACGAGCGCAACGGGTTCAATGCGGTCGACGAGGTCCAGGTCAAGGATTGCCCGCCGTTATTGCGGATGTGGCGGGAGCCGGTTGTCTGATGAACGAGGTACTGCGCCGTTACGGAGCGTCCGGCCGAAGCTTCGAGGCCGCCGGCGTCCGCAGCTTCGTTCTCGACGAGGGGACCGGCCAGCCGTCGTGTGTCTGCACGGAGTCCCAGCGTCCGGGTCGACGTAACCGCGGCAAGTTCGTGCGGTTGAGGGCACCGGTGGCTGGCGCGACCTCACACCAACTCATGGACCTCTACCGGGCGTGTGATGCCCTTGAATGCGTGCGGGCCGAGAGACCGCGTCGCGACCTCGTCCTTGACCAGTAGCCATGTCGAGTTGCTGATCAGCACCTTGCCCGGCTCACACATTGCCTGCACACGGGAAGCCAGATTCACATGCTTGCCCAGGACGGTGTACTTCAGTCGGCTGCCGGTGCCGAAGTGTCCGACGGTCACGACGCCGGTGTTGATCCCCATGCGGACGGTGATGCTGACGTCCATGCCGGCATGGCGCCATCGATCATTGAGCCCGCCGGTTGCCGATTGCATCTCCAACGCAGCGCGAACCGCATCTAGTGCATGCTCACGATCAGTTCGGAAAGTCGGCGCACCGAACACCAAGATCAGGCCGTCTCCCTGCAGCTCGTCCACGGTGCCGTGGTGTCTGTCGGCGATTCCGGCCATCACGGTGAAGTACTCGTTCAGGACAGCGGCAAGCTCTTCGGGCTCCATCTCCTCTGCAAGTTCGGTGAAGCCGACGATGTCGGAGAAAAACGACGTGACCTTCTGTCGCCGATATCCGGCCGATGGTGCCTCGGTGCCAGAGAGGATTCCCGCGGCAAGTTCGGCAGGGACGTACTTCGAGATCAGACCCAACGCGTTGTCCAGACGGTCACGCGTCTCGGTCAATCGTGCCCGCTCGCGCCGCAGGGCGGCCGTAACGACCCACGCAACCAAGAAGGCGCCAATCATTTCGGGAAGGATCACGCCGGCCGAGCCGATCATGACAGCTGGAGAGGCGAGAACTTCAAGCCGTCGATCCACGAATGCGGGGGCGTAGGTCGCGCCGCTCAATGCGAGCGCTACGCCCATTGCCAAGAAGATCGTCACCGCGAGCGTGCCGGCGACAATGCCGTACCGGAGATCGTTGTAGAAAATGGAAGCCGTCATCACCGGCAGCACGAGCGGAAGCGATGTCACGGTGTTGCCCAAGCCAAAGCCGTAAGCAAGGGCCGCGACCAGAGCCAGGTAGGGCAGCAGGAAGAGCCACGCCGTCCAGCGGCCCTCGTGGCCACGAGAAGCTACATAGGCGCTGATCGCACCCGTGATCAACGCGTGGCCGATGAAGCACGCGACCATAAGATCGAACCATCGCATGTCGACCGCGCCGTGGGCGTGGGCGAATCCCGCGTGCCCGATGGCGCCCTGTACCAAGAGGACAGGCAAGCCAACCCCGAGGGCCAGCACGGCCGACTTCTTGGCCGTCGGCCACTCGCTTGCCGCAACAAACTGTTTGACGACGTCCATCTCTGGAGTGTGGCCCAGCCGACAGCCCAAGATGCTCTTTTCGGACATAACGTCTGGCGCCCATACGAATCGACATAAGCGCGGCATGAGCGCATGCATGCTCACAGCGGTCTTGCCTCAAGGTGAACCCGTCAAATCCGGGCGATCGCGAGCACAAGTTGTGCCGACGGGTGCAGAATCATTGGCGTAGTCGGTCGATGGTGATCGCGCTACCAGAGGAGGCCACATTGACGCGTCCGGTGTTTACCTATGCGGTGGTCGCTCTGGCGACTGCCCAACTGATCGGCGCGGCGGCGGGCTTGGCGGTCAACCCAGACTTCTCCACCGGTGCCGACGCAACAGCGGTGAAGTGGCTGGGCGTTGATGTCAACGGCTGGCACTCGGTGGCTGGCATGTTCTTGGGCGCACCCGGGCTGCTCCTACTCAAGTGGCCGCAGTTCACGCGCAGATACGTGTACGGCATCGTTGGGGTGCTCCTTGTCACCGCCGTCTGGGGAATGCTCGACGAACGCCCGTTGGGCCTGTTGTTCTTTCCGGACAAGACAGGCGACTTCATCTTCCACATCGCGTCGGCTCTCGGATTCTCAGCGCTGCTCCTACTCGACCGCCGCCAGCCAGCAGCCGTCGACGCATAGTCTCCTGCCGACAACTCTTGTCCCCACCGAATTGACCCGATCCACCTAGCGCAGTCTGTACGTGGGGTTCCAGCGCCGTGCTCTCATCGGCAGGAGAGCCCTCGTATCAGCGGCATGATC
>DATLCL010000008.1:0-5316 GCA_035526415.1 Aeromicrobium sp.
GTAGTCGGAGCGGGTTCGCCCGCCACCGGCAGTGTGACGTTCTTCGATGGCTCCACCAGGCTTGGCACGGTGCTCCTGGCCGGGGGCCAGGCGACGTTCGCCACCGCGAACCTGAGTGCAGGCGACCGTGCCATCGCGCACGCTTCTCCGAGGTGGGTCGCAGCATCCCCAGCAGGTCGGCCACGATTCAACAGACAGTGGCGAACATTGTGAGCTCCCCGGGCACCGCGGGCCGCACGCCGGCCGGCATGCCGGAACCGGGAACTGGACCGGTTCGACCGGTCTCTCTTACTTCTGGGACTGGTGACGCGCTTCGCCTTGCGTCGCACAGCTGTCTCGGATACGTAGGCTCGGCGCGGACGCTTGGGACAAATCTCGGGTGGCTTGACTACTGAGGGCCACCTAGGTGCATTCGCTGAAGCGTACTCCAGACCCGGTTGTCGTCGACCGAACGCCTCCGCTGCCGAGGCGGAGGAGTACCGAGTCGAGCTTGCAAAAACTGTTCCGTACAAGGTACGCACCATCGGTATCAGCTTGCTCGATATCATGGCGCTCGCCGCTGGGGTCGGAACGGCTGCAATTGGAGGTCAGTGACCATCGAGACGCCAGCAACGGAGCGTGATCCCGCCGCGGTGAACCGCGGACCGTACGTGTCCCGGATCGGCGCTCCAACCCAGGAGGAAGGCCGCCCGTCCGACGCTCTGGCGGCAAACGTCCGGGCGTATCGCGTCCTTCGGCGCGTGACTCAGGACGACCTAGCCGCTCGCATGACCGATCTCGGCCACGGCTGGGGGCGATCGACGGTCAGCGCAGTAGAGGGACGCGGCCGGAACGTTTCGGTCGACGAGCTTTTCGGACTGGCCGCAAGCTTCGGAGTGTCGATCGGGCAGCTCCTCGATCCGACCGGGCCGGACCACAGCCGTAGGCTCAGTTTCAGTGTCGGTGTCACCGACCGGGGCGATCCTCGATCGGTCGCGCCCGGCCTTGCCCAGCTCTGGGGCGCCAGCCGAGCGGTCGTGCGGGTTGGGCACGACGGCCAGGAGTTCGCTCTCGATGTTGCCGACGAGCTTCCAGTGGAGGCCCAACGGAACCTTGACGGACTTCGGAGCAAGGAACCGCGGTCGGAACATTGAGTCACTCAGGACCGTGTGTTCGAGAGTTCGGGTTGAGCGCCTGCAACCAGGATGTTGTCGAGCGCATCTTCGTGGTTCGCCGGCAGGCGTTGACCGCTGCGCTGAGTGAGGACGAGCGCAAGGGTGTCGCGACCTCGAGGTTGGAGACCGGGTCCGAAGGTTTGGCCTAGCGCTGAAGGACCGGATTGGCGAGGTGGACAACTACTCCGAGCGCTGCGACAGGTGCACTCCGGCGGCTCCATTATCGACCCCAAGGTGGTCGAAGGCCGTCTCGCTCGCGGCAGACGCCACTCCCAACCAGGATTCGGTCATACTCCCTGCGAGCGCGACGTGCTTGCAGAGATGGCGGACGGGCGAAGCAAATGCGGGGGATCGCGAGTTCGCTTGTGCAGCCAGTCGGCCGTCGAGAACGCTCAACTCCACTTTCAGCAAGCTCGGCCTGACGGAGGCCGAGGGACACCCGCCTACATGGACCGCTGCACAGTGCAGGGCTGGTGCTGATGATCCGGTGGCGACCACCATCGACCGGCGGCTGTCCACCGTCTGCGGCTTCTACCGCTTCGCCCACATCGACGGCCGGATCGCTCCAACCCCGCCCAATACGTCCGCCGGCCCAAGGTCCACCCCACCGACGCCCGCGGCCTCGACCGCTCGGAGCTGGGGTCGTTTCTGTTCGCCGCCGAGCGAATCGACCACGCCCATGCCGCTCTCGCCGTGCTCCTCGGACTGAACGGGCTGCGGGTCGCGAGGCATGCTCGGCCGACATCGAGAACCTGGGCTTCGAGCGGCGTCACCGGACACTGCGCATCGTCGGCAAGGGCAACAAGCCGGCGGTCATCCCCCTGGTGCCGAGGACCGCCCGGACGATCGACCTGGCGATCGGCGAACGTACCGCTGGTCCGATCCTGCTCCGCCACGACGGCAGCCGGCTTGACCGGCGTACCGCCCACCGGTGGGTCCGTTCGTCCGCCAAGCGAGCCGGGATCGGCCACGTGCACCCGCACATTGCGTGCGGCGTTCATCATGTGCGCCCTTGAGGCCGGCCACCCGCTGGGCGTCTGCGCACGCGTGTGCTGAGGAATTGTTCTGGGACACCCGCACTCGGGACCGCATCCCGGCACCGTCGTTCTGGCGCGACTGCGGCCACAAAGTGTTCGCGCAGAGCTTGCCGCCTGCGTTGCACGATCGAGCCTTTGCGAGCGGTCGTGAGGCTTCATCTCGAGTCCATGCACCACGTCGGTCGGTGACCCGGGTCCGTCGGATTGCCGCCTCGCTAAGGTGGCCGACGGTGGCTGGTTCGGGGAGCCTGCAGCGCGGCGAGGAATGCCTGGCGCGCCGCTCGTGGGGTGAGGCGGATCAGCACCTGACCGAGGCGCGGGCAGTCGGCGAGCTGGCAGCGAGTGTGCTTGAACAGATGGCCGTCGCTCGGTTGCTGATCGGTAGGCAGGAGGCCAGTGAGGAGTCGTGGATCGAGGCACACGAGTCGTTTCTCCGTAGCGGTGACCGTCGGGGCGCAGCCCGGTGCGCATTCTGGCTCGGCCTGCTGCTGGCGCTGCGCGGCGAGACGGCGCGCGGTGGCGGGTGGCTGGGGCGGGCCCATGAGGTTCTCGCCGACCACGACGAATGCGCGGAACAGGGGCTGCTGCTGATCCCGCAAGGGCTCCACGCCCTGTTCGGCGGCCAGGTGGCAGTTAGCGAGTCGACGTTTCTGCGCGCTCGCGATCTCGGCGAGCGCGTAGGTGCGCCGGATGTCGTCGCTCTGGGGGAGCTCGGCTTCGGCCAGTCCCTGATGCGACAAGGTCGGACCGCCGAGGGACTGGCGGTTCTCGACCGGATCATGGCCAGTGTCGAAGCCGAAGGGCTCTCCCCGATGGTCACCGGCATCGTCTACTGCGCCGTCATTGAAGAGTGTCAACGGGCCTTCGACGTGGGCCGAGCTCGTGAATGGACAACGGCGCTCAGCCGCTGGCTCGGATCCCAACCCGACCTCGTCGCGTTCCAGGGGCAGTGCATGGTGTACCGAGCGGAGGTCGTGCAACGTCACGGCGACTGGCCAGCGGCGATCGAGGAGTCACGCCGTGCGCGAGACCGGTTGTCGACGGCACCGGGCCATCCTGCGACTGGGCTCGCGCTGTACCGGCTCGGCGAGCTTCACCGCCTTCGGGGCGATTACGACGAGGCTGACGCTGCCTATCGCGAAGCGAACGGCTGGGGCCGCAGCCCGCAACCCGGCTTGGCCCTGCTCCGTCTTGGCCAGGGAGACATCGAAGCGGCATCGGCAACGATCCGTCGCCTCCTCGGCGAGACGTCGGAGCCCGGGGTCCGCTGCGAAGTTCTCGCCGCGGCTGTCCGGATCCTGCTCGCGGTGGGCGACGTCGATGGCGCTCTAATCGCACTTGACGAGCTCACGCTGCTCGCAGCGGACCTCGCCGCGCCGTTCCTGAAGGGGATCGCCGACTACTGCCGAGGCTGCCTTGCGATGGCGCAAGGTCAACCAGCCGCAGCGGTCGGTCCGCTCCAGTCGTGCCTGAGCGTCTGGCTCGCGTTCCAGGCACCGCACGAGGAGGCGTTGACCCGCACGGAGCTCGGCGCGGCGTACCGCGGCCTCGGCGACAACGACTCGGCGCAACTCGAGCTGGACACCGCACGTAGGCTGCTCGTCGGATTGGGCGCGGCTCCCGATCTCGCGCGGCTGGACGCGCTTGCAATCGACCCCGTGGCCATCCAGGGCGACCTGTCGCTGCGCGAGCTCCAAGTGCTGCGACTGTTAGCGACCGGCGAAACCAACCGCTCCATCGCCCAGTCGCTCTACATCAGCATCCGAACCGTCGACCGGCACGTCAGCAACCTGTACACGAAGCTCCGCGTTTCGAATCGGGCCGCGGCGACGGCCCACGCGTACGAGCACCGGCTCGTCTGAGGGCTGCTCACGGGCGATCCGAAGAATGGGTGGTTTCGCCGATGCGGCGGACGCAGCGACTGGTGCATCGTCACTAGCAGCCGGTAACCGCCGGTCCCGAGCCTGAGGAGACACCATGACTGTGGCGATGCTGATTGACAACCCCCACGGGTCCCAAGAATTGTACGAGAGGCTTCGCTCGGAGATCGACCTCACCAAACCGGCCGGCGGCAAGGCGCACCTCGCCGGACCGGGACCCGACGGCGGCTGGCGCGTCATCGAGGTGTGGGATTCGATTGAGGAAGCAAGCGCGTTCCTGCGAGACCGCTTCGCCCCCGCGCTGCGGGCTGCGGGCTTCGCGGGCGAGCCGCCCAAGCCCCAGTTCTGGCCGGTCCACAACCTGATGACGTGACCGAGTCAGCCTGCAGTGGTGCCGTCCATCCGGGTCTACGCCGGCTCCGACGAGGAGGCCCACTCGAGGATTCCGACATGCTGCGCGAGGAGGCGGACCTCATTGCGTCCCATCTCGGGAAACGCTGCCGCAGGGCAACGCGAGCATCGGCTCCGGAGTCCCAAATCGGCATTCTGGCCACCCACGGTGAGGCGGAGAGGGTGTCCCAGAACACCGGGCGCGTCGATGGGGGCGACGCGTGACCGAACGCTGGACCACGGTCAGCTTCGAATGGCCGCTGGCGGCTGAGCCCCGAGAGCAAAGTCAGTACTGGCCATGACCGGACTCTTCCAGTGCATCGTGCCGCGTCCGCATGTCCGGTCGGAACGGTGTCCATGAGAGGGACAGCTCGCGGAGGTCTGACGCCGACGGGCGAACCGCCGGCAAAGTTTCCTGCGTTCACCCCGATTGAACAGTCGTTCATGGCCCCTGAACGCCTTGTCATCGACAGGGACACCACCAGGAAGGGGGCCATGGACATGTTGAAGGACGCCGCGAGCGTCGTCGAGGTCGTGGATGCCTACCAGCGGAGCTGGAGCGCCGACGGTGAGGAGCGGGAGCGGCTGCTCGAGCTGTCGATCACCGAGGACGCCGAGCTGGTGCAGCCCAACGGCCGGTCGCTGGGTCGCGACGCCATCGCACAGAGGATCGCCGGCCTCTCGGACCGGTGGCCGGGGGCCCACGTCGAGATGACGACCGGCATTGACGAGCACCACGGCTTCGTCCGCTACGGATGGATGCTCAAGAACGCCGACTCCGTCATCCTCACCGGCTTCGACGCCGGGGAGCTGGCGGCGGACGGGCGGTTGCGGCGAGTCGTCCAGTTCTTCGGC
>DATLCL010000160.1:0-7625 GCA_035526415.1 Aeromicrobium sp.
GCCATGGCCGTCGTCCTGCTGGTCGTCATGGGCGCCGCGTGGATTGTCTGGTTCTTCCAGCGCTGGCGTGGCCGGCCGGCGCCGTTGCTTGCCGCAAACTCGCCGGTGCTGTGGGGCTTGGTTGTGGCGTTCTTCGTATTCGGCGTGTTCCGTTGGACGCCTTGGGGCGTCTGGCTGCGGCCGTAGATCCGGTGCCTGGGTGAGCCAAGCGGCTCAGTAGTCCGTCGGGGCCATCATCGCGCCCATTCCGCCAACGGCGATCACCACGATCCAGACGACAAGGCCGAGCACCATCAGCGCGATTGCGATCCAGCCCAGAATGATTCCGGCCTTTGCGTTGCCCGGCTGCGGGAATCCAGCAGCGGCCGCTTCGGCCGTCGCCTGCTTTCCGGTGACCAAGGCAACGATGCCGAGCAGTCCACAGCACAGGATGCCGACGATCCCGGTGACGAGCGACGTGGTCGCCTTGCCGCTACCCGGAAGTGGGCCCGGTGCCGACATGCCATATTGCGGTGGCACACCAGGCGGCGGCGGTGCCGGCGGGTAGCCCTCAGGGGGCGGCGGTGGGTAGCCACCGGGTGTGATCGGCGGCTGTTCGGGATTGTCGCCGCTGGGGTATGGCGGCGGCTCCGGATCGGTCATGGTGCGATGGGCTGACCGTTGAACCAGCGGTACGCATATGCGGTCGCGAAGACCGTCACCGGAATGGCGACTATCAACCCGACGCACAGCGCGATGAAGCCGGCGGCGATGACCAAGAGATTGAAGAGCAGCAGCAGCAATGCGTCACCGACATTCTCCGATGCAAGCTTCACACTGTGCTTGATTCCGTCAATCGCGGACTTATCGTCGTCGACGATTGCGTAGGTCGTCAGGAACGTCAGGAAGACCACGATCAGGCCGGGGATGATCAGCAGCACGAAGCCGATGAGCGTGGCGAGTCCCACCAGCACGGAGGCGATGACCAGCTGAACCAGGTTCACTTTGCCGAAGGCGGCGAAGAAGTCGAACGGCTTGCCCTCGGTGACTTCCAGCGCGGCCTTCGCAGCGACGCCGCCCAGAAGGATGCTTACCGCGGACTGCAGCAGCTGGGCGAGGAACTGGCCCGGGCCGGCTGACTCGAACTGGAGCAGTCCCTGCCTTGGGGACTCGGCAGACAAACCTCCGGCGAGAAGTGTGGTCACGAGTCCGACGACAAGGGTGATCGCGAGTATGACGAACATCGCGAGAATCACGGCACCGACGTTCTCGGTGAACTTTCGCCAACCCCAGGCGATCGCCTCGGGGGCCGAGAATCCCTGCGCGGACGACGGGGGAGCCGGCGGAGGTGGCGGAGGCGGCGGAGGCGGCACTGAGCCGCCGGGGCCGCCCGGAGCATCGGGCGGGGGTGGCACCGAGCCATAGGACGGCATGCCGCCGGAGGGTTCGGGGTTTGAGTCGCCTGGGGGTGGAGGGGGTTCAGGTGTGCTCATGTCCGGACCATAGCGGCCGCGCGGGTTTACGGGCTAGAACGCAGTGCCGGAGACCCCGGCGAAGGCGGCGGGCGCGCGGCGATACGCTGGAAGCGATCCGATGCACCGGCCAAGCCGCAAAGGGGTGGAGCAATGAGCGTCTTGGACGAAATCCTCGATGGCGTTGCCGCCGACCTGGCCCAGCGGATGGAGCAGGTCCCACTCGACGACCTCAAGCTCCAAGCCGAGCGGCAGGCGTCGGCCCTCGACCCGATGCCGGCGTTCCGCGCCGAAGGCGTCTCAGTGATCGCCGAGGTGAAGCGGTGCAGCCCGAGCAAAGGTGCCCTCGCCGCCATTGCCGACCCGGCCCAGCTGGCTGTCGACTACGCGGCCGGTGGCGCCGCGGCGATCAGCGTGCTCACCGAGCAGCGGCGCTTCGGCGGGACGCTCGACGACCTGCGCGCGGTGCGGGCCCGCGTCGACGTCCCCGTCCTGCGCAAAGACTTCATCACGACCTCATACCAGCTGTGGGAGGCCCGGGCAGCCGGTGCCGACATGGCGCTGCTCATCGTGGCTGCTCTGGAACAGCCGGCGCTGGAGAGCCTGATCGACCGGTCGCGCTCGATTGGCCTGACGCCGCTGGTCGAAGTGCACGACGAGGAGGAGGTTGAGCGAGCTCTCGCCGCTGACGCCAATCTCATCGGCGTCAACGCCCGCAACCTCAAGACCCTTGAAGTCGACCGCGGAACGTTCGAGCGCCTCGTGCCGCTCATCCCGGACGGCGTCGTCCGTGTCGCCGAGTCGGGAGTCCGCGGTACGCACGACGTGATCGAGTACGCCAAGGCCGGCGCCAATGTAGTGCTCGTCGGCGAGACGCTCGTCACCGGTGACGACCCGCGGTCCACTGTGGCCGATCTTGTGGCCGCCGGTGCTCACCCGGCGCTGCTGCACCGCTGGCCCTGAGCCGTTTTGTCGCGGGCGGTCGGCGTGTGCCGACCCGCGACGCCCAAGCGAGCCTGGACGAGCGTCCGCGACGGGCAAAGCCCGATCGCTCGCAGAGCACTAACCTGAGGACCGACATGACCACGTACGACCAACCCGACGCCACTGGCCACTTCGGCCGCTTCGGCGGTCGCTTCATGCCTGAAGCGCTCATCGCTCCCTTGGACGAGCTTGCCGAGGCCTGGACTGCCGCCAAGGTCGACCCAGCCTTTATGGCCGAGCTCGGCCGCATGTTCCGCGAGTACGCGAACCTGCCGAGCCCGCTCTACGAGGCCAAGCGATTCTCCGCTGCTGCCGGCGCGCGCATCCTGCTCAAGCGGGAAGACCTGAACCACACCGGCGCGCACAAGATCCGTAATGTGCTCGGCCAAGCACTGCTGGCCAAGCGGATCGGCAAGCCCCGCGCCATCGCCGAAACCGGAGCGGGCCAGCACGGTGTCGCAGCCGCCACCGCGTGTGCGTATCTCGATCTCGACTGCACCGTCTACATGGGCGAGGTGGACACCGAGCGCCAGGCGCTCAACGTCGCCCGGATGCAAATGCTCGGTGCCGAGGTCATCGCGGTGAAGTCCGGCAGTCGCACCCTCAAGGATGCGATCAACGAGGCGCTGCGTGACTGGGTCACCACGGTCGATCACACGTCATACATCTTCGGCACCGCAGCCGGGCCGCATCCGTTCCCGTCCATGGTGCGGGATCTGACCAGGGGAATCGGTGACGAAGCCAGGGCTCAGGTCCTTGAGCTGACGGGTTCGTTGCCTGATGCCGCCATCGCCTGCGTCGGTGGTGGGTCGAATGCCATCGGCCTGTTCACGGCGTTCATCCCGGATGCCGACGTCCGGCTCATTGGCGTCGAGGCCGGCGGCGAAGGCGTTGAAACCGGACGGCACGCCGCCACCATCGGCGCCGGTTCCGTCGGCGTGTTGCACGGCGCACGCTCGTATCTTTTGCAGGACGAGGACGGCCAGACACTGGAGTCGCATTCCATCTCGGCCGGGCTCGACTACCCCGGAGTCGGTCCCGAGCACTCCTATCTGGCATCGACCGGGCGTGCTCAGTACGTCTCTGCCACCGATGCCGAGGCGATGGCCGCGTTCGACCTGCTCTGCAAGACCGAAGGCATCATCCCGGCGATCGAGTCAGCGCACGCCTTGGCCGGGGCGCTGCGGTTGGCGCAGGAACTCGGCCCTGATTCCACCCTTTTGGTGAATCTCTCCGGCCGCGGTGACAAGGATGTCCACACCGCCGCCCTCTACTTCGGTCTCCTCGACGGAGGCGATGCATGAGCACCATCGACGACCTGTTCGCCCGCACGCGGGCCGAGAACCGTGCGGCGCTCGTCGGATACCTCCCAGCGGGCTTCCCGGACAAGGCGACGTCCATCGCTGCGATCGAAGCCATGGTGGACGGTGGTGTCGATCTGGTCGAGGTCGGGCTACCCTACAGCGACCCGGTGATGGACGGTCCGGTCATCCAGGCAGCGGCCGAGCAGGCGCTCGCTGCCGGGACGCGCATAGGCGACGTGTTCGACGTCGTGCGTGCGTCCGCGGCGACCGGTGCGCCGACCGTCGTGATGACGTACTGGAATCCGGTGGAGCGCTACGGGGTGGATCGGTTCGCCGCTGATCTGGCCGAGGCCGGTGGTGCCGGGCTGATCACGCCCGACCTGATCCCTGACGAAGCCGATGAGTGGGTCGCCGCCAGCGAGAAGCACGATCTGTCGCGGATCTTCCTGGTCGCTCCGTCGTCGACGGACACCCGCATCGGGTACACCGCGGACGCGGCCAGCGGGTTCATCTACGCCACTGCGGTGATGGGAGTGACGGGTGCGCGCGACGCCGTCAGCTCGGCTGCGCCGGCACTCGTCGAACGGGTGCGCGAGCACACGGACAAACCGATTGGAGTAGGCCTCGGCGTCAGCACCGGGGCGCAGGCAGCCGAGGTCGCGCAATACGCCGATGCCGTCATCGTGGGGTCAGCGCTTGTCCGAAGGCTGCTGGACGCGGAGTCACCCGCGGCCGGCGTCGACGCCGTGCGAGCCCTGGCTCGCGAACTCCGCACGGGGGTCCAGCGCTGATGCTGCTGTTCATCCCCAGTCCGAGCCAAGGCGTGTGGCATCTCGGTCCCGTCCCGCTGCGTGCCTACGCGTTGTGCATCATCGTGGGTGCGCTGCTGGCCATCTGGATCGGCGAGAAGCGGTTCGTGACGAAGGGCGGTCAACCCGGTTTCATCGGAGACCTCGCCGTGTGGGCCCTTCCATTCGGCATCGTCGGCGCCCGGCTGTATCACGTCATTACCGATCCCGAGTTGTACTTCGGACCCGGTCGCGATCCGGTCGACGCCGTCCGCATTTGGGAGGGCGGGTTGGGAATCTGGGGAGCCATCGCTGGTGGCGCCGTGGGTGCGTGGATCGCCTGTCGGCGCGCCGATGTCCGGTTCGCCGACGCGGTCGGAGCGGTGGCGCCTGGCCTGCTCGTGGCGCAGGCCGTGGGCCGACTCGGCAACTACTTCAATCAGGAGCTCTTCGGCCGGCCGACCAGGTTGCCCTGGGCGCTGGAGATCGATGCCGCATATCGTCCCTCCGGGTACGAGCAATTCAGCACGTTTCATCCGACGTTCCTGTACGAGCTGATCTGGAACCTCGCGGCCGCGGCCGTGCTGGTCTGGGTGCTGGAGCGACGATTCCGGCTCAGCGGGAACCAGGTCTTCGCGGCGTACGCGATGCTCTATACCGCCGGCCGGGTCTGGATCGAGTTGCTCCGGATCGACACGGTCAACCACATCGGCCCCTTCCGGTTGAACGTGTGGACCGCGATCATGGTTTTCGCCGTTGCTGCGGCCTATTTCGCACGTTCCCGTCGAGGGGGTGACCATGAGCGAGATCCACGCCTCCACGCACCGTCACCCTGAGGAGGGCGGTTGGCTCCGCCCAGCTGTGTTCGGTGCCATGGATGGGCTGGTCTCGAACTTTGCGCTCATCATGGGCGTTTTCGGTGGCAGCGCCGCGATCGCGTCCGATACCACGCCGGTCGTGCTTGCCGGCTTCGCCGGCTTGGCCGCTGGCGCCTTCTCGATGGCCGCGGGGGAGTACACCTCCGTCGCGAGTCAGGCCGAGTTCATCGACGCGCAGGTGAACGTCGAGCGACGCGAGATCCGCGATCACGCCCGAATCGAGCAGGCCGAGTTGGCCGACCGGTTCGTGTCGCTCGGGATCGACGCGCCGACGGCCAGGCGGGCAGCGGAGTCCATCCACTCCGATCCCGAGATGGCGCTGCGCGTTCACTCGCTGACCGAGTTCGGTGTACGGCCGGGCAACTACCCGTCGCCTCTCGTGGCGGCCGTGTCGTCGTTCATCTCCTTTGCGGTCGGCGCTGCGATCCCGCTCCTGCCGTTGTTGTTCGGAGTGACGAACATCTGGCCCACCGTCATCGCCTCGCTCGCCGCCCTGTTCGCCTGTGGCGCCGTCGTCACGCGCATCACGAGCCGCCTGTGGTGGTTTGGGGGGCTACGCCAGCTGGTGCTCGGCGGCTTGGCGGCGGCGTTGACGTACGGCATCGGCGACCTCGTCGGCGCCCGACTGGGCTGACGATGGGTCGGTTTTCGCTGGGCTGGATCGCCCGAAGGGCCCTTCCTGACTTCATCATCATCGGCGCCATGAAATCGGGAACGTCGAGCCTGTTCACCTTCCTCAGCCAGCACCCTCAGCTGATCGCGGCAACGCGGAAGGAAGTGCACTTCTTCGACGGTGGATTGAGACCGTCGCGCGACAACTACGCCGAGGGGCCGCAGTGGTACCGCGAGCATTTCCCGCTCAAGCGAGAGATGGGTCGCGGCCAGAAGACGTTCGAGGCGTCGCCGCTGTACCTCTTCAATCCGCTGGCTCCTCGCCGCATTGCCGACCTCATACCGTCGGTAAAGCTGATCGCGATCCTGCGCAACCCCACTGACAGAGCGATCTCGCACTACTTTCATGAGACGGGCAAGGGTCGCGAGTCACTTCCGATCATGTCCGCCCTGCTCGCTGAGGAGGAGCGGCTCAGGCCCGTCCTCGAGGCGGGCGACTTCAAGAGCAGCGCCTACATTCATTGCTCATACAAGAGTCGAGGTAGGTATCGCGAGCAGCTGGACAGGTATGTGGAGTTGTTCGACGAGGGACAGATCCTGGTTCTGGGAGCCGAGAAGTTCTATGCCGATCCGGTGAGCTCCTTGCGTCAGGTCTGCCGGTTCATTGGCGTCGACGAGAACTTCACGCCAGATGACTTACGGCCGCGCAACGTGAGCGCGAACAGGAGCGATGTCGAGCCGGAGGTCGCCGAGCATCTGGACCGATATTTCGAACCCCACAATCGGTCTCTCTATGAGCTCGTGGGTGAGGACTTCGGCTGGTAAAAAGCTTCGCCGGGATGGGTGCGTCGGTGGTCCGGCGGGCTTCTCTTCAGGTGCCGGGGGTTGCAATTTGCCGAACCAGGACGACGATGGGTCTAGTCCAGTGGGAAGGCGACCCGTCGTGAGTACAGATATTCAGAACGCGTCCGAAGGCAGCCAGGCAGTACGCGTCGAGGCGAGCGAGCGCGAGGCGCGCGAGCTGGCCGAGGCGGCGCGTGACATCGCGTACACCCGTCCAAGCTTCGCGAAGGAGCTCTACCTCGGGAAGTTCAATCTTCCGCTCATCCACCCCCACCCACGTGGCGAGGGGGAGGCAGTGACCGAGGGCGACGCGTTCATCGCGAAGCTTGAGGAGTTCTGCCGCACGATGGACGGCCGAATGATCGAGCGGGAAGCAAAGATCCCGGACGAGTACGTCAAGGAACTCGCCGATCTCGGCGCTTTCGGGATGAAGATCCCGAAGAAGTACGGCGGCCTCGGCTTGTCGATGGTGCACTACGGACGCGCGCTGATGCTCGTCGGATCCGTGCACCCTTCCATGGGTGCGCTCATATCGGCCCACAACTCCATCGGCGTGCCCGAGCCAGTCAAGATGTTCGGCACGGATGCACAGAAGCAGCAGTACCTCCCTTTGTGTGCCGCCGGCGCGGTTACGGCGTTCCTGCTCACCGAGTCCGATGTCGGCTCCGACCCTGCCCGTATGGGTTCGACCGCGCGGCTGAGCGACGATGGCAAGGAGTACATCCTCGACGGTGTGAAGCTCTGGACCACCAACGGTGTGGTCGC
>DATLCL010000166.1:0-3730 GCA_035526415.1 Aeromicrobium sp.
CCAAGGCCGACTGCTCCAGGCGCTCTCCTACCTGCCGGAGTCGATCGTCCAACGCATGGCCGGGAGACCGATCGTTCGCGACGGTATGCGCCTTGCGCCTGAAGCGCATCTCATCCTGACCCTCATGCGCGTCACCCGGGAGACACCGTGGGACGAACTGCCGGTCGACAAGGCACGCCGAAGTCTCGACCGCCAATCGGCCGCGCTTGCGCTGGGCCAACCCATCGGCTCGGTTCGTAGCTTCACCATGGTCGGCCGGCCGGCCCGGCTGTACACGCCGAAGTCACGGATCGGATCGGCCGCATCGCCGACGATGGTCTACTTCCACGGCGGCTTTCACACGTACGGGAGTCTGAAGAGCCACGACGGCATCCTGCGCGCGTTCGCCGAGCGCGCCGGTATCCAGATCCTCGCGCTCGACTACCGGCTGGCACCCGAGCATCCCTTCCCCGCCGGTCTCGACGACTGCGTGGCCGCCATGCGATGGGTCGCCGCGAACCCGGAGTCGGTCGGTGCAGATCCGACGCGCTTGGCGGTCGGCGGCGACTCGGCTGGCGCCAACCTCGCCGCCGCGACCGTCCAGTCCGTAGCCGACGAGATCGGCCTGGCCTTCCAGTTGTTGGTCTATCCGGTGACGGACCTCGTGAGCACCTCGGAGTCGTTGCGCTCGCTCGGCGAGGGATTCCTCCTGACACGTGTCGGGATCGAGCAAGGCCGCGACCGTTATGTTCCAGACGTTGCGCAGCGATCAGACCCGCGGGTGACAGTGCTCAACGGCGACATCTCTCCTCGGACGCCGCCGACGCTAGTGGCCACCGCTGGCTTCGACCCGCTGCGGGACGAAGGCAATGCCTACGCCGAGAAGCTGTCCGCGGCCGGCATCAAGACCGACCTGCGCCAGTTTGACGACATGATCCACGGCTTCTTCAGCCAGGTCACAGCCGGGCGACGTGCGCCAAGGTACAACCGGGAGATCGCGGCCGCTGTCGCCGCGGCGCTAGCGGACTGACGCGATCCGCCAGCGTCCGGCACCCCCGGTGAGCACGATGCGATGACGCGAGATCCCGTCACGTGGCAGCCGGATTGACTCATCGGTCGGGCCCACTGCCCAAGCTCGAGCCAGATGTTCGGCGACATCGAGTTCCACTCGAGCTGCCGCGCGCGCGACGACTCGGCACTCGCCACGCACCAGGCCAGCACCGACGACACGCAAGCCACGGGCGGCGTAGCGCTTCAGCAGCCGTGCGTCCGGTTCCGTTGCGGCTGTGTGTGCGTACACGGCCCGCAGTTCGGTCAAGTTGCCGTCCGCCAGCGCTTCGGCTCGAGCGACATCCAGGCCACCGAGCGCGTAGCACTCCGGATCGTCCGCGGCCCCGAACAGCGTGGACATGAGCGAGATCCAGACGGCGAACACGGACATGCCATCAGGTTCGTGCGTCGTGAGGTATCAGCCAAGGCGGCCTTCCACAGGTCGCCGGCCACGAACTCCGTAGGGCCATTTTGGCATCCGCCTCTGACAACGGCTTCGGTGGCGAAAATACTGAAATTTCGGTGAGTTTCTTGGCAGGAATCCTTGTTTTTCGTCAGTCTGTTCGACTAATATGGAGACATGTTCGAGGACGTCCCCACTGAAGACCTGCCGACCGTGATTGCCGCGGTCGAGCATGACTTCGAGGAGGACATGGGCGCCTCGCGGGTTGACGCGATCACTGGATGGGACCGGGTGATCCGGCACGCCCAAGCCGAGCAGCTCAAGGAGATCAACGGCCTGTATGAGGACCGCAACCGGGTCATCGGCGCCTTCCGCGAAGGCGACCCGGCGCTGCATGTGATCGGGCAGGTCTCACTCGCCCGCAACATCTCCCCCGGCGCGGCCGGGAGCCAGTTCGGTCTGGCGCTGCAGCTGGCTGATCTGCCGCAGGTCGCCGAGGCGTTGAAAGCCGGCCTCATCAGCGAGCCGACGGTGCGGGCTATCTGCCGGCCGGTCTCCGGTTTGAGCACGGAGGACAAGGCCCTCTTCGATGCCGAAATCGCACCCAAGTTGCCCGGCCTGACCCCGCGGCGGGCTGGGCAGCTGGCCGAGCGGATCGTGATCAGCCTGGACGCTGACGCCGCAGCCGAACGGGCCGAGCGCCGCCGTGAGGACGTTCGGGTCAACCTGACCGCGCACCCGGATGGTGTGGCCACACTGACGGTCGAGGGTCCGGCCGAACAGCTCACCGCCGCCCACGCCGCGCTGGAGTCGTGGGCGTTGGGTCTGCGTTCGGCCGGCGATGAGCGCAGCCTGGAGCAGATCATGTGCACCACGCTGTTCGAGCGGGTCACCGGCGCCTCCCATGCCACCGACACCACGGTCGAGGTCGGCATCGTCATCGACGTGGCCACCCTGATGGGCGCTGCCGGCAACCCGGTCGAACTCGTCGGCCACGGCCCCATCGCACCCGCCGTTGCTGATGAGCTCATCGGCAACGCCCACCGAGTCTTCTACCGCCGCCTGATCACCGACCCGATCACCCAGACCCTGATCGCCCGCGACGAACGTCGCCGCTACTTCGACGGCGCACTGGCCGGCTTCATCCGCACCCGCGACCGCCACCGCTGCCGCCAACCCGGCTGTGACTGCCGCATCCGAGATGTCGACCACATCACCGCCTACACCGACGGCGGCATCACTCGCGACGACAACGGTCAAGGACTCTGTCGACGATCCCACGTCATCAAGCACCTCCCCGGATGGAACGTCACCGCCCAAACCGACGGCACCATCAGTTGGCGCACCCCGGCCGGCCACACCTACCGAAGCCGAGCACCAAGCCTGCATCCGCTCGCCGCTTAACGAGAGAACGTGTGGCGACGACCGATTCGGTTACCCAACACCGGCGCCGCAACCATGCAGCCACCGATCAACAACGCGACGGCGACCACGCCCAGCGCCTCGACCGCAGGACCAGTCGCATGTTCCATTACCTCGACGATGGCGATCGAGGATCCTGGCAGCCACAGCGGCACCGCCGTCACGACGGTCACAATCACACCCAGGATCCTCGAGCGCTTGAACAACATCGCACCGGCACACGCTCCGACGGATGCAACCGCGAACAGCCCGACGATCATGACGCTTGCGCCGGGATCAAACCCCAGGTCTGAACCCTCAAGTAGCGCTACAACGCGCATGAGGACGCGAGCCACAATCCCGACAGCAACACCGATCAGCGCGGCACGCAGCAACGCCCTCACGACGTCGACGGCTCTCGCCACATCGCATACATCGGCGGCATGTCGGGCGCCACAATCGTGCCGGTGTCGACGAATCCGTGTCTGCGGTACAAGTGCGCGCTGGTTTCGGTGGTGGCCTCCAGGTAGAGCGGCAACCCTGCGTCGTCGGCTGCTCGCGCCATTGCCGAGAGCAGGCGCGATCCGGCCCCGCGTCCAGGCTGGGCAGCACCGATGAACGGCAGATAGAGGTGTTCTTCGACCGGGTGGGTCCTTTCCATGACTTCGAGGAACCTGCGCGCCTTCAACGAGTGCCTGCCAAAGGCGCGGAGGTAGCGAGCAATGGTCGTCGGGTGGTTCTCGGCCGGGTTGTGGCGCCGAGCCGAGGCAAGGACGACCGCCGCGCCCAGAGGTTCCACACCGTCGCGCAGAATCCACGAGAAGCCTTGGTCCAACGCCCAAGGGCCGGCTCCGACCGCGAAGAACCGGCGGAGCCGGGTCGGCCGCGAGGCAGCGT
>DATLCL010000174.1:0-3152 GCA_035526415.1 Aeromicrobium sp.
CTCCGTCTCAGCGACCAAGGCGTCGGCCGCCGCGTTCAGTGCGGCGTCCTTCACCGCCCGCGGCGTCGTTGCCAGCACGCCGGCCGCCACTCGCGCCCGCCGGGCGGCTTCTTCGACGTGTTCCTTCACGGGTCCATCGTAGGAGGGACCTCCGCGCCGACGCGCCGGACGCAACTAGGCTGGCCGTATGAAGCGACTTGGCCTTTGTGCCGCTGCGTTGCTGATGGCGGCGTGCTCGCACGTCGATCCGATGCAGGGCCGGTCTGGCTCGGACCTTCCGCCGGGGCCCCTCCAACCACTGCCCTCCGACTCCGCCACCACGGCAGCACCCTGCGCCAAGCTCAATGTGTCCCTCGGGAATTCCGCGCATGCGGCCGGATCCGAGTACGTTCGGCTCCGCTTCACCAACTCCGCGAGTACCGCCTGCTCCGTTCGCGGCTATCCGGCGTTGACGCTGAAGGACTCTGCCAACCGCCAGGTCGGTGAAGCCGCTCGTGCCTACGTCAGCGGCGGCGCCAAGGATCTGGTCCTGGCGCCGAACGAGACAGTCACGGCCGACATCCGATTCCCCAACCCCGACAACTTCAGTCCGGGCGTCTGCAAGAGCGGAACGGTCAAGATCGAGGTGCTCATCCCGGGCGCGACCGAGCGCGCCAGGGTCGACGACCATCATGCGTACTGTCCGGGCTGGTCGGTTTCAGCCCTCCACCGCGGCAGCTCGTAGCAGCACCAGGTCGTCGCGGTGGATGACCTCGCGTTCATAGTCGGCACCCAGTTCGGCGGCCAGGTCCCGCGTTGAGCGGCCCAGGATGCTGGGCAATTCGTCGCTGTCGTACGTGACGATGCCACGCGCGACGACCGTGCCGTCCTCGGTGATGACGTCGACCGGATCGCCGGCGACGAACGAGCCGAACACCGAGGTGATGCCCGCCGGCAGCAGCGAAGCGTTGCGCTCGGACAGCGCTCGCCACGCTCCGGTGTCGATATTGAGCGCGCCTTTGGTGTCGCTGGCGTGCTCCAGCCACAGCAGCCGCGTGGAACGGCGTTTGCCGGTGGCCGTGAACCGGGTGCCGACCGGCTCGCCCGCGATGGCGGCGTCCGCGCGGGCAGCGCTGGTCAGGGTGACCGGGATGCCGGCTTCCGTCGCCAGCCGGGCCGCCTCGAGCTTGGTCACCATCCCACCGGTCCCGATGGCCGAGCCAATTCGGCTGACGTCGATGTGGCTCAGCTCGTCCAGATCGGTGACCTCACTGATCGGCTCGGCACGATGGTCGCCGGGGTGGCGGTCGTACAGCCCGTCGACATCAGACAGCAGTACGAGCCGGTCGGCATGCACAAGGTGCGCTACCAGCGCGGCGAGTCGATCGTTGTCGCCGAAGCGGATCTCGCTGGTCGCCACCGTGTCGTTCTCATTGACGATGGGCACGACGCCGAGCTCAAGCAGCCGCGCGAAGGTCTGGTACGCGTTGCGGTAGTGGCTGCGGCGGGTGACATCGTCCAACGTGAGCAAGACCTGCGCCGCCACGATGTCGTGCGACGCGAACCGCTCGGTGTAGCGGTGCACGAGCAGCCCTTGGCCGACGCTGGCCGCAGCCTGCTGGGTCGGCAGGTCCCGGGGACGTGTCTTGAGGCCGAGCGGCGGCAGGCCGGCGGCGATGGCGCCCGAGCTGACCAGGACGACCTCGTCCCCCCGGCCCCGGGCCGCAGCCACGGCGTCGACGAGCGCATCGACCTGATTGCCGTCGAGACCAGCGACGCCTGCAGTGAGCGACGACGAGCCGATCTTCACCACGATCCGGCTCATGATTCGCTCCGACCTGAGCTGGGGGTACCCCCCGCTTGCGGGGGAGATTCATCCTCAGTCTCGTCGTGCGCGCGGCGGTCCCGCATGTCGGCTTCGTGCGCTCGTTTGGCGGCCAGTTCCTCGCGCCGGCCGACGTTCGTGCGACGCGACCGGTCGTAGAAGCGATGGTCCTCGCCGCGGCGACCCAGGTTCTCTGCACCTGCGTCGATCTGAGGATCGAAGTCGAAGATGACGGCGTCGGCGCCATCGCCGATGGCGACGTCGTCACCCGGTTCGGCCCCCATCTCGAGCAGCCGCTCCTCGACGCCCAGCCGGCTGAGCCGGTCGGCGAGGTAGCCGACGGCCTCATCATTCGCGAAGTCGGTCTGGCGCACCCACCGGGTCGGCTTCTCGCCGCGGACTCGATACTGGCCATCTTCGAACGTGATCGTGAACTCATCGCCGACGCCCGCCTGAGCCTGCGGGCGTAGCACGATGCGAGTGGGCTCGGGCGTGGCCTCGGCAGCGCGTCGGCGCGCGACAATCTCGGCCATCGCGAACGACAACTCCCGCAGGCCCTCGTGACTCGCCGCCGACACGGCGAAGACGTCGAAGCCACGCTCCTCGAGGTCAGCCGTCACGAACTCGGCGATCTGCTTGGCGTCCGGCACATCGACCTTGTTGAGTGCGACCAGCCGGGGCCGATCCTCGAGGCCGCCATAGGCCGCCAGCTCGGCCTCGATCGTGTCGTGGTCGGTGACCGGATCGCGGCCCGGCTCGACCGTGGCGCAGTCGATGACGTGGACCAACGCGGCGCAACGCTCGACGTGGCGCAGGAAGTCGTGGCCGAGACCGCGGCCCTCGCTGGCGCCCTCGATGAGGCCGGGAACGTCCGCGACGGTGAAGGTCAGCGAACCAGCCGTCACGACGCCGAGGTTGGGCACCAGGGTGGTGAACGGATAGTCCGCGATCTTGGGCCGCGCGCGCGACAGCGATGCGATCAGGCTCGACTTGCCCGCGCTGGGGAAGCCGACCAGGCCGATGTCGGCGACGACCTTGAGCTCGAGTGTGACCGAGCGGTCCTCCCCCGGCTCACCCTGGAGTGCGAACCCGGGCGCTTTGCGCTTGGGCGACGCCAGTGCGGCGTTGCCCAGACCACCGCGTCCACCCGCTGCGACGACGACCTCAGTGCCCGCACCCACCATGTCGGCCAGCACTTCACCCGTGTCGGCGTCGCGCACGACGGTGCCGTCAGGCACGGTCAGCACGAGGTCGGCACCCTTGCCGCCACTGCGGTGGCCACCGGCTCCGGGGGCTCCGTTCGTGGCGCGTCGATGCGGCTCGTGGTGATAGTCGATGAGGGTGGTGA
>DATLCL010000179.1:0-19648 GCA_035526415.1 Aeromicrobium sp.
GCGCTGCCGATGTCGTTGACCGCTACCTGCGGGGCTGCTTTGCCTGCGATGGGGGCGGCCTCCGTTGGGGCGATGCTCATGGGTTGATGGGCTCCGATGGACAGAAGTTAGTGGGTGGACAGTTTCGATTGTGCGCACAGCAAAGCCGACGCTTCGTCAAGCCTAGTCGGTGGTCACTTCTGCAGGTCAGGCGGGTCGAGCAAGGTGGCGTTCGCGTGCGCCGGTCAGTCGACAGCCAGGAAGGCGGCCAGCCCGCGCGAATACAGGTCGACGTCTGCGGCGGCCATGAACTCACGACACGAATGCATCGCCAACTGCGGAGCGCCCACGTCGACCGTCGTGATGCCGGTGCGTGCAGCGCTCAATGGACCGATCGTCGACCCGCATGGCAGGTCGGCCCGGTGCACGTAGCGCTGGACCGGGACCTCGGCCTGCTCGCACGCCGACGCGAACATGGCGGCTCCGCGTGCCTCAGAGGCGTAGCGCAGGTTCTGATTGACCTTGATCACCGGACCCCCGCCCAGCGTGATCGGATGGAGCGGCTCGTGCTTCTCGCGGTAATTCGGGTGCGTGGCGTGGGCCATGTCGCCCGACGCGCACCACGACGCAGCAAGGGCACGGTGATACTCGTCGCGTCCCCCACCGGCCCCGACGACGACACGCTCGAGGGTGGTTGCGAGCAGGTCAGACTGCGCGCCGCGTTCGCTGATGCTGCCGACTTCCTCGTGGTCGAACAGGGCCAGCACGGGCTGGGCGGGCTCCGCGGTGGCGCGAATGAACGCCTCCAGACCGGAGAAACAGGTCACTTGGTTGTCCAGTCGGGGCGCCGAGACGAACTCGCGCCGCGCACCCGTGATGGCGCTGGGCTGTAGGTCGAACGCCATGAGCTCGAAGCCGAGGATGTCTGTCGCGGCGACGCCCTCGCCGGAGATCAGCCAGGGCAGGAAGTCGGCGGGCTTGACGGCCCAGATCGCGTTGAGGTGGCGTTGCGGGTCGAGGTCCTTGTCCTTGGCCTCACGGTCCAGGTGGATGGCCAAGTGGGGAACCCGCAGCACCGGTTCATCGACGCGCACGAGCCGATCGGTTCCATCACGCAGCGCAATGCGTCCGGCCACGCCGAGGTCGCGGTCGAACCACGACCGCAGGATCGCTCCGCCATAAGGCTCCAGCGCGACGACAGCGGCTCCACGAGCGTCGAGATCCCCGCTCCTGACGTCATGGTGCGGCTTGAGCCGCAGGTTGGGACTGTCCGTATGACCGCCGACGATGCGGAAGCCGGCCACCGGATCGCCCGTCGAGCGCCAGGCTACGAGGGATCCGCTCCGGGCGACATAGAACGCTCCTCCACCGGCCGGCCAGGCGTCGCGCTCGCTGAGCCGGGTGAAGCCGGCCGCATCCAGGTCTTCGGCAACGGTGGCCACGACGTGGAAGGGTGTCGGCGAATTGTCGATGAACCTCAACAGTCGGTCGGCACCGGTCGAACTCATGGGGCGAGACTACCGACGCCCTAAGGTGATGCGGTGATCGAGCGCGCCCGCACCACGGCATATGTGGCCGGTGGTCAGGTGACGATGAACGTCGCGGCGTACGTCTTCAGCCTCGTTGCCGCTCGGATCCTGATCCCAGCGGAGTTCGGCGCGGTCACCGCTCTGCTGAGCATCCTGCAGATGGGCGTCGTCGCCTCGCTGGGGCTGCAGGCGGCCGCTGCCCGACGCATGGCTGTGGCTCCCTCTCCCGCCGACCGCGACGCGACCATCGGCATCGTGCTCAGGTCCACGACGTTGGTCTCATTGATGGTGGGCGGGGCCGTCGCCGTCGCCTCGCCAGTCATTGTGTGGATTCTCCACCTCGACTCGCTGTGGCCGGCGCTGTTGTGCTCCTTGGCCCTCGTGCCGCTCACGGCCATGGGCGGCTTCATCGGCATCGCTCAGGGCGCCGAACGATGGCAGGCCGTCACCGCCATCGCGCTCGCCAATGGCTTCGGCCGCCTGCTTGCCGGAGTCGTCGCGCTGCTCATCCATCCAAGTGTGGTCAGCGCGCTGATCGGCATCGCCATCGGTGCGTGGGCGCCCGTGCTGGTCGGCGTGCGCATCCTCGGCTTCCGCGCCGTGAGGGACCCTTTCCCGGGCACGCTAGGCGTGCCGGGAGGTACCCTCAGCCGTCGGCCGCTGTTGCGGGAGGCGCTGGCCGGCACCCACACACTGTTCGCGTTCTACGTCCTGAGCAACCTCGACGCCCTTGTCGCCCGAAACCGGCTGGACGCCCACGAGGCCGGGCTCTACGCCGCCGGCCTGATTCTCAGCAAGGCCGCTCTGATGGCTCCGAGCTTCGTCGGTGTCCTGCTCTATCCACGGCTGGCCACGGATGAGACAGCCGCGTCGCTTCGCCTCGCCGTCAGCCTGGTAGCCGGCGTCGGCCTGATTGCAACTGTGGCGACGGCGCTTCTGCCCAAGCTTGCCCTCGTCTTGGCTGGTGGCGGCCAATACGCGGAGGTCGCCCAGAATCTGTGGCTGTTCACGCTGGCAGGCTCGGTGTGGTCGATCGTGCAGGTACTCGTGCTCGACTCACTCGCTCGCCGCCGCTCGGGCGTCGCGATCCTCACCTGGTTCGCGGTGGTCACACTGCCGGTGCTCGCGGTGATCACAAACGTCGGCGTGACCGGGTTGATCCTGATCGTCGGGATGGTTGGCGCGGCCCTGTCGCTCGTGCTCAGCCTCGCCCCCCGGGATCGTGGGTAGCCTCGTCGCCATGACGAAGTTCATCCGTCAGACTCCATGTGCCGTCCTCCTCGCAGTGCAATTCCTCGGCGTGCTGCTGTACCCGTTCCTGGAGGACTCGCTGCAAGGACGTCAGCTCTTCGCCCTGTTCGGGCTGGTCGTGCTTGGCCTGGCGGTCTACGCGGTGCGCGCCACTCCTGGCCTCACCTGGGTCGCGGCGCTCCTCGCCCTTCCGGCAGTCGTGCTCCTTGCGATCCAAGTCATCACCGAGCAGGACCGGCTTGTTCCGTGGGCCGCCGGCTTCGAAGTCGCGCTGTACATCTACGCCGGCGTGGCGATGATTCGCTACATGCTCGACGACGAGGAAGTGACGACCGACGAGCTCTTCGCCATCGGTGCGGTATTCACGCTGTTCGCGTGGGCGTTCGCACATCTGTATGTCGTGCTCCAAGCCTTGGACCCGGGGTCGTTCGCCGGGCCCGGCGACCACGCAAGATCATGGGCGGAGCTGTTGTTCCTGTCGTTCACGACCCTGTCGAGCACCGGCTTGTCCGACATCGTTCCGGTCAGCGGGCACGCCCGGAGCGTCAACATGATCGAGCAGGTCGCCGGCCTGTTCTACATCGCGATGGTCGTGACGCGGCTGGTCAGCCTCAACCGCCGCAATCGCATCTGACCGGTTCAATGACCTGCTTCGTGCCACGTGCGGCCAATACCGACGGAGACGTCAAGCGGCACTGACAAGTCGGCTGCGCCGGCCATCTCGCGACGCACCAGCTCTTCGACGACGTCCTGCTCCCCCGGCGCGACCTCGAAGACGAGCTCATCGTGCACCTGCAGCAGCATCCGCGACCGGAGGCCCTCAGCGTCGAGCGCGCGCTGGCTGTTGAGCATCGCCACCTTGATGATGTCAGCCGCGGAGCCCTGGATCGGTGCGTTCAGCGCCATCCGCTCGGCCATCTCTCGCCGCTGCCGGTTGTCACTCTGCAGGTCGGGCAGGTAGCGCCGCCGACCGAGGATCGTCGCCGTGAAGCCGGTCTGACGCGCTGCGGCGACGACACCCTGGAGGTAGGTGCGAACGCCGCCGAATGTCTCGAAGTAGTCGTCCATCAGCGCTTGGGCCTCGCCGGTACTGATGCCGAGCTGCTGGCTCAAGCCGTACGCGGACAGGCCATACGCCAAGCCGTAGTTCATCGCCTTGATCCGGGCGCGCAGGCCGCCATCGATGGCGGCGGCGTCACGTTCGAACACCTTGGCGGCCATCACGGTGTGGAAGTCCTCGCCGTCGTTGAAGGCGGCGATGAGTCCGGCGTCCTCAGACAGGTGGGCCATGATCCGCATCTCGATCTGGCTGTAGTCGGCCGTCAGCAGCGTCTCGAACCCCGGTCCGACGACGAAGGACTCGCGGATGCGGCGGCCCTGCTCGGTGCGGATCGGGATGTTCTGCAGGTTCGGGTCGGCCGAGCTGAGCCGTCCGGTGGCCGCCACGGTCTGGGAGTACGTGGTGTGGATGCGGCCGTCGGCACCCGACGTCTTCTGCAGCCCTTCGACCGACTGCCGGAGCTTCGTCACGTCGCGGTGCCGCAGAAGTGCTTCGAGGAACGGATGCTCAGTTGTCGCGTACAACCACTGCAGGGACTCCGCGTCGGTCGTGTAGCCCGTCTTCGTCCGCTTGGTGCGCGGCATGCCCAGCTGGTCGAAGAGAACCTCTTGCAGCTGCTTGGGCGAGCCCAGATTCACCTCGCGGCCTATGGCCGCGTAGGCGTCCTGCTGTGCGCGCACGATCTGCTCGGAGAACTCGACATGGAGCCGATCGAGATGGTCACTGTCGACGGCGATGCCAGCGGTCTCCATGCCGAGGAGGACGTCGATCAGCGGGAGTTCTACGTCACGCAGCAGCGCCAGGGCGCCAGTGTCGGCCAACTCCGGTGCCAGCACCTCCCACAGGTCAAGCGTCGCCTTGGCGCGTTGCCCTGCGTCGCCGGAGCCGTCATCGAGGAAGCTGAGCTGACCGGAGGCGTCGTCGGCCGGCCCGAGCTCACGCTTGAGGTAGCGCAGCGACAGGTCGGCGAGGTCATAGGACCGCTGGTCTGGCTTGACGAGGTAAGTGCCGAGAGCGGTGTCGGCGACGATGCCGCGGACCGGCCACCCGTGGGCGCCGAGGGCGTGCAGCTGTCCCTTCGCATCGTGGAAGACCTTGGGTCGATCGGCGTCGGCCAACCAGGCCGCAAACGCCGGGTCGTCGAGCACGCCGACGTCGGCCCATGCCACAGCACCGTCGGCCGCCGCGAAGGCGACGCCATCGACCCGGGAACCGACGACGCGTGCCACGCCGGCCACCTCGACGCCGACCAGTGCCGTGCCGTGCGCCTCCAGCCACGGGCCGATGGCCGTCAGCTGCTCGACGGCGAGTACGGGTGCCTCGAGGCTGGCTACGGCGGCTTCGTCTCCCCCGCCGAGATAGTCGAACAGGCGGGTGCGCAGAGCGGCGAACTCGAGTGCGTCGAACACCTGATGGATCGCGTCACGGTTCCAGTTGGTGGAGAAGGCCAGATCGGCCGGCCCGGCCGGCAGGTCGAGGTCACAGACGAGCGCGTTGATCTTCCGGTTCCTGATCACGTCGTCCAGATGCTCGCGCAGCGACTCACCCGCCTTCCCGGGAATGTCGCCGGCCGCGGCCACCAGAGCATCGAGCGTCCCGTAGGTCGCGATCCACTTCGCCGCCGTCTTGGGCCCGACACCAGGCACGCCTGGCAGGTTGTCGCTCGTCTCGCCGACCAGCGCGGCCAGATCGGGGTAGTTCACCGGCGCCAAGCCGTACTTCTCTTCGACGGCGGCCGGTGTCATCCGGGCGAGATCCGACACGCCCTTGCGCGGATAGAGCACGGTCGTCGTGTCGCTGACCAGCTGGAGGGCGTCGCGGTCGCCCGTGCAGATCAGGACGTCCATTCCGGCCGCTTTCGCCTGCGTGGTGAGCGTGCCGATGATGTCGTCAGCCTCGAAGCCCTCCTTCTCGAAGGTCTGGATGCCGAGGGCAGCGCACACATCCTTGATCAGCGGGATCTGGCCCTGGAACTCCTCCGGGCTCTTCGAGCGGTTGGCTTTGTACTCGGCGTACTCCTCGGAGCGAAACGTCTGACGCGAGACGTCAAGGGCAACCCCGATGTGCGTCGGTTGCTCGTCCCGCAGGACGTTGATGAGCATCGAAGTGAAGCCAAACACCGCGTTGGTGTGCTGGCCGGTCGTCGTGGCGAAGTTCTCGACTGGGAGCGCAAAGAACGCGCGGTACGCCACCGAGTGACCGTCAATCAGCAACAAGCGGTCTGCCATGCAGCGACTCTAGCTGCGGAAAAACCCATGTAAACAGCGGGCCGAACCCTCGTGCATGACCGATGGCCTGTGCTAGAAACGGCAGCGAAAACACCTTCGTCCACCTCGGACAAGACCATGGAGGCACTGTGACTCGACCAGGCAAGGCATTCGTAGCATTGGCTGCGGTAGCCCTTCTCACTGCTGGATGTGCGAGCAAGACCAATAACGGCGGCACAAACACCGATTCCGGGCTGAAGAGCCTCCCGGTCCAAACCTCCATCGATGTCCCAGGCGACGCCGTGACGGCGGCTGGCGACGGCAAGGCGAAATGCCCGGCGGGCACGACCATCGGATACGCAGGTGCTATGACCGGTCCGAACGCGCAGCTGGGGATCAACATCTACAACGGCGTCCAGCTGGCCATCGACCAGCACAACAAGGCCAACCCGGGCTGCGAGGTCGCCTTCAAGAAGTTCGACACCGAGGGCGACCCGAACAAGGCCACCGGCCCGGTCACCCAAGTCGTCAACGACGATTCGATCATCGGTGTCATCGGCCTGCCGTTCTCAGGTGAGTCGAAGGCGACCGGCAAGATCTTCGAAGACGCCGGCCTCGTCCACATCACGCCGTCGGCCACCAACCCGGACCTGGCCAAGAACGGCTGGAAGACCTTCCATCGCGGCATGGGTAACGACGCGGTCCAGGGTCCGAAGGTCGCCGTCCTGGCGAAGGAGCTCGACGCCAAGAAGGTCTACGTGGTCGGCGACGACTCCGACTACGGCATCGGCTTGTTCAAGACCTCGACCGAAGCCTTGGGCAGCCTGCTCGCCGGCACGGACAAGGTCACGACCGGCCAGAAGGACTTCTCGGCCACGATCTCGAAGATCCTCAAGTCCAAGGCCGACGCGGTGTTCTACTCGGGGTATTACGCCGAGGGTGCCCCGTTCGACCAGCAGCTCGTCGCCAAGGGCTTCAACGGCGCGTTCATCGGCCCGGACGGCGTCAAGGACGACCAATTCGTGAAGCAGGCCGGCAGCGCCTCGGCCAACGCCTACTTCACCTGCCCGTGCATCCCCGGCGAGCTGATCCCGGACTTCGCCGACGCCTACAAGAAGGCCTTCAAGGCAGAGCCGGGCACGTACTCCATCGAGGGTTACGACACCGCCATCGTGTTGCTTCAGGGCATCGACAAGGGCAACACGACCCGGGCCAAGCTGCTCGGCTTCGTCGAGACCTACAGCGGGCAGGGCTACGCCAAGGCGTACAAGTGGACCGACGAAGGCGAACTGTCTGAGACGCCGGTTTACGGCTACAAGGTCGACAACGGAAAGATTGTCTCGGTCGGTGCGCTCGAGTAGGTCGCACCATCCCTGAGGCTGTGAGGCCCGCCCGGACTTGTTCGGGCGGGCCTCGCCGCACAATCCCGACAGGAGCCCGATGCTCGATCCGCAGACTGCGTTGGTCGCCGCTGACGAATGGATCCGGCTCGACTGGACCGCGCTCGCGGACAACTTCTGGAGCGCTACCTTCGACGGCCTGACCTTCGGCGCCATCTACGCCCTCGTCGCGCTCGGCTACACGCTCGTCTACGGCGTGCTCAACCTGATCAACTTCGCTCATTCCGAGGTATTCATCGTCGGCGCCTACGCGGTTGTGTTTACGCTCACAGGACTCGGATTCGGGCCCTCCCCGCCAACGTTCAGTGCCGTCAGCATCATCGGTGCGCTGCTTCTGGCATGCCTGTTGGGGATGCTCGCGTCGGCGACGACGGCGTTCATCCTCGAGCGCGTTGCGTATCGACCCCTCCGCAAGCGATCGGCACCGCGCTTGGCGTTCCTGATTACGGCCATCGGCATGAGCTTCGTGATCCAGTACCTGATCTTCCTGTGGCGCGGGCCGAACCCCGAACCGGCTGCGATCATGTTCCAACCGATACCGATCTTCGATGTCTTCGGCACGATCATCGACTCGCAACAAATCATCATCGTGGTCGCGGCGGTGGTCATGATGATCTTCACCGACCAGCTCATCCGCCGCACGAAACTTGGCCGAGGGATCCGCGCCGTAGCCCAGGATCCCGATACCGCGACGCTCATGGGCGTGAACAAGGAACGCATCATCGTCGCGACGTTCGTGATCGGAGGCGTCCTGGCCGGAGCCGCCGCGTTGTTCTACGTCATGAAGATCCCGTCAGGTGTCCTCTACTACGGCGGCTTCGTGCTTGGCATCAAGGCTTTCGCCGCAGCCGTCCTCGGGGGCATCGGCAACGTGCGGGGCGCTCTGGTCGGTGGCCTACTGCTGGGCTTGCTGGGCAACTACGGCCAGATCCTGCTGGGCAGTGCGCAATGGACTGACGTCGTCTGCTTCGTGGTTCTCGTCCTCGTGCTGATGGTCCGGCCCGAGGGCATCCTCGGCACCAACTTAAGCAAGGTGCGCGCATGAGTACCCCTCTGGGCGGAGCTGCTGCGGCGCAGGCGATCACCGACACCCAAGCGACCGAGAGTCGGTACTCGGGGCGGTTCGGCCATCTGCGACACCGCTGGGAACAGTTCCCGCGCTGGCAGCAATGGTTCGTACTCGCGCTGTTCGCCGTCCTGCTCTATGCCCTGCCCATCCTGAACCCGCCCTTCATCACCACCGAGCCCGGCAACGACTGGCAATTGGCCTGCTTCGACATGGCCCGATTCGCCCTGGTGGCGCTCGGTCTCAATGTCGTCGTCGGGCAAGCCGGCTTGCTCGACCTCGGATATGTCGGCTTCTTCGCGGTTGGCTCCTATGTCGCGGCGCTGTGGACCAGTTCCGACTCCACCTACATTCACATCCCGTACCTCTGGACGCTGCCGCTGGCGATGGTGACCACCGTCTTCTTCGGCGTGATTCTGGGCATACCGACGCTGCGGCTCCGCGGCGACTACCTGGCCATCGTCACGCTCGGGTTCGGCGAGATCATTCGCCTGTTGGCGACGCTCATACCGGCCCTCAAGGGACAAGTCGGGTTCCAGAACGTCGGCGCTCCCCCGGGCGTCGACGCCGCCGGCCGGGAAATCTTCAACAACTCGGCCGGCACGCCCTGGTACTGGTTCACCGTCACGATCATCATCGGCGTCCTGCTGCTCCTAACGAACCTCGAACGCTCGCGCGTAGGCCGCGCGTGGATCGCGATCCGCGAGGACGAGGATGCGGCCGAGATCATGGGCGTGCCGACGTTCAAGTTCAAGATCTGGGCGTTCGGTATCGGAGCGGCGCTCGGCGGCCTGTCCGGAGCAGTGTTCGCGGGTCAGGTCGGCTTCGTGAACAACCAGAAGTTCGACGTCCCGACGTCCATCCTGTTCTTGGCCGCGGTCGTGCTCGGTGGTTCGGGAAACAAGTACGGGGCTGTATTGGGTGGCGCCCTCGTCTCGTATATCCCGCTGAGGTTCACGGCCGTCGCGGACTACAAGTACCTGATCTTCGGCGCGGCGCTCGTCATCATGATGATCTTCCGGCCGCAAGGCCTGCTCGGCAGCCGGAGCCAGCTCTTGGCCAACGCACGATCCATCGGCGAAACGGCACGTCGCCTCATCGGGGCAGCCCCCGCGATCGAGGGCGAGATCGACGCCTCCGCCGCACCTCTGCCCGTCGAGGATGCGGTCACCGACGAGGTCGCCGAGATCGTCGCACCCGACCGTCCGCTCGAGACCGCCGTCGGCGAGAACCTGGCCGAGATCAAGGACCTCTCTGTCACCTTCGGTGGCCTCACCGCGCTCGACCACGTGAGCTTCAGCATCCGGCGCGGCGAAATCCTCGGGCTCATCGGCCCCAACGGCGCCGGCAAGACGACCTGCTTCAACGCCATGACCGGCGTGTATGCCCCCAGCTCCGGCGGCGTCACCCTCGACGGCACCAGCGTCATCGGCCGCCCGCAGCACTCGATCACGCGGTTGGGTGTGGCACGCACCTTCCAGAACATTCGCCTGTTCGGCGAGATGACGGCGCTCGAGAACGTCGTCGTGGGACTCGACGCCCGCCACAAAACCAGCACGTGGGGCGCGCTGTTCCGCTCCGGTCGGCATCGTCGGGAGGAGCGCGAGTCCATTGAGCGCGGACTGGCCCTGCTCGGCTTCGTCGGCATCGCCGATCGCGCCGAGGTGCTCGCCCGCAACCTCCCGTATGGCTACCAGCGCCGGCTGGAGATTGCCCGAGCGCTTGCCACGGAGCCGAAGCTGCTGTGCCTCGACGAACCGGCGGCCGGATTCAACCCGGCCGAGAAGGACGAGCTCATGGCGCTCATCCGCACCATCCGGGACGACGGCTACACGATCCTGCTCATCGAGCACGATATGCGTCTCGTCATGAGCGTCACCGACCGCATCGTCGTGCTGGAGTTCGGCAAGAAGATCGCCGAGGGTCCTCCCGCTGACATTCGTACCAACCCGGCCGTGATCGCCGCCTACCTGGGTGAGGAGGCCACCGATGGCATTGCTTGAGGTCGACGACATCTCCGTGCACTACGGCCGCATCCAGGCGATCCAGGGCATCACGCTGCGCGTGGAGGAAGGCGAGGTCGTCAGCCTGATCGGTGCCAATGGTGCTGGAAAGACCACGACGATGCGCGCCATCGCCGGGCTGCTGAGCCTCTCGCACGGTTCGGTCAGGTTCGCCGGCGCCGACATCGGTCGCCTGCGCGGACACGAGCGCGTTGCCCTGGGCATCTCACTGGTGCCCGAAGGACGCGGCATCTTCCCTGCCATGACCGTCATGGAGAACCTCGACATGGGTGCCTACGCCCGCGACCGAAAGTCGGGCATCGCGGAAGACCTGGAGCGTGTGTTCGACCTATTCCCGCGCCTGCTGGAACGGAAGGACCAGTCCGGGGGCACGCTGTCCGGTGGCGAGCAGCAGATGCTGGCCATCGGGCGTGCCCTGATGGCCCGACCGACGTTGTTGCTGCTGGACGAGCCGTCGATGGGGCTTGCACCGATGTTCATCCGGCAGATATTCACGATCATCGGTCAGGTCCGCGAACAAGGCACGACGGTGCTGCTGGTCGAGCAGAACGCGAACCAGGCCCTCAACCTCGCCGACCGGGCCTACTGCTTGGAAACCGGCACGATCACGCAGTCGGGCACTGGCCAGGAGCTGCTCGCCGACGACAGCATCCGCGAGGCCTATCTGGGTGGCTGATCAGCCAACACCTGTTCGGACACCTGTCGCATCGTCATCCGCTGGTCCATGGCCGTGCGCTGAATCCAGCCGAACGCGTCCGGCTCACTGAGGCCGAGACTCTGTTGGAGGTGGGCCTTGGCGCGCTCGATGACCTTGCGGGCGGCCAGGCGCTCGCTGAGGTCGTCCACTTCCCGCTCGAGCGCGCTGATCTCGGCGAACCGGCTCGCCGCCATCTCGATCGCCGGGACGAGGTCGGTGATGGTGAACGGCTTGACAAGATAGGCCATCGCTCCGGCGTCCCGCGCGCGTTCGACGAGCTCACGCTGGCTGAACGCCGTCAGCATGACGACCGGAGCGATGCGCTCGGCGGCGACGATCGATGCGGCGGCGATGCCGTCGAGCCGCGGCATCTTGACGTCCATGATGACGAGGTCCGGCTTATGCTCCCGCGCCAGTTCGACGGCCTGCTCGCCGTCGCCCGCCTGCGCGACGACGTCGTACCCGGCCTCGGCCAGCATCTCTGCGAGGTCGAGCCGGATGAGGGCTTCGTCCTCGGCAATAAGGACGCGGCGACGGGGCGATTCCACGAAAGGAGCCTAGACGCGTTACGTCTTCAGACCGATCAGGCCGTCGAGCCGAGCGACCGCCGTAATTGTCGACACACTGGTCATCCACCGGTTGGAGCGGGTCCATTGGACGTCCGCGAGATCGAGCGCCCATTGGCACATGGCGTGTATGTCTTCCGATCGGTTACTGAACTGCCATCGCGGATAGGAGTAGGACTTCCCCGTTCCCGGCGCATGGATGGTGTTCGTAGCCCGGCAACCATCGGAGTGAAACAGTCCCCTGAGGAAGGCGCCAGGGTGCACGACAACGTTGAGCATCTGCCAGTTGGCGAGTACCAGGGATCGCTTGTGCTTCGGCCCGTCGCCATCCTGCGGAAACACGCACGGCCAGTGAACCCAATTTGATTGGACTACAACAGCGCCGGGCGCGGGTACCCGAAACACCCGGCGTCCCGGACGCACGGCCCGCATGAGGCCGTCCACATCGTCGATGATCCCCGGATACTTCGCGTCGCATGAGACACGTAGGACGTGGCACGCACGGGCCTTTGAAATCGCCCCGTCGCCCAAGTAGAAGCCGAGCAACGCCGCGTACGCGTTGGAATCCAGACTGGCAGTGTCGCAAGTCGGGCACTCTGGATGTCGTAACTCCAGACCTTCCTTCCGCCAGGCGCGGATAGTCGACCGATGGACACTGACGGCCGTACTAACCGCCGAGATCGTCAGGCCCGATGCGAGGAGGTCCAGTGCCAATGCCCTCGTTGTTCTGGAGTACATGCCTCGATCAAAACACCGGCCTCAGACATGGCCTGGAATCTCGTGCCGGGTGCGGGATTCGAACCCGCACGCCCTTTCGGGCAATCGCTTTTGAGACGATAGTGTCTGCCATTCCACCAACCCGGCTGGGAAGAACCAGCCTATCTAGTCTGGCGCTGGAGGAACCTGTGACCCCGCGGCTCACTCCTCGTCGAACATGCCGTCTGCGTCCACGTCGCCGTACGCCGGCGCGACCTTGTTGATCGCGTCGCCCATGTTGTGGATCCGAAGGGCGTTGGTCGACCCTCGGATCCCGGGCGGGCTTCCGGCCACGATGACCACCTGTTCGCCCTCGTGCAGGAGACCGTTCTCGAGCGCGGCCTTGTCCAACTGCAGCACCATCTCGTCGGTGTGCCGCACCAGCGGCACTTGGAACGTCTCGATCCCCCAGCTCAGCGCCAGCTGGTTGCGCACGATCGGATCCGGGCTGAACGCGATCACCGGAACGTGCGAGCGGTAGCGGGCCATGCGACGGGCCGATTCGCCCGACTGGGTGAACGCGACCATGTACCGGGCGCCGATGGCCTCGGCCACGTCGCGCGCAGCGCGGCAGATGATGCCGGCGCGCGTCCTCGACTGCCACGTGAACGTCGCCATCAGCGGAAGGCCGTGGTCCTCGGTGGACTCGATGATCCGCGCCATCGTCTCGACCGCCTGGATCGGGTACGCACCCACGCTCGTCTCGCCTGACAGCATCACGGCGTCCGCGCCGTCGAGCACCGCGTTAGCGACGTCGGACGCCTCGGCGCGGGTCGGCCGGGGCGCCGAGATCATCGACTCCAGCATCTGCGTGGCCACGATGACCGGCTTGGCGTTGCGTCGGGCCTTCTCGACGATCAACTTCTGCACGATCGGCACGTCTTCGAGCGGAAGCTCGACACCGAGGTCACCGCGCGCGACCATGACGCCGTCAAAGGCATCCATGATCTCGTCCAGCGCATCGACGGCCTGCGGCTTCTCGATCTTCGCGATGACCGGACGCATGATCCCGACGTCGCGCATCACGTCGCGCACGTCGTCGACATCGGCGGCTGAGCGTACGAAGGACAGCGCGACGAAGTCGGCGCCCTCCTGCAAGGCCCAGCGCAGGTCGCTGATGTCCTTGTCGCTCAACGCCGGGACACTGACGGCAACACCCGGCAGGTTGATGCCCTTGTTGTCGCTTACCGGTCCCCCGATCTCAACCACCGTCGCCACATCGGCGCCGTTGACAGACGTGACGCAGAGCCGGACCCTGCCATCGTCAATGAGAATGGTGTCGCCGGCGTCGACGTCACCCGGCAGGCCCTTGTAGGTCGTCGAGCACTTCACAGCCGTACCCGGGAGGTCCTCGGTGGTGATCGTGAACGGCTCGCCCGGCATCAGTGTGACCGGTCCCCCCTGGAACCTGCCCAGTCGGATCTTCGGGCCCTGCAGGTCCGCAAGAACGGCGATCGGCTTGCCGGTTTCCTCGCTGACGCGCCGGACGTGCGCGATGACTTCGGCATGCTGTTCGTGCTCGCCGTGGCTGAGGTTGATGCGCGCGCAGTTCATGCCCGCGTCAGCCAATTCCCGGATCTGCTCGTAGGTCGCCGATGCAGGCCCGAGCGTGCAGACGATCTTCGCGTTCCTCACGGAATCAGCCTATGGGGTGCCCGTATCCCAACATGACGACGAGCTGAACGCCGCCCATCCCGCTGGTGACGAATGCGCGGGGCTCAGACCATCAGCGGACGGGCCGTCGGCGGGATCGGGTACGGCAGGTTCGTCGAACCGGAGAGGTACTCGTCCACCCCGGCGGCAGCTGCCCGACCTTCGGCGATCGCCCACACGATGAGCGACTGTCCACGGCCGGCATCACCGGCCACGAAGACGCCCTCCACGCTCGACATGTACTTCTTGTCCCGCGCGACGTTTCCGCGGTCGTCGAGCTCTACGCCGAGCTGGGCCACGATGCCGTCCTGCTCGGGGCCGGTGAAGCCCATGGCCAGCAGCACGAGCTGGGCCGGGATGACCTGTTCCGAACCCGGAACCTCGTGGAACCGGCCGTCCTTGAATTCCACCTCAACAAGCCGGAGTCCGGAAACCGCGCCGTCTTGGCCGTCGAATTCCTTCGTCGAGACCGAGTAGACGCGTTCACCGCCCTCTTCGTGCGCGGACGCGACACGGTAGACCATCGGGTACGTCGGCCACGGGTGTGCGGACGGGCGTTCGTCGCTTGGCCGCGGCATGATCTCCAGACTGGTGACTGACCTGGCACCCTGTCGGATGGCCGTGCCGAGGCAGTCGGCACCGGTGTCGCCGCCACCGATGATGACGACGTCCTTGTCGGTCGCGAGGATCTGGTTATCGACTTCTTCACCGAGCGCCGCCCGGTTGGACTGTGGCAGGTACTCCATCGCTTGATGGATGCCCGCGAGCTCACGGCCCGGAACGTCTAGCTCGCGGCCCACGGTGGCGCCCATCGCGAGGACGACGGCGTCGTACCGATCGCGCAGCTGTGACCCGGTGATGTCCTGGCCCACGGCGACCCCGGTGCGGAAGACGGTTCCCTCGCGCTCCATCTGGTTGATGCGCCGATCGACGTGCATCTTCTCCATCTTGAACTCGGGGATGCCGTATCGCAGCAGGCCGCCAGCCTTGTCGTCGCGCTCGTACACGGCGACAGTGTGACCGGCGCGCGTCAGCTGCTGGGCCACAGCCAGACCGGCCGGTCCGGAGCCGACGACGGCCACCGTCCTGCCGGTGAGCCACTCCGGCGCCTCCGGCTTGACGTTCTGGCGCTCCCACGCGACGTCGATGATCGCGACCTCGACGTTCTTGATGGTCACCGGTTCGCGGTTGATGCCGACGACGCACGCGGTCTCACACGGCGCCGGGCACAGCCGTCCGGTGAACTCCGGGAAGTTGTTCGTCTTGTGCAGGCGCTCGATGGCGTCGGCCCAGTCGTCCCGCCAGACGAGGTCGTTCCACTCTGGGATCAGGTTGCCCAACGGGCAACCCTCGTGACAGAACGGGATACCGCAGTCCATGCAGCGGCCGGCCTGCTCGGTGATGATCGGCAGCAGCGCCTTGCCGACCCCACCGGGGTAGACCTCGTTCCAGTCGTGGATGCGCTCCCCGACCGGCCGACGGTCCGCCAACCGGCGGGGCGCCTTCATGAATCCGCGCGGGTCAGGCACGAGCGGCCACCTCCATCATGCGAATCGTCGTTTCGTCGTCAGTGAGTCCCTCTTCGAGGGCTTCCTGCTGTGCTTCGAGCACGAGGCGGTAATCGGAGGGCATGATCTCGGTGAAGCGCGTCACCGACTGCTCCCAGTTGTCGACCAACTGCTGAGCCACGGCGGACCCGGTCTCGTCGGCATGCTTCTGGATGAGGTCCTTCAAGCCCTCAACTTCGTCCGCCGGGACGTCGCGCAGCTCCACCAGTTCGCGGTTCACGAGCGACTCGTCGAGATCGAGGATGTACGCCGTGCCGCCGCTCATGCCGGCCGCCACGTTGCGACCGGTCGGGCCGAGAATGACCACCCGGCCACCCGTCATGTACTCGAGCGCGTGGTCACCGACGCCCTCAACGACCGCCGTGACCCCGGAGTTGCGGACGCAGAACCGCTCGCCGACCTTCCCGCGCAGAAGGATCTCGCCGCCGGTTGCGCCAAAGCCGATGACGTTGCCAGCCACGATCTGAGCCTCAGCCGTGAACTGGGCCTCGCGCGGCGGGCGGACGATGACACGTCCGCCGGACAGGCCCTTGGCCACGTAGTCGTTGGCGTCGCCCTCGAGCCGCAGCGTGATGCCGTGCGGCACGAACGCGCCAAAGGACTGGCCGGCCGAACCCAGGAAGGTCAGGTCGATCGTGTTCTCCGGCAGGCCAGCACCCTTGTAGCGCTTGGTCACCTCGTGGCCGAGCATGGTGCCGACCGTGCGGTTGACGTTACGGATCTCGAGCTGCGCTCGGACCGGTTCACCGCGTTCGAGCGCGTCGGCGGACAGTGCGATGAGCTCGTTGTCGAGCGCGTTGGCCAAGCCGTGGTCCTGTGTGGTGGTGCAGTGCCGTGCCAACGTGTCCGCGACGTCCGGCACATGGAAGATCGGCGCGAGGTCCAGGCCGTCGGCCTTCCAGTGCTCGACGGCCGCACGGGTGTCGAGCAGCTCGGCATGGCCGATTGCTTCGTCGAGACTGCGGAACCCGAGCTCTGCGAGCAGTTCGCGGACTTCCTGGGCGATGAACTCGAAGAAGTTGACCACGTACTGAGCCTTGCCGGTGAACTTCGCCCGCAACTCCTTGTTCTGCGTCGCGACACCCACGGGGCAGGTGTCGAGGTGGCAGACCCGCATCATGATGCATCCGCTGACCACCAGTGGAGCGGTGGCGAAGCCGTACTCTTCGGCGCCCAGCAACGCGGCGATGATGACGTCACGTCCAGTCTTCAGCTGGCCATCGGTCTGGACCACGATGCGGTCCCGCAGGCCGTTGAGCAGGAGCGTCTGTTGCGTCTCGGCCAAGCCGAGCTCCCACGGACCACCGGCATGTTTCAGCGACGTGAGTGGCGACGCACCCGTTCCGCCGTCGTGTCCGGAGATCAGTACGACGTCGGACTTCGCCTTCGCGACGCCGGCTGCGACGGTGCCGACGCCGACCTCCGAGACGAGCTTCACGTGGATGCGGGCCTGCGGGTTGGCGTTCTTCAGGTCGTGGATCAGCTGCTTGAGATCCTCGATCGAATAGATGTCGTGGTGCGGCGGCGGCGAGATCAGGCCGACACCCGGCGTCGAATACCGAGTCTTGGCAATCCACGGGTACACCTTTTGGCCGGGCAGCTGGCCACCTTCACCGGGCTTCGCACCCTGCGCCATCTTGATCTGAATGTCGTCGGAGTTCGTCAGGAACTCCGAGGTGACGCCGAACCGGCCTGAGGCCACCTGCTTGACCGCCGAGCGACGCTCGGCGTCGTACAGGCGCTCGGCGTCCTCGCCACCCTCGCCGGTGTTGGACTTGCCGCCCAGCCGGTTCATCGCGATCGCGAGCGTCTCGTGCGCCTCCTGGCTGATCGAGCCATATGACATCGCGCCGGTCGAGAACCGCCGGACGATCTCGCTGACCGGCTCGACCTCGTCGATGGAGATCGGCGCGCGCAGACCCTTCTTGAACTCGAAGAGGCCACGCAGGGTCATCAGCCGCTCGGACTGGTCATCCACCCGGCTCGTGTACTGCTTGAAGATGTCGTACCGGCCGGTGCGCGTGGAGTGCTGCAACCGGAAGACGGTCTCCGGGTCGAACAGGTGCTCCGGACCCTCCCGGCGCCACTGATACTCGCCGCCAACCTCGAGGTGGCGACGATCGCTGCTGATGCCCTGGGTCGGGTACGCCTTGGCGTGGCGCGCGGCAACCTCCTGCGCGATGACATCGAGACCGACGCCGCCGAGCGGGCTGGAAGTGCCGGTGAAGTAGGTATCGATGACTTCCTGGGACAGGCCAACGCAGTCGAAGATCTGCGCGCCGGTGTACGACGCGACCGTGGAGATGCCGATCTTGCTCATGACCTTCAGGACGCCCTTGCCGAGCCCCTTGACCAGGTTGCGGACCGCTTTGTGCGGATCGACGCCCTCGATGTAGACCTTCTCGCGGGCAAGGTCCTCGGCGCTCTCCAGCGCGAGGTACGGGTTGACGGCGGTGGCGCCATATCCGATGAGTAGGGCGACGTGGTGAACTTCGCGAACGTCACCGGCCTCGACCAGCAGGCCGGCCTGCGATCGCAGCTTCTCGCGCACCATGTGGTGGTGCACCGCACCGGTCAGCAGCAGTGACGGGATAGGCGCCAGGTCGGCATTGGAGTGCCGGTCGGAGAGCAGGATGATCCGGGCGCCGTTCTCGACGGCCTGCGACACATCGGTGCAGATCTCGTCGAGCTTAGCCTTGAGCGCGGCTCCCCCGCCGTGGACGTCGTAGAGACCGCGGACGATGTGGATGGCGAAACCCGGCATGTCGCCATCGCGGTTCATGTGCCGGATCTTGGCCAGCTCGTCGTTGTCGATGACGGGGAACGGAAGCTGCAGCATGCGGCAGGATGCGGGCGACGGCTCCAGCAGATTGCCCTCAGGGCCGATCGTGCCGGCCAGCGAGGTGACGACTTCCTCGCGGATGGCGTCCAAGGGTGGGTTGGTGACCTGCGCGAACATCTGCGAGAAGTAGTCGAAGATCAGCCGCGGGCGATCCGAGATTCCGGCGATGGGCGTGTCCGTACCCATCGAGCCCAGCGCCTCGGCGCCGGTGCGCACGATCGGCGCGATGAGGAGGCGCAACTCCTCCTCGGTGTAACCGAAGACCTGCTGGCGCCGGGTCACCGAGGCGTGCGTGTGGACGATGTGCTCGAGATCGGGGAGGTCTTCAAACCTGACGAGACCCGAGTACAGCCAGTCCTCGTACGGCTGCTCGGCAGCCAGCGTGGACTTGATCTCGTCGTCCTCGATGACGCGGTGCTCGTCGAGGTCGATCAGGAACATCTTGCCCGGCTCAAGCCGACCCTTACGGGTGATCGTCTTCGGATCGAGGTCGAGCACCCCGGCCTCGGACGCGAGGACGACCAGGCCGTCCTCAGTGACCCAGAAACGCCCCGGACGCAGGCCATTGCGGTCGAGCACCGCCCCGATCTGGGTGCCGTCGGTGAAGCAGACGGCCGCCGGGCCGTCCCACGGCTCCAGCACGGAGGCGTGGAACTCGTAGAACGCCCGCCGGGCCGGGTCCATGACGTCGTTGTTCTCCCACGCCTCCGGGATCATCATCATCACGGCATGCGGAAGGCTGCGACCGCCGAGATGCAGGAGCTCGAGCACCTCGTCGAACGACGCAGTGTCGCTGCCGGCGGGATCGCAGATCGGGTACAGCCGATTGAGGTCGCCGGGAATGAGCTCGCTCGACAGCGTCGCCTCGCGCGCCCGCATCCAGTTGCGGTTGCCTCGCGCAGTGTTGATCTCGCCGTTGTGCGCGATGAAGCGGAACGGGTGCGCCAGCGACCAACTCGGGAACGTGTTGGTGTAGAACCGACTGTGCACGATCACAAGCGCCGACTCGAGTCGTTCATCACGCAGGTCGGGGAAGAAGTTATCGAGCTG
>DATLCL010000095.1:0-2206 GCA_035526415.1 Aeromicrobium sp.
GCGGCAATGACCTTCGCTGAGCGGCGGGACGGCAACGGCCGCCGCAGCCAAGGCAAGAGACGAGCGGCACCGACGTAGAGGTAGCGCATGGCGCCGATCAGGAGCACCCACCAGCCGAACGCGCCGGCGACGTGAATGCTCAGGACTGCGATGAGGAAGGCGTCGACCTCCAGGTCGAACCGCGCGCCGAACGCCGACTCGGTTCCGGTACGCCGAGCGACGTAGCCGTCCACCAGGTCCAGAGCGAGTGCGACCGCGGTCATCGCCACCAACGTCGTGACGTGATCTGCACTGACGAGGCCGTCGGCGACCAGAGCCGCAACGCCGCCGGCGAGGACCGCGCGCGTCGCAGTGATCTGGTCCGCCGGGCCTAGCCCAGCTCTTCCTCGGCGCGCCAATGCGACCGCGAGCCCGATGCCGGTGGCGATGCCCGCCGCCCAGCCCGCAGGGGATAACCCCAGCGTCACGTCCATGACGGCGCAGAGAACGAACTGCACGCTCAGCCATCCGACTGCGCTGACGCGAGCCGCATTGACGTGCACCTGGTGCATCCTTGTCTCCGTGTACTGGGCCTACCCCAGATACCCAGAAGGGAGGCTACGCCGTGGGCGACGAAGCGCGGGCCTTTTGGCTGGTGGAGCCGGGGCGTGGCGAGATCCGGCCCGCGCCGCTGCCCAAGCCCGGCGCCGACGACGTCCAGGTGCGGACCCTCTGGTCCGGCATCAGTCGCGGGACCGAGTCGCTGATCTTCCGCGGCCAGGTCCCGGAGCGCGAGTACGACACGATGGCGGCACCTTTCCAGGACGGCCGTCTACCCGGGCCGGTCAAGTACGGCTATCTCAACGTGGGCACGGTCGAGTCCGGCCCGACCGACCTCGCCGGCCGCACCGTTTTCTGCCTCTATCCGCATCAGACGAAGTACGTCGTCCCAGCCACTGCCGTCGTCACGGTCCCGCCCGACGTCCCGGCTGAGCGCGCGGTGCTCGCCGGAACGGTCGAAACGGCTGTCAATACGCTGTGGGATGCCGGCCCCCTTGTCGGAGACCGCGTCGCCGTCGTCGGAGCCGGCATGGTGGGCTCCTGTGTGGCGCGCCTGCTCAGCCAGATCCCGGGAGTCCACGTCACGCTGGTGGACACGAATCCCGACCGGGCCGCGGTTGCAGCCGCGTTCGGTGTGGACTTCGCTTTACCCGGCGACGCACCCGAGGGGAATGACCTCGTCGTGCATGCGAGCGCAACGTCCGCCGGACTGACCTGCTCGCTGGAGCTGCTCGGCCTGGAGGGCACCGTGGTCGATGCGAGCTGGTACGGAGATGCGCCGGTGACACTGCCGCTAGGCGGGGCCTTCCACTCCTCGCGACTCACCATCCGCTCCACCCAGGTAGGCGAGGTTGCATCCGCCCGACGAAGTCGCCGGACGCGCCGCGACCGGCTCGCGCTCGCCGTGGAGCTTCTCGTCGACCCGGCCTACGACGTCCTGCTCACCGGGTCCTCGACGTTCGACGAGCTTCCCGAGACGATGGCCGCCATCGCCTCCGGCTCTCTCGAGGGCCTGTGCCAGACGATCAATTACGAGGACGAGGCCTGATGTTCAAAGTGACGATCCGCGACCACATCATGATCGCGCACAGCTTCACCGGGGAGGTGTTTGGACCTGCTCAACAGCTGCACGGTGCGACGTTCATCGTTGATGCGACCTTCGCCAGCACAGACCTCGACGAAGACGGGATCGTGGTTGACATCGGTCTGGCGTCCGAGCGTCTGCGCGCGGTGCTGGCGGACCTGAACTACCAAAACCTCGACGAGGATCCGGCGCTCGCCGGGCAGAACACCACCACCGAGGTCCTGGCGCGATTCGTTGCGGACCGGCTGGCCGACAGCGCCAACGCCGGGGACCTCGGACCCGGTGGCCTGGCGCTCGCCGAGATCGACGTGACGCTGCACGAATCGCATGTCGCGTGGGCGAGTTACTCGCGTTCGCTGTGACTGACTGGCCTGACCGAGGCGACCTGGTCCATTTCGTCGTCCCGGCGGGCATCGACGACCCAAAGCGGCCGAGCGGGGGAAACGTCTACGACCGTCGGCTGTGTGAGGAGCTCCCCCACAGGGGTTGGGCAGTCCAGGAGCACCCTGTCTCCGGGACCTGGCCGACGCCGGGCGAGCGGGATCGGGACCGTCTCAATGCACTGCTCGCGGAACTCCCCGA
>DATLCL010000209.1:0-16512 GCA_035526415.1 Aeromicrobium sp.
GGTACCGGCTAAGAAGGCGGCGCCGGCTAAGAAGACTGCCGTACCGGCGAAGAAAGCCGCGCCAGCCAAGCAGGCTGCGCCAGCCAAGCAGGCTGCGCCAGCTAAGAAGGCCGCGCCAGCCAAGCCTACGGCGGTCTTCGACCCGGACGAAGACGACATGGGTGAACTGACGATCACCGCCGAGATCACCCAGCTCAGGGTCGAGACAGTCGAAGTCGAGGTCGAAATCAACGGTGACGCCGTGATCATCGGGCCCGACGGCAAGAAGATCCTCCCCGACATCCCCGACGACGAGTTCGAGAAGGACCTGAAGACCGATCCGACGTTGGTCGAAGACGAGAAGGCCAGCTACACGTTGTCGGCCGCCGATGAGAGCGACGAGCCGGTCCAGCAGGTTATGGTCGCCGGCGCGACCGCCGACCCGGTCAAGGACTACCTCAAGCAGATCGGCAAGGTCTCGCTGCTGACCGCAGGCGAGGAAGTCGAACTCGCCAAGCGCATCGAGGCGGGCCTGTTCGCCGAGGAGAAGCTCGCCAAGGGTGGCCGGATCGGCGAGAAGACCCGCGAAGAGCTCGAGTGGATCGTCATCGACGGCCGTCGCGCGAAGAACCACCTGCTCGAAGCCAACCTGCGCCTCGTGGTCTCGCTGGCCAAGCGGTACACCGGCCGCGGCATGCTCTTCCTCGACCTCATCCAAGAGGGCAACCTCGGCCTCATCCGTGCCGTCGAGAAGTTCGACTACACCAAGGGCTTCAAGTTCTCGACGTACGCGACGTGGTGGATCCGGCAGGCCATTACCCGCGCCATGGCCGACCAGGCCCGCACCATCCGCATCCCGGTGCACATGGTCGAAGTCATCAACAAGCTGGCCCGCGTCCAGCGGCAGATGCTGCAGGACCTCGGCCGCGAACCCACACCTGAAGAGCTCGCCATTGAGTTGGACATGACGCCGGAGAAGGTCGTCGAAGTCCAGAAGTACGGCCGCGAGCCGATCTCCCTCCACACGCCGCTCGGCGAGGACGGCGACAGCGAGTTCGGTGACCTCATCGAGGACTCCGAGGCCATTGTCCCTGCCGACGCGGTGTCGTTCACGCTGTTGCAGGAGCAGTTGCACGCGGTGCTCGACACGCTCAGCGAGCGTGAGTCGGGCGTCGTCTCGATGCGGTTCGGTCTGACCGACGGCCAGCCGAAGACGCTCGATGAAATCGGCAAGGTGTACGGCGTCACGCGGGAGCGGATCCGCCAGATCGAGTCGAAGACGATGAGCAAGCTGCGTCACCCCTCGCGGTCGCAGGTCTTGCGCGACTATCTGGACTGAGAATCGCCTTCGCCACTGAGCAAAATCACCTTCATTTCAGTGGAAATCGGCGTTGCTTGACGACACGCTGGCACGATCCGAGTCCTACGATGACGACCCGCTGCACGACGGTTGCGTGCGGATCGTTCGTTCACCCAGACCAGGACCGCGGAATCACCCTTCGGGAAGCTGCGTCACTCCAGACCTTCCCGGCCACGTATGACTTCGTCGGCACATACGATCAGATCGAACGGCAAATCGGGAACGCGGTGCCGGTGCGCATGGCCGCCGCGATCGCCAGCCGCATCGCGTGGATGAACCCGTCCAGCAGCCCGGTCGGACCTTCCCAATAGCGCCCCGAAGTTGGCAAAAGAACCGCCGCCCCGCGACCTCGGGAGAGTCGGGTTGTCAGAGTGGGTCCGTAGCCTCTCTGCATGCCCGGCGGCAACGACTACGGAATCCCGCACCGCCCCGAGTGGTTCCAGGACGTCATGAATAAGTCGTGGCCGCCTGCGGAGGTTGCGGAACGGCCGTCCGACTATGCGGCCATCCCGGTCACCGTAAGCATCGTCTGGGAGCACGACGGCGAGTCGTGGGTCGACGGCACCGCAACCCGATGGCACGGCCAGCACGTCTTCGTCAGGTTCAGCGACGAGCGGTCGCGGCTGGATTTCGGGTGGGTCTATGGGGGGATGCCAGGCGCCGCTAGCGGCCCGCTTCAGTCCTTTGTGACGGCCACTATTTTGCCAATCGCTGCGAGGAACCGATCTGCTAGACATACGAAATGGAGATTTGGTCCGCGGTTATTGGAGGCGTGGTCGGCGCCCTGATCGGCGTCGGCGGAACCTTCGTGGTCACCCGTTGGCAAACCAATCGGGTTATCCAGCACGCAGCGAGCCAGTCCGCGGCCGCGGCGGCTGAACAGGCCCACACCGCGCAGTGGCACACCGGTATCGCCGCAGCTAACCAGATGCTCGCTCCGCTCGAGAATTTGCGAGTCCGTATCGACGACCTCGACGGCCGCATCCCGGGCACGCAAAGTCGCCTCGGTGATGCGGCCACGACCGGGCAACGAGTGGATGCCCACGCCGCGCATGACGAGCTTCGTCATTTGGTCCAGTCCCACGGCGTCCTCTTGCCTGACGAGTTGTCGACGCGCTGGTACTTCCTCACGCAGTTGCTCGATGAATACGTGGAAGCACAGCGCCAACGTGGCGAGTTCTGGACGGGCCAACGACTGAGACGGTGTCGCGATGACCTCGTGAACTACATCGGGTACGTCCGCGAGTCCCTGGCGGTCTATATCAAGACTGGTGACGAGACCAAGCACTGCGAACCACCCCTCCTCGAACGGGAGGATCTTGAGCCTTGGACGCCCGGCTGAGCCCAACGTAGGAACGGAGCGCCTCAACCCAGGGTTAGAGGTCGTCGTCACGGAGAGTGCCTGCGGCCCGCGCGCCGACGGGGCGGGCAAGCGTATGCGTTCTATCTGCCACCGTGGGGGCCAAGCGGGCTTTTGCCGTCTGTCACCGCCCACGGCGAGGATGACGCCATGGTCGACCCGAAGCACCCGCACGCCTGGATAGACATCGACCACGTCCCGCACCCGGCCATCGTCATCGAATGGCTGCCGACCAAGGACGCCAACGGCTTCCCGTTCTGGTTGGCGAAGTGCCTCTACTGGGCCGACGGCGAGCCGACGGTGCCGGCGCGCAACGTGCGGAAGGGGTGAGCCTGCGCCGTTCTTTGGATGGTTCTTTGGCCCGCTGATGGGTACTTCTCTTGGCATGGGGAATCTTCAAGACTTGGACCCGTGGGTTTTCGTTGCTGTCGCGGTAGCTCTGTCGGTCGTTGTTGGCATCCTTGTGTTCCTGAGCCAGAAGAAGAAGTGGGACTATTCGCGAGCGGAAGCCATGCGCGCCAAGGTGGAGCAGGAGTTGCCGGAGTTGCGTGAGCGTGAAGCCTCGGCGCTCGAATCCGAAGCGCAGGCGGAGCGGGCCCGAGCCGACGCAGACCGCCTTGAAGCGCAGGCGAGTGAGCGTCGTAGTGAAGTAGAAGACCAGCGCAGCGAACTCGCCGAGCAGCTTCGAGCAGCAGACGAACGTGATCCGTCTGTCCACAACGACGTCGATGAGTACCGGCACGTGGATGACTCAGGCGGTCGCAACTGAGCGAAGGCACCCAGGGCCAGATGCACGGTGAGAACGGTCTCTAGGCGTGCCGCATCTCTGGGCCCGCTGCCGGCGTGACCGGCACGCAACGTGCGGAAGGCGTGAGCGATGCTAAGGCCGGGCGCCAACGGTGGTGATGCAGCGGTAGGAACTTAAACTGCCGACGCTGTGCGGAAGGATCGCCCCACCCTGCGTGGCGGTCATCACGTATAACGCACCATCGTCGGAGTAAACGTGGTCAGTCAGAAGTGGCACACCGAAGTTGAGAACCTCGTCGACGGTGATGGCCTCGCCGACGGACGGCAGTCGCAGGTGTTGGTCACGACACGCGAGCGCCGCGTCAGCCCAGTTCGCCAGGCTCGACTCGCTATAACAAAGATCGCGAGCCTGGGTCGTTCCGCTCGGACAAGTCAGCACGAGCGTCGATTCATCGATGTCGGCTGCGGTAACTGAGTTGTCGTAGATTTTGCTGCCGCTGACCGCGTTGGCAGCGATGTCGCTGCCGTATACCTGGCCGTCGACGATGTCGATCGGTGCGGCGGCGGACGCCTGAGGCGGGACAACGACAGTCACGCCCCCGTGTGTACTCGTCTCGCTCGGGTGAGACGGCACCTAGCAGGGGCGTGACCATCCGGGTTGCCGGACAGGGCACCCGTGGCGCTGAATGTACTGCCGCAGCCGTCGTCGTGGCCAGCGGGCGAGTCTCAAGCAAGAAGAGAGTGCCTCGGGCGACGCACCTGAACCCCCGTGCAGCCAACGTCGCCCGAGCGGGTGTCCAGTACCCATTCCAGTCCTTCGGCATCGGGCCGACCGGACGCTGGGGCAACATGCCCACTCGCCGCTTCGGGTACGTCTCTTCCATGACGCAAGACGACACGACAACACCAGCCGAAGAGGCAGAAGACCCCGGAACCGGGTCCGGCGACGGTGACAGCCTCGGCACGCCCAGCGGGCTGCCCGAGGAGGCGCCCCCGGGTGCCGACCAAGAAGCCAACGAAGCAGTCAGCGGCGGCGGCATGGTCGACCCCTCAACTGAGGGCGAGGCCAAGGACACCGCCGATCCGGACTAAGACGTCGAAGAACGACCGGCTTCACCGAGGAGCGTTCGTGGCTCAGCTTCGCGGCGCTAGGACTTCCGTGCCGTCAGGGAGCGTGCGGAAGGCGGGACTGCGGGTTGGATGGCGATTCGCCCTCAATGTGCGCCATAACGAACAGCATGAGCGAAAGAGCCAGCGGAACGATGAGGACGGCAAGCACGTAGGCGACGACTGATGTCATGTCCGATAGGTACCCGCACGGCCCTCATGCATGCTCGCCCTCGATGAGCTAATAGGCCGCGAGCACTTCTACAAGTTCCTCGACTTCGAGCTCTTTCCGCACCACGACACCGGAGGCGGCGTCGATGAGCATGTATCGGTCGTTACGCCGTTCATCGAGGCGCTTCTCGACTCTGAGGCCTCGAGACTCGGCGCGGCGATGGATAGCGGCCTCGCTGGGAACTGCGGTAATGGCGTTTCTCCCTCTAGGTAGGACGTACTCACCGCTCCGCCGTCGTCGTGACCAGCGGGGCGGCTTGAGTGGTCAGGTCAGCGGTCGAACTTGTCCTTGACGGCGTCAGCCGCGTCTTCGACGTTGTCCTTGACGTCTTCGACGGTCTGCTTGACGTTGGCCTTAGCCTTCTCAGCAGCACCCTCGGCTTGAAGGTCCTCGTTGTCAGTTGCGTCGCCGAAGTTCTCCTTGGCTGCGCCCTTGAGTTCTTCGGCCTTGTTCTGAATATCGCCCATGGTGGTTTCCCCTCGGGTTGATGTCGTGTTCTTGCCGCTACAGCTGCCGGGTACCCGGTTCGGGCCCGAACATGGCGTGGCGGTCATCACATATGAGACCGATATGACGGATGGCCGGACTGTTTGGTTCAACCGGCCATCCGCAGCGCACAGTGCGCCTCGAACTCGAAGCAAGTGCACCTACTTCGCGGTCCGACGAGTGACGCCTACCCATGAAACGGAGGTTCAACCCGGCGATTCTGTTGCCCGGCGACGTCCGCATGCCTGAGAATGGAGCACGGCTTACACAGCAGGCCGCGTAGGCACACTCCCCGGAAAGACCGCAAGTGAAGAACATCCCGACCTGGCTGCTTCAGGTCTACGAAATGTCCGACCTGCCCGCCCAGAAATCAGCCTTCAGCGTTCTCTCCGCTATACCCGGCCTCACCGTTGACGCCCGCACCTGCGAACGCGGCTCATACGTGGTCGTCGAATGTGCAGACGCCGCACAGGCTATGGCCATGTACGAACTCGTCATGATGGCCGACCCCCACGCCGAGCTGATCCACTCGACCACCAGCCCGAGCGGAATACAAGGCGTGAGAGAACGCTTGAAGCCCGACGGCGAAACCGCGCCGCTGTCCGGTGGCGACTTGCTGGACGCCTAGCAGCCGTCGTCGTGACCAGCGGGGCGGCTCCTTGTCTGTGCGACAGTGGCGAGATGAACTTCGGAAGAGACGCCAACCCGCTCCTTGTCACCATCTTTCTCGCCGTCTGGACCCTCGTGGGAATCTTGTATCTCATCAACGCTCTGAAGGCGATGTAACTAAGCGCCGTCGTCGTGACCAGATGGGCGGCGCCAGGCAGCAAGAATGGCCGGCTGTTCTGTTCAACCGACCATTCCTCGGTGCCGAGGCACCTCAAGCCCTGCAGCAGATGCACCTACGGCGCGACTTGCCTTCATTGTGGGTACCCAGCTGGCGCGGCGCTAGACGAGCAAGACGGTGACATCTGAGGTGAACAGGCCACTTATAGGGTCGAGGGATGGACGAACTTGGATCCTTGCCCCGCCGCATTGCTGAGGTGGCACGCTCGCTACAAGCGGAGACCGGCTCGGTTGAAACCATGGACCTTGCTGTGCAGTTGGCCGTCGAGACGATCGCTGGGGCCGAGGACGCGTCGATCTCTTTGGTTCATCGTGGCCGCATCGTCGAGACGCCTGCAATGACCAGTGATCGTGCACGCGATGCGGACCAACTTCAATACGAGCTCAACGAGGGCCCACTGATCTCGGCAATCTGGGACGAAGTAGTCGTCTCCTGTCCCGATCTCGCCGCCGATGCACGCTGGGGAGAGTGGGGCCCACGAGCAGCCCAGCAGATGGGGATCGGGAGTGTGTTGAGTTTTCGGATGTTTGCAGCGAAGGTTCAACTCGGGGCGCTGAGCGTGTACTCGTCGCGGCCGCACGAGTTCGATGGTGCTGACGTTGAAAGTGGGATCTCGTTCGCAGCACACACCGCGATCGCGGTCACCGTCGCGCAGACGGACGAGCATAAGGACATCGCTCTGGATTCGCGGTCTGTGATCGGTCAGGCAACCGGAATCTTGATGGAGCGTTTCGACCTCGACGCCGTGCGGGCGTTCGCGGCGCTCAAGCGCATCTCCCAAGACAGGAATGTAAAACTTCACGAACTCGCCGTCGAGTTGGTCAGAACCCGCCGCATGCCCTCGTAATCATCGGGGGGAAGGAGCGATCGGGTCGCTGTCGATGTGTCGACAACGGTGGCATCCCAACCCAGCCCCGGCCCATGGAGGACTCTCATGCGCGGACCCTTTCGTGTGGCCGTAACTCTCCGCCGTCGTCGTGACCAGCGGGGCCACTCGACGGCGTGCCACAGTGACACGCAGCAGCGGCCCCGCCACAGGAGTGGCGGAGGCCGCTGTCGGCGCGTCTGCGGTCTCAGAGGCGCTCGGGTGGTACGTCCGTCTCGATCACTTCGCGCTCGACGACTCGTCCCGTCGTGGCGCGGGGTTGTGACACAGCGGGCCCCGTGACACCGCGGTCGCGCCAGATGGTTTGTGCGAGCACGATGGCAGCGATTCCACCGAGGACAAAGATGAGCCCCAGCGCTTGTTCGTTCACACCCGGAATATCAGCTTGAATAACTCCTGTGAGCAAGATCAGGCCCAACACGATCAGCGTAATGCCTCCGCCGATGCCCATGGTCTCGTCCTTTCGTTGACTCCCGGGTAACCACCCGGACCACCCCGTTAACTACCCGCGCCGCACGATTGCATGCCCAGCTCGTGCTTGGCATTCCACCAGGCGGGGCAGGTTATTGTGGTTGTCATGGGTGGAACCTTTCTCAGTCGGGGATATTTCAGGCCACAGCGCTTGCGACCATTTCCCATATTCACTGAGATTTCAGGCCTTACGTACAGCGTTCAGGCGTCCCTACTGCGCGACTACCTGGACTGACCGAGCCGACAGTGGTGACTTGGGCGCGGGCGCTCGCACCCGTGCTTCTTGTCGCCCTGGCCGCCTGCGAGCCGGCTCCGAGTCAGGTGGCGTCGTCACCGCAAAGTCAGAGTGAACCTTCGCCCGAGCACATCGAAGCGGCTCCAGCGACGAGCGCCACGCCGACGCCAAGTGCTCGCCCGTCGGCGAACACACTGACGGGACTGCGCGGCAACACGCGCAACGCCATTGCCTGGGCGCCGCTGGCGGATCCGGACCACGTCACGGTCGAGGGCTCGGTGCCACGCAATCGCGCTTGGTCGACGTCCAAGCCACTGGTGATCGCGGCGTACCTCGACACAGCCGTCGCCGGCGACCCGGGGGAGATTCCGGACGAGGAGCGCGGCTGGATCCGGGAGGCTCTCACAAAGTCAGACGGCGAGGCGATCGCCGCGATCCACGACGAGATCGACGGCAGCCCGGGGGAGGCCATGACGCGCATCCTGCGCTCGATCGGGGACACGACGACCACAGCCCCGGACTCCTACGAGGGCACCATGGAGTGGAGCGTCGCCGAGCAGGTGCGTTTCATGGCAGCGCTCGGCAACGGTCAGGTCGTATCTCCCGAAGCGAGCGCCTTCCTGCTACAGCAGATGCAGCCCATCGCATCCCAGCGGTGGGGTCTTGGTGCAATCGGCGCGAGCGCCTTCAAGCCTGGCTGGGTCAGCGCGCAGACCGAGACCCGGCAGATGGGCATTGTCGGCAAGTACGCGGTCGCCATCATCACCGCCGGAGAGGGCCCGGCGACACGACAGAGCGACGGCGATTACGCGCACCAGTGGCAATTGAACCGCTTGGCCGCGCTGCTCGCCGAACGTATCGGCGTCAGCGCAAGATCTTAGAGTTCATCGTCCGCGGCTGTGGCGGTCGCCAACTCAACCAGCCGGCCCGATTCGTCGTGGATCGTGATGGCCACCTCGCGCAGCTTGTCCTCGTGCTGACGGGCGTGGTGAGCGCAGAAGAGAAGCTCAGCATCGCCGGCGAGCTCGACTCGCACGTAGGCCTGAGCGCCGCAGCGGTCGCAGCGGTCGACTGCCGACAAGCCGGTCAGTTGCGCGGTTGCCATCACGGTGACCTCTCTTCCATCGAAGCCGTTGGCATCAGGAGGAACATCTTCTCACGCATCCCTATTCCGCAGCCCCACGAAGTGACTCATGACATACACGTACCCCCTCAGCGGGGACGGAATGTGGCGGCGCGCCGAGGTGATGCGGATGTGACAGATGTGATCAGGTGATGGCAGCGCCCTGTCGGAGCGTGTCAGTGCAGGTCAGCGCAATTGCGCAGATATCCTAAATGCCTCATGTCGACGTATGACGCTCGCCACCTGTTGGTCCTCGAAGGGCTGGAAGCCGTTCGCAAGCGGCCGGGCATGTACATCGGCTCCACGGACACCCGCGGCCTCATGCACTGCGTCTGGGAGATCATCGACAACTCCGTCGACGAGGCCCTTGCCGGGCAATGTTCGAAGATTGAGGTCGTGCTGCGCGATGACAAGTCCATCGAGGTGCGCGACGACGGGCGCGGCATCCCGGTCGACACTGAGAAGAAGACCGGACTGTCCGGCGTCGAGGTTGTCTTCACCAAGTTGCACGCCGGCGGCAAGTTCGGTGGCGGGTCGTACAACGCCACCGGTGGTCTGCACGGCGTCGGAGCGTCGGTGGTCAACGCGCTGTCCGAGCGCCTCGAGGTCGAGGTAGATCGCGAGGGAGCCACGTGGTCCATGGCGTTCAAGCGCGGTGAACCCGAAGGTGCGCTGACGAAGTCGGGCCGGATCGCCAAGACCAAGACCGGCACCCGCGTCCGCTATTGGGCCGACCCGCAGATCTTCATCAAGAGCGCCAGGTTCTCCTACGACGACTTGATCACGCGCGCACGCCAGACGTCGTTCCTGGTCCCTGGCCTTGAGCTCATCATCGTCGACGAGCGCGGTGACGAGAGGGTCGAGGAGCGATTCAAGCATGACGGCGGCATCACCGAGTATGTCGACTTCCTGGCCCCGGATGGGCCGGTCACCGACGTGTTGCGGCTGCAAGGCGAGGACACGTTCACCGAGACTGTGCCGTTGCTCGACGACAAGGGCCACATGACGCCACAGGAAGTCGAGCGGACACTCGGCGTCGACATCGCGCTGCGGTGGGGCACCGGCTACGACAGCGAGATGCGGTCGTTCGTCAACATCATCGCGACGCCCAAAGGCGGTACCCACGTCCAAGGCTTCGAGCGCGGTCTCACCAAGACGTTCAACGACGTGCTTCGGGCGACCCGCCAGCTCAAGCAGGCCGATCCGGACGTCATCAAGGACGACATCACCGAAGGGCTGACCGCAGTGGTCACGGTGCGGCTGGCCGAGCCGCAGTTCGAGGGCCAGACCAAAGAAGTGCTGGGCACGCCGGCGGTGTCGCGCTTGGTCAACAGGATCGTTTCGCGCGAGTTGAAGGCGTTCCTGACGACGACCAAGGCCGCGCAAAAGGCCAAGGCACGGACCGTCATGGAGAAGGTCGTGTCTGCGTCCCGCACGCGGCTCATGGCCCGCCAGCAGCGGGACAACCAGCGACGCAAGAATGCACTCGAATCGAGTGCGCTGCCGGCCAAGCTGGCCGACTGCCGGTCAACCGATCTCGACCGCACGGAGCTGTTCATCGTCGAGGGCGACTCCGCCCTCGGGACCGCCAAATCGGCTCGCGATTCTGAGTTCCAGGCGCTCCTGCCCATCCGCGGCAAGATCCTGAACGTCCAGAAGGCGACCGTCGGCGACATGCTGAAGAACGTCGAATGCTCATCGATCATCCAGGTCGTCGGCGCCGGATCCGGGCGCACGTTCGACCTGGACTCCGCCCGCTATGGCCGGGTGATCTTCATGGCCGACGCCGACTCGGACGGCGCCCACATCCGCTGCCTGCTGGCCACCCTGTTCTTCCGCTACATGCGGCCGTTGGTCGAGGAAGGGCGGATCTTCACTGCCGTCCCGCCGCTGCACCGGATCGAGCTGACGAACCCCAAGAAGGGGCAGGAGCGCTACATCTACACGTACTCGGACGCCGAACTGCAGCGGAAACTCGCCGAGCTGACCAAGAAGAACGTGCGGTGGAAGGACCCGGTCCAGCGGTACAAGGGCCTCGGCGAGATGGACGCAGGCCAGTTGGCCGAGACCACGATGGACCCGCGGCATCGCACACTGCGACGACTCACCGTCGACGATGCCGAAGCGGCAGCCGCAGTGTTCGAACTGCTCATGGGCAATGAGGTGGCGCCACGCAAGGACTTCATCGTCCAGAGTGCCTACGAACTCGACGCCGACATGATCGACGCCTGAGCCGTCCGCAGCGCTTTGCTAGCGATCCGGCTTGGCCGGTCGCGGTCAGTCGGGATGGCTTGCTTGGGCGTCGCCGGACGGGCGTAGCCCGGCCGCCGGCGCCAATCCAGTTCAGTCGTCTCCGCGGCCGGAACTGTTGTCGGCCATGCTCTCCGACACGGCTCGGCCCAGCGACGGGTCAGGGTAGTACTCGACCTTCAGGTCGGTGATGCCCTTCACGAAGTTGACTTCCTTGATGACGATGCTCTCGACGGCCATGCCGAGCTTTTCCTCGACGGCCGCACGGAGGAGGGCCGCATCGGAATGGGCCTCCTTGATGGAGACCGCCATGACCCGCGTCGTCTTGGACTCGCGATGCGTGTCCGTGAGGAGCACGACCAGCAAGATTGCAAGGTTGACGCTGATCAACATGCCCCATCGGTTGGTCGGCAGCGAGTTCACCAGGCCGGTGATCAGCGTGAGGAACGTGAAGGCGACGTCCTTGATGGTGAACGCGGCACTGCGGAGCCGGAGCATGGACAGCAGCGCGAACAAGCCGAACCCGACGCCGGCGGAAAGAACGCTCCTACCGGACGTGAACACCGTCACCGCGGCGAAGATGCCGACGTTCAGCGAGGACAGCACGAGCGGCATCGACGGGACCGACTGCTGGCTCTTGTAGAGCCAGCCGACCAGCAACAGCATCGTGAGAAGGTCGAGCGCGGCACGTCCCAACAGGTCGATCATGTCGGGGGAGACGGTCATGGCGTCAGCGTATCCACGAACCGCCGGAGGCGAAGCGGAACGGCGATGATCGCCGCGATCACTGGGTCGTGGCGGCCGTCGGCCTAGGCGTCGGCTCGGGGTAGCCACGGGATGCCACGAAGTACCGCCCAACCAGGTACCCGATATAGGCCCCTGCCTCGGTGTCACCGGGAAGTTCCGAGCCTTGGTAGACCTGAGCCAGGTCGACCTGGCGCTCCATCCACGCGTATTGCCTGCTGGCCCTCGGCTCGAGTGCGGCGAGGTACGTGCGCGCGGCCGCGCTCATGGCAGCCGTCGAAGAGGGGAAGGAACAGTCGCATGCTTCGCGGGCTCCGGCGTCACGCGGTGCGCAGGGCGCTTGAGGGGTTACGTCCTTGCCAGCGGCGAACTGCTTCTGTGCTGATGTCGTGATGCGTACGGCAAGATCGAGGACAGCGGCCAGTTCCGACTTCTTGGCCACTTGATCGCCTGCCCCGTGGAAGCGCTTCTGGGCCAGGACGTAGGAGGTCCATACGTCGCGACAGCCGTGCAAGCCCAACCACCGGGCGGCCCGATCCCGCTTGGCTGATCGGGCAAGGTCTACCTGGGCGAAGGACTGGAATCCGACCTGGTCGGCGGCCCAGGCCGCGAAGGCCGCGTCGTCGACGGTGCTGCCGCTCGGTTGGTCCGCGTAGAAGTTGTCGATGTCCGACTCGGCTCGCTGGTACTGCCGGGTCAGCCGAGCGCCGATCGGCAGCAGATCCTTGCTGGAGAAGAGAGCGGGCGCCGGCTGGGCGTCGACGGGATCTGCGGGGACTGGAGTCGGCGCGGTCGTGCTCACGGTTGGAGTGACACCGAGGAAGCGACCATTGGACGTCCCAAAGGCGGTGGCGATGACGGCAGCAACCGCGATGAGGGCATAGATCAGGCGCTGGCGCTTTTCCGTTGTCATATCTCAGACTGCCATCGAGTGGCTGTGGAGAATGCCGCCGGCCCGCAGCGATGCGAAGCCGTTGGCAGGGATGCCGTCGGTCAGGGTCGACGCCGCCGCGACGTACTTGCTGAACCCGCGAGGTCGAACACCGAGTTCGTGCAACGCCTTGTCGACACCGCTCAGGGCGAGCGGACCCTTGGTCTCGACCATCGCGAACCGGTCGTCCAGCCAGACGTCACCGCTGTTCATGTGCATGCTCAATCCCCAGTCGATGGTCACGCGGGTTCCGGCGGCCAGATCGGTCAACGTGGCGCGCTTGTAGCGGACCTCTGCGGCGGGCACGAGGCCTCGCACGTCGATCTGCGGAAAGTCACTGAGGTACGAGGCAACGAAGTCGCGGTCGCTGCCGTCGAGGACGCCGTAGTGGTCCGGGTGGCTGACACCCATGACTTTGACGGTGCTGCCCCGGTTGTCCTTGGTCTTGACCTCGACGCGATGGAGCTCGTCTTCGACGTACAGGCGAGTCCGCACCTTCCAGCGCCGGCGCCGGCCCTGGATGTGCTCGCGGGCCGACGTGAAGTTGTCGGTATCGAAGTAGAGCGTGCGATACGTGGTGTAGCGGCGGCCGTCGATGGACAGGACCTGGTGCGTGTCGCGGACCGTGTTGACCAGGTTGCGCACGACCTTCAGCGGCGCGACGTACTTGCGGTCAACGCGCTGCATGAGCGCGGCGTGCTCGATCAACGTCTCCAACCCGACCGGCTGGAGCGCGTGGAGACGGAGCCGGCGCACCATGGGATCGTCCGCGAACTGGTCCGGGCGGACGCGATCCCATACGCGGGTGTCGGTTGCGACCGCGGTCATGATTCGTACATCTCCTCGGCGCTGTCCGTCATCTCGTCCGAGGCAGAAGAACCCCAGGCAGGATCAACGAAATACGACAACTTGAGATCGGTCGTGTCACGTACGAAGTCGATCTCCTTGATGACCACGCTCTCGATAGCGACGCCAAGCCGGTCCTCCAACATGGCCCGTACCTCGGCCGGGTCCGAGTAAGCCTTCTCCAAGGTCAGCTGCATGACCCGCGTGACCTTGGCGTCGCGCGCGGTGTCAGTGACTGCGACGGCCAAGATGATCCCGATGTCGAGCGCCATCAGAAGGGGCCAGGCCAGGTGCGGCAGCGCGTTGATCAAGCCCGTGATGAGCACAAGGAAGGTGAATGCAACGTCCTTGATGGTGAAGGCCGCGCTACGCAGACGAATCATCTGCAGGATGGCGAACAATCCGAAGCCCAAGCCAGCCGTGAGCACGCTCGGCAGGGAAGTGAAGGCCGTGACCGCCGCGAAGATTCCGACATTGAGCGACGTGAAGATCAGCGGCATCGAGGGCAGCGACTGCTGGCTCTTGTAGAGCCAGCCGACCAAAACCAGCAGGGTGAGCAGATCCAGGCCGGCACGGCCGAGCAACGCAACGGCGTCTGCTGGAACACTCATTTCTGGCGTCTCGATTCTGTCGGTCGGGGGGTCTCGAACCGAGGCTCTCGGTGCTGTTGTGCGACGGAATGTCGCATGAATCCGTCGGTACCTTCGGCGGGATCCGAAGGTGGGTTTTGGTGCGTTAACGACGGTAGTCCAACGGACTCCGTTCGCGGGCAAAATGAATATTACGTGACGAGAACATGTCGCGCAGGTAACTTGGCCTGTCCGTGACGGCTTTCACATGGCCGGCCGTGACGCCGGCCGCCGATCAGTCGACCGGTTTGAGAACGCCGGTGTCGACGTCGTAGATGAAGCCGCCGACGGCAACGTGGTCGCCGATCAACGGGTGGGCCTTCACCTTGGCGACGTCATCGCGGACGGCGGCGATCTGGTCGTCGATCACACCCAGTGACATCCACGAGGCGTCCGTGCCGGCCTCACTGCCCACCCGACGCCGCAACTCGTCCTCGGTGGACGACGCCATGGCGCAGCGGGTGTGTTCGATGATCAGCACACGGTCGACCTTGAGCAGGGTGACGCCGAGCACCAGGGCCACGAGCACCTGGTCGGTGACGCGGCCACCGGGATTGCGCAGGATCTTCGCGTCACCGGGGGACAGGCCGATCATGCCGAGCGGGTCGATCCGCGAATCCATGCAGGTGACGACCGCAACGCCGGCCTTGGCAATGCCGTCGAACCCCGAGTACTCGAAGTTTCCGGCGTAGGCGCGATTGGCGGCCAACAGGTCGTCGAAGTCGGTCACGGATTCAGACTAGCCGCGACGCATTTCCGGGTGGTGAACTGACTGATCGCGCCAGCGTCACAGAATTCAGACGGCGACGGGTTCCTTGGCCTGGGCGGCCGCAAAGGTCAGGACCCCGTCGTCGATCGGGCCGGAGAGCAGGACCTTCTTGTCGTGCCGGTAGTCCTGGACCGTCCGCCACGGGTATTCGCGGCCCTGGCGCGGCAGCACGTGCGCACCGCGTTGCAGGTAACCCGACGACAATTCACCGGACAGGAAGCTCTCGTCGACCTTGTCGGCGCCGGCGCCGGCACCGGCAGCGACGGCGACGCTCTTGCCCATCTGGTCCATGTGCTTGAACAGTCGGACGAGGTAGCTGGAGCTCAGACCGACCTTCGTCGTCCACGACAGATTCGTGTAGCCGAAGACCCACAGCAGGTTGGGCACGCCTTCGAGCATGACGCCCTTGTAGGTGCACCGAGTGGACGGGTCCAGAGGTTGGCCGTCGATGGTCAGGCCAGCGCCCCCCAGCAGCTGCACGGCCAGGCCAGTCGCGGTCACGATGATGTCGGCGTCGAGCTCGCGACCGGACGTCAGCTTGACGCCAGTCGGAGTGAAGCTCTCGATGGTGTCGGTCACGATGGACGCCTTGCCGTCACGCAGAACGTTGAAGAAGTCACCGTCCGGGCAGGCGCACAGCCGCTGGTCCCAGGGCCCGTAGGTGGGCGAGAAGTGAGCCATGTCAACGCCGTCGCCGACCTGCTTCTTCACCTGACCGAGCAGCCACGAGCGCACCGGACCGGGGAAGCGTCGCGACGTCTTGAAAATCGCGCGGGCCATGGCGATATTTCGCGCGCGGGTGAGCTTGTACGACGCCGATCGGGGCAGGAAGCGCCGCTGGAGGGCGGTGATCTTGTCCGTCGACGGGAGCGAGAAGATGTATGAGGGCGATCGCTGCAGCATCGTCACGTGCTCGGCAGCGTCGGCCATGGCAGGAATCAGCGTGACGGCGGTGGCGCCACTGCCGATGACGACAACCTTCTTGCCGGTGTAGTCGAGGTCCTCAGGCCAGTGCTGGGGGTGGATCCGGGTGCCCTGGAATGTGTCAGTTCCGGGGAAGTCCGGCAGGTAGCCCTGGTCGTGGTTGTAGTAGCCGGTAGCGGTGACAAGGAATGAGCACGTCCAGATCTCGGTGTCGCCGGTGGCCTCGCGAACTGCCGTCACGGTCCAGGTCTGCTTGGCGCTCGACCAGTCCGCCGAGAGCACCTTGAGCCCGTAGTTGATTCGATCGTCGACGCCGAACTCCCTGGCTGTCGCGGCGAGGTAGTTGCGGATCGACTCGCCGTCGGCAAGGACCTTGAGCTCGTCCCAAGGCCGGAAGTCGTACCCGAAGGTGAACATGTCGGAGTCCGAGCGGATGCCGGGGTAGCGGAACAGGTCCCAGGTACCGCCGATCGCGTCGCGCCGCTCGAGGATGGCGATGTCGCGATCCGGAAGCTCCTGGCGGAGGCGGCAGGCAACGCCGATGCCGGAGATGCCGGCGCCGATGATCAGCGTGTTCGTGTGGTGC
>DATLCL010000212.1:0-13733 GCA_035526415.1 Aeromicrobium sp.
TGGCACTCCTGCGCCGAGGCATTGAACTGCTTGACCGCAGCCACTTCGCTCCCGAGCGCGAGCTCGAGCATTTCCCGGGCGTCCTCGCCCACGCTGATCGGGTTGAGCCGTTGCACATTGGGATGCCCGTCGAACAGCAGGATGCGCTGGATGAGCTCGTCGGCATCCTTCATCTCGTCGATCGAGAGGTCGTAGAAGACCTTGCCCAGCCCGCCGAGGCCCCAGCCGTCGAGTATCCGGGCGTGCAGAAAATACGTGTTCGTGACCGTGAGCTCAAAGGTGAGTGCTTCGTTCAGTAGTTCCACGACACGGGGGCTAACTGGCTGCACCTTCGACCTCCCATAGGACCTCTTCGTCGGAGTGATGCTTGCACACCATCGCCTTGACGGTGAAGATGCAGGTCCCACAGTCGCGCGCCGCGCCGGTCGCACGACACACCGCCGAGACACTTCGCGCCCCCGCGGAGAGCGCCTCGTCGATCTGCCGGTCGCTGACGACCTTGCACTGACACACGATCACGTCGATAAGGATAGCCTTACCTTCCACGCAAGTCACCCGCGGCGATCAGTCGTTGTCGCTGTTGTCGCTATCGCTGTCGCTGCTATCGCTGTCGGCGGTGTTCGCGTCGTCTTCATGGTTCGCTGAGCCGCCGACGTGGGTGACTTTGAGCTTGTAGATGACGACCTCGCCGTACGAGTTCGGTGCTTCGTCGGGGTACTTCTCCAGGTTCGACTGGTTGTAGACACCGGCCTTGAAGTACATGGTGTCGCTGGCCTTCTTGTAAACCACCGTCTTGGTGTCGTTGTAGGTGACGCGGATCGAGCCCTGCGTCGCCTGGATTCGCAGTTTGAACCGTGTGCCCAGCCGGTAGTTGTCGTCGAGGGTCTCGTCGAAGTTGCCGCGATCGGCATCCGCGAACAGCCGGCCGTCCCGGTACTTGATGAGGATGACGTCGTCATCGTCGTTGTGGATCTGCGCGCTGACCACGCTCTGGTAGCGCCGAGGCGTGGCCAAGATCGCCTGCTCGAGCTCCATCGTGTGGACTGCGCTTCCCTTGTTCGACCAGCGAGCCTCGACTTCGTCGCCGTTCTTGTCGGCGGGAGCCAGCTCGCGCAGCTCGGAGCGGGCGTTCTCCGAGCCGCTGGTGGTAGCTCCGTTGACCGGGGCTCGGAACACCACTCCGTCTCGCTTGTCGTTGACGTGGAACCAGACGCTGGTGAACGGCACCTTGAACAGGGGGTTGTCGTACATCTTGCGCGAAGGGTCGTAACACGGCACCGCCAGGCAGGGCTGGCGGATCTCGTCGGCACGATCGTCGCCGTCGCCGTCGACCGGGAGGGTCAACTTCCAGTTCGTGAGATCCAGCACGTCGGCGGGATAGCCGACCTCGGACGGCGACTTGGTCGGCCCACCCTGCGGCTCGTTGTCGCCGCTGATGAACAGCACCATGAACGCTACGAACAGGGCCAGCAGAACGCCGCCGATTCCCACGAGAACCAGCGGCCGACGAAGTGCCGTACGGATCACTACCCAACCTTCCGGAATGCGAACGCCTGATCGTTTGGCGCGGAAGCCCAACGCTACCGGACGGCGCGAAATGCACCGATTCGACGCGGCGACTCAGGAGTGCTGGACGGTCAGGGCGTTAATGACCACTTCGCCGTACGAGCCCTTGTCGCTGTTGTCGTCGTTGGCCTGCGTGTAGCAGCCGGCCTTGAAGTAGTAGTCGCTGCCGTCGCGCTTGAGTCCAACAGTCTTGATGCCGTTGTAGGTGACGCGAATGAGCCCGGGGGTCGCAACGATTTGCACCGTGAAGCGGGTACCCAGCTGATAGGCAGGATCGAGCACACCAACCTGCTTTCCGTCCGCCTCCGCGAACAGCTTCGTCCCATTGAGCCGGACCATGACGACGTCGTCCTCGTCGTCGTGGATCTGGCCGGCCACGACTTGAGGTTTGCCCTGGGGTAGCGCGGTGATGGCCTCGGTGATCGTCATGACGTGGGTGCCAGACTTGCCCGACCAACTCGCCTCCTTCTTCCCGCCGGCGGTCATCTCGCGCAGCTCGGACCGCGGATACTCCGAGTTACCCGTCGTAGCGCCGCCCACTGGGGCGCGGAAGACCACGCCGTCGCCTGCTGGAGTCGTGTGGAAGAAGCGGGGATCGCGAAACTTGCTCAGCTTCGGCTGCGTGACATCCTCGGCGTCGTCGCCACCCGTCGGGAGCGTGAGCTTCCAGTTGGTGAGGTTGATGATGCCGCTCGGGATGCTGCTGCTCAGCCGCGGGACGCGCGGGACCATCGTCGATGGCGTATCGGCCAGTGAAATCGAACCCGGTGAGGCGCTCGCGTACTGCGGCAGGTCGATCTTGGGCGCCGGTCCGCTGTTCGCCTGCGGCTGCATGGCGAACACCAGCGCCCCTATCGACGTGCAGAATGCGGCGGCCAGGACGACGGAGATGATTATTCTCCCGCTGAGCCTGCCGCGGCGGGCTCTTGCGCGCACGATGCGTCAGCCTCCCGGGGAGTATTCACCGGATTCGACGTCGGCCCGCGACGGGATCTTGTCGGCGCCCCGATCGATGTCGTTCTGGCCGAAGATGAACTTGTCGCCCGGGGCGATGTCGTAGTTGAACGACGGTGCGGTGTTGTCGCCGAAGAAGGTGTACGTCGCGCCCTTGGTGTGGATGGGCCGGCGCACGTCGTTGAACAGGTTGTCCGCCACGTAGGTGGAGCCGGCGCTGCCGTAGAGGTAGACACCGCGCGAGCCGCCGTACAGGTCGTTGTCTTCGATGTAGTTGTTGTAGGCGAAATCGTTGATACGAATGTGCGACGACCTCGGCACGAAGCTCTTGTTGTTGCGAATGATGTTCCAGTTGCTGTGGAAGATCGCGAAGTTGTCGTAGTTGCCGTACGAGACGTTGTTCTCGATCAGGTTGTACGCCGAGTCCTGGTGGAGCATGAACCCGTGCAGGTCGTTTCCGACTGAGACGTTATTGCGGATCTCGTTGTACAGGCACCGCTTGGACACGATGAACCCGTGCTTGTGGTTGTAGAGGAAGCGGTTGCCGATGACGAGCGCATTGTTCGAATCGTCGTGCGGGTCGAGGCCGTATACGTCGTTGTGGGTGAACAGGTTGTCCTTCCACAACATGCCGGACGCACCGTAGGTGTAGCCGCCGAAGTGGTTGTTCTCGAAGGTGGAGTTCTCTACCCAGCCGGTCGTGTACTGCGTGCCCAGATCGGTCGGCGACACGCGGTACGAAAAGCCGTACGTGGCACCCTCGGAGAGGACCTCGTTGTTGGCCAGTGCCTTCTTGGTCTGAGTGGCCGGCAGGCCGTTGCCCAGCCAGGTGAAAGTGCTGTCGATCGCGTCCATGCGGCCGTTCTTCATCCGGACGAAGGCGCGGCCGTCCTTCCAGTTGCCATCGGGCTGGCCGGTCCTGGAATTGATCGAGGTGACCGTGACGCCGCTGAAGAGCACCGCCGACTCGTCGAACGTCAGGGCGGCGATGTCGTTGGGGTCGCTGCGGAGCTCCAGCCGTTTCACCCCCGAATCCGACGTGACATCGAGCCGGATGTCGCCCTCGATCGAGATCGTGCGGTTCAGCCGCCACGTGCCGTCGCCACGCTCATCGAACGCGTCAAACGCCGCCGTGCGCTCGGCCAGCTCCGGGATGGTCGTCCGGATCGGGATGTTCTGCCCGTACGACTGCTTGACGAAGAGGACGCTGCCCACCTCCTCGACCACCGCTGACGCAATACCGCGGGTCTCCCCCTCGAGCGGCTTGAGCGGACGCTCGATCGGACGGACCTTGATGGTCGCACCCGGGATGAGGCTGCCCTGGTTGTCCTTCTCCAGCGAGTCGACGCTCACGCCAAGGAACCCTGACGCCTCCGTGAGGGTCTGATTCGGCTTGATCATGTAGTAGCCGTACTTGCGCCGGAAGTTCGGCTCGGCGTCCTTCATCATCTGCTGGGCGGCCTGCCAGTCGTGTGTCTCGAGCCGCTTGGCCGCCTGACGCGCAAGCTGATAGTGGTACAGGCCCGTGCCAACGACGGCGAACGTGACGAAGCTGATCAGGACAGGGATGAGCAGCAGCAGAGTGGCTGGTCGCAGGTTAGCCCAAAAGTGTCGGCGCCTGCGGTATTTCTGGCGTACCACCGATCAGGACCCAACCTTCTTGAAGTAGTGGAGCTCCTGACCGACGGAAATGCGATCGAGATCGCGGATGTTGTTGATCCGCTTGAGCGTGTTGCGGTCAGTTCCGAGCTTTACGACCACACTCTGCGGCGTGTCACCGGCCTTGACCACATACGTGCCGATTTCGCTCTGGTCGACCATCTGGGTGGGGCCGGGCGGCTTGGCCTGGTCACCCTTGAACTTCTTGATGTCTTCTTGGAGCGCAGCACGACTGTACGTCGGCTGCGCCTGGACATCGGCGCCCACCTGGCTGCGGAAGGACAGCGCGATATGCATGAGTATGAAGCCGGAGATCACCAGCATCGTGACGCCCTCGAAGAGCGTCACGCTCTTGCGGCTACGGGTCTTCGCTTCCCGCTTCTGGCTCCAGCGAGTGGCCCAGCTGTTCTCGCGCAGCGTGCCCAGTGCGTAGATCTTGAGCGCCGAGTTGACGTAACTGTAGAAGGTGTACGCCGGCAGGTACCTGATCCGACTGGGGTGCAGGCGGAAGTACCCGAAGACGCGAACGAAACGGCTGGTCAGCCACCAGGTCATCAGGATGCCGGCGAATGTGTACTGGCCATCGAGCAGGGAGATGGTGAAGACGACCGGACCGATCAGCATCAAGAACGGCAGTGCGAAACGGTCGATCATGAACAAGGCCAGCGCCGGGTGCGCCCAGACCCAGCCCTGAGCCACCGCCCGCAGATCAGCCCGCCAGGAATTGCGCGTCCAGCGCAGCCGCTGCTTGAAGAAGGCCTTCATCGAGCCGAGGCCAGGGGTGTAGACGACCGGTCCGCGGACGTACGCCGTCTCCCAGCCCTGGCGGATCACCAGGTGGGACAGGCGCTTGTCGTCGCCCGAGATCGCGCGGGCGCCGAAGAAGAACTCGTGCCGCAAGTCGTGCATGTTGTCGGTATTGGGATCGAGCAGCGCTTCGCGACGGTAGAAGGCGGTACGGCCTGAGACCGTGTTGAACACGCGGCCCATGCCAAGCAGGAACGGGACTTCCTCCTTGTAGCGGGTCCACAGCAGCATGTCGAACAGCACGTTGGCGACCGTGTCCGGGTTGCTGATGCGCTGGGCCAGCGTCGCCGCGCCGATGCGCGGGTTCTGGAAGTGCGGAATGGTCTTGCTGAGGACGTCATCGTCCCAGATCGTGTCGGAGTCGACGAGCGCGATGAGCTCGCCGGTGGCCAGCTCGATGCCGTCGCACAGTGCGGCGCGCTTGCCCGGCTTGGGCGTGACGATCAGGCGGAACTTGGTCGCCGACGTCGGATCGTCGACATACTCGCGCTGGCAGCGCATGATGTGCTTGATGTTCGACTTGTCGATGACCGCGACGATCTCGTGGACTCCATTGCGCTGCCACGAGCGGACGGCCTCGTCGAACACGTCAGGGTCTTCGTTGTAGACCGGCGTGACGACGGAGACCTTCAGGAACTTCTCACCCTCGGGCCACGGCTTGACCTTGGGACGGTACGAGGCCGCACCGATCCGGCGCACCAACCAGAAAGACCAGCGCCACAGGCCGATGAGTCCGAGAGGAACGTAGAGAAGAAAGAAGTGAAACGGATCAGACCAGGGCATGCACTGTTTCCAAAGCGTGGTTTCGAACCTTCGTGTTGCGTCCGAGGACACTGGCATGGCGAAGGTTCTCGGCGATGACGGAACGCAGGATCTCCATCTGGTAGCCGTTCATGTCGCCCCATTCGAGGAGCGCAGAGGTGTCCTTGGGCAGGCACGAACCGTCGAACGGCCCGAAGTTGCGCAGTCCGTACATCGGGTTCCAGATGCCCTCGCAGCTCTCGGCGGTGGCCTCGAAGATGGCCTGGGCATCCCAGCCTTCGGCGTTGGCCACGACCCGCATCTCGTTGAAGAAGGCGATCTTGACGGCGTTGTAGACGTTGTGGACGTACTTCTGGAACTCGGCCTCTTCCAGCGAGACGCGCGCGATCGGAGCGTCGAAGTCGCGGTAGATCTTCTCGACGATGTCACCGGACTTCTCATCGAGCTCACCGATCAGGATGAACCACGGCCGGGCAAAGTCCTGTTCGGCGGTGACCTCTCGCAGGTACTCCGGCTGCATGACGAGACCGAAGTCGCGGCCGGCCTTCTTGCCCGAGACTTCCTCGATCAGAGGTAGGACGAAGTCACGGGTGGTCTTCGGCGGGACCGTCGAGCGGATGACGGCCACGTGGTACTTGTTGTGGCCGCGCAGGCGCCACGCGAACTCCTCGACGGCCTGACGCAGGATGTCCGACTGGAACTTGGCGCCAATCGTCGGGGTCGGCACGCAGAACATCGTCACATCAGTGTCGATGGTGGTGGCTTCCGTCGGGTGTAGCGCCCGGAATCCCTCCTGGCGGAGCGACGCGAGGCGGTCGCGGTCGACGTCGAGGAAGGTGATCTTGTTACCGTGCTTGGACAACCCCTTGCCAGTGGCCTGGCCAACGAAACCGCTGCCAACGACGGTGATGTTCATATGGTCCTCCGGGGGTGTGCGAGCGCAGCCGCAGCATGGCCAAGACTCCCAGATTCTAGTCGGCGAATTCGCCTGACACCAATCTGACGCGACCCTGAGATTGCCCTGAGATCGACATCACCCCGGTTCGGCGCGGAATTACGGGCCCTGACCCAGCCTCAACGGCGCGTCCCGCGGAAGTACGCCATCGGCCCGGACGTTCGAATCCCGACATCGACATAGCCCGCTTCCTCAAGCCAGCCCGGGAGCTCGGCCGGCGTGACGCCAGGTCCGAGAAGATTGAGTCGGCGCCCCACGATTGTGATGGGGATGGTGCGCAGCGACGTACGCAACAGCGTGCTGCCGGTGATCGTCCCGCCCGGCCGGGTGACGCGACCCAGCTCGAGCACTGCCTCGCGCGGACTCGGGAAGCAGTGCAGTCCGGTGAAGCTGACGACGAGGTCGAACTCGCCGTCATCGAACTGCAAGGCATGGACGTCGGCATTGACCGGATCGACCTGATCCTCGACGCCGCGTTCTCGGGCCGCATCCATCGTCCGGTCCAGCATCGCCGGCGAAATATCCGCGGCGACGTAGCGAACGCCCTGATCGGGGCGAAGGCCGCGGAGTGCCACCCCTCCGCCGCACGGGATGTCCAGCACCGCGGCACCTGTCGGCTGCCGTCCGATCTCGTCGGTGGCGCGGTGCAGCTCGCCGAGATCACTGCCGAGGCCGAGTTTCCAGATCGCCCCCCCGACTCGTGGATGCTCGACTGACCAGTCGTAGAAGTGGGCCCACGCCGGATCTTGGTCCCAGGGCCCGAGCTTCGGAAGCGAAATGCGCACGATCCCGAGCCTACGGCTCGGCAACCCGCGCCGTGGCGCGGATGGGGTTCCCTCTGCTCGGAGCGCAGCGAAGAGCTTGGGGGCCTACAGACCCTTGCCTCTGACCCGGAGCAGGGGGAATCTTGAAGTAGCGGAGGTGATGGCCAATGACCTCACTGTTGGAATCCACGCTGGATTCCGGACACCGGCGCATCCGCGAGTTCGCCGACGCGGCCGAAGCAGCCGAGTCCTCAGCCGAGGAACCGCGCATCCGACACCGGACCTCTGACACCTTCTCCGCCGTCCTGAGCCGACACCTGGTCGCGGTGGCGGACGTACTGCTGCCGGCCGTGAAGTCGTCGACGGCGTACGGAGGCGAGTCGGTGCGCGACTACGTGCGTCATGTGCGTGAGCTCGAAAAGGTGCTCCACGAACTGAAGGCACGCGTCTACGGTGCGGCGACGGCCGACACGGATTGGGACGAGCTGTGGCGCGAGATCGACCGTCATCTCGACGGCCTCGCCCACCGCGAAGCCGTACTGGTCGAACAGCTGAGGGAATCCCTGAGTGCAGCCGAAACTCGGCGTCTGGCGCAACGCTTCACGTCTGCCGAGGAGAAGGCGCCGACCCGACCCCATGCCTACACGCCCCACACCGGGTGGATCGGCCGTCTTGCCCACCGGATCTGGCGGATCGCCGACGGATTCTGGGACGAAGCTGAGGGGCGGGTCATCCCACACCGTCCGCCAAAGCCACCGGCACGGCCCGACTCGTTGATGCACCGGTACATGACCGGGGCGCCACCGGCCGACCCTCCGGAGAACAGCTGAGACTCAGGCGTCTAGCAGCTGTTTGCGCACCTCGGTCTTGAGGACCTTGCCCACCTTGGAGCGCGGCAGGTCATCCCAAACCTCGACCTGTTTGGGCGCCTTCACTGAGCCGATCCGCTCCTTGACGAAGGCCGTGAGCTCGCCCGGAGCGAGGCTCTGGCCGGGCCGCAGGATGACGACCGCGGTGACGCGCTCCCCCCACTTCTCATCCGGCAGGCCGATCACGGCGCAGTCGGCGACGGCATCGTGCGCCATCACGGCCTGCTCGACCTCGGACGAGTACACGTTGAACCCGCCGGTGATGACCATGTCCTTTGCCCGGTCGACGATGTAGAGGAAGCCCTCGTCGGAGACGTATCCGACGTCGCCGGTGTGGTGCCAGCCATGGGCCGATGCTTCGGCCGTAGCCTCCGGATTCTTGTAGTAGCCCCGCATCACCAGGGTCGACCGAAGGACGATCTCCCCGCGCTCTCCCTGCGGCAGAATCGTGCCGTCGTCGGCCATGATCGCGACGTTGACCAGCGGCGCCGGGATGCCCGCCGAGGAAAGCCGGTGCTTCGCGACGGTCCCGTCGGCATTGAAGTGGTCGGCCGGCGCCATCGTCGAGATCATCATCGGCGCCTCGGTCTGGCCGAAGATCTGCGCCATGACCGGCCCAATACGGGTCAGCGCCTCCTCCAGGCGGGTTGCCGACATGGGCGCCGCGCCGTACCAGAAGCACTGCAGCGACGACAGATCCGTCGTTTCGAGCTTCTCGTGGTCGAGCACCATGTAGATGACGGTCGGTGGCAGGAAGGTGTGCGTGACGCGGTGCTTCTGGATGTTCTCCAGGAAGCCGCCGACATCGGGCGCCCGCATGATGACGACCTGCCCGCCCTTGGCCAGGACCGGGAAGCACATGACGCCGGCGGCGTGGGTGAGTGGAGCCAGGGCGAGATACGTCGGTCGGCCCTCGAACGGGTAGGCCATCAGCGCAATCGCCGACATGATCTCGATGTTGACGCCCGTGAGTACGACGCCCTTGGGTGTTCCCGTTGTACCGCCGGTGCCCGCCATCAGGACCCAGTCGTCGAGCGCCGGCCGGTCGACCGGCTCCACGCCCTTGCTGAGGAACTCGTCCCACGAGACCGCATAGTCGAATTCACCGTCGATGCACACCAGCGTCTTGGCCTTGGGAAGATCGCCTCGAATCTCGTTGACAAGCGGCTCGTAGGCCGCCTTGAAGATCAACACCGAGCAGTCGAAGATGTCGAGCACCTCACGGTTTTCCGCCGCCCCGTTGCGTGGGTTGATCGGGCACCACACGGCGCCGGCTCGCGAAATCCCGAACACGGTCGTGAACGCGACCGGATCATTCGACGACAGAATCGCGATCTTGTCGCCCTGCTCGACGCCGTGGGCGACGAGCGCCGAGGCGATCCGGTTCGACAGGTCGATGGTGTCGCCGTACGTCATGGTCTCGCCGTCACAGACGAGGCAGGGAGCGTCGAGACCCATCGAGGCGCCCTTGTCCAGGTAGTCGACCAATCGCATCCGGATCAGGCCTGAACCGTGAGCACGGGCTCGGCCACGAAGCCGTAGGCGCGCAGGACGCCGAGCAGCTCGCGGTGGCCGAACGCCTTGCAGCCGGAGGCGAACCCCACTCTCTTCTGCGCGTCGGCGATCAACTGCTGCGCCGCGTACGCCTGAAGCAGACCAGTCTGCTTGTAGTTCTGATTGCCGTGGATGACGCAGTGTGCGCGGGCCAGCGGACCCGAGGCGTGGACCGAGTCAAGTGACTTGTTCACCCATGGGTTTTCCCGCGGCGGCATCACGTTCATCACCTCACGGGCCGTCGCCTCCAGCGCGGCGTTCCTGTCGTCGGCGTCCATGTCCTTCGTGGCTTCGAGGGCAGCACCGACGATCTGCGGCACGCCGACCATCAGCGCCTTGTTGAACACGCCTCCGAGAGCCTTGCAGTTCTGGACCCGCGGGTCGTTCTTGTACCAAACCGGGTGCGAGGTCCCACCCCACGGAAGCGCGAGGCCGAGCTCGTGCTGTCCGGGGATCGCGAGCTGGGCGTGCCCTTCGGTCGGGTCGTGCTCGACGTATTCATTGCGCACGAGATGCGCCGCCGGCGCCGTCGCAGAGTTGTACAGGATCGTCTGTGTCGAGGCGATCGTCGGGCTGCCCCCCCAGAACACCGCAATGTCGAGGGTGTCCAGGCCCGGAGTCTCGAGGCAGAGCTCAGCGGCGATCTCGCCGGTCGTGTACATCTGGGCGATGCCGGGCGAGAGGAGCAGCCCGGCCGCGGCGAAGTCCTGGCCGTACTTCTCGTCGCAGTCGCGGACCCAGTCCTGCTCGCCGGTGGTGTCGATGTAGTGCACGCCCGCGGCGAGTGCCGCCTGAACGGTCTCGTGGCCGAACCGGGCGAACGGGCCGACCATGTTGCACACGACCTTGGCACCGCGGAACAGCTCGGTCAGGGACTCGACGTCGTGGTTGACCTCGGCGATCTCGTAGTCGGCGGTCTCGATGCCCGCGACATGGGACTCCATTGCGTCCTTGAGTTTCGTCGCGTCGCGACCAGCGGCGACGAACGGAATCCCGTAGTCGCGCAAGAACTCGCAGACGAGCCGACCGGTGTACCCGGACGCTCCGTAGACGACGACTGGCTTGGTGGTGGCCATGGTTCACATCCCCATTCCGCCGTCGACCGGCAGGCCGACGCCATTGATGAACTTCGCTTGATCCGAGGCGAGGAAGACGACAGCGTCGGCCATGTCCTCGACGGTGCCGAGTCGGCCGGACGGCGTCAGGTCGATGACGGCGGCAACGGCTTCGTCCGGCGAGCCGAACAGGCCGATCTGGGCTACGTCCGCCGCCAGTCCGGCACCCATCTCGGTGGGAACGAGGCCCGGGTAGATGGAGTTCACGCGGACGCCGTAGCCCAGCTTCCCGCTCTCCATCGCGGCGACGCGCGTGAAGCGGTCGACCGCCGATTTCGTTGCCGAATAGATGCTGATGGCCGGGAAGGCAATGGTCGCCGAGACCGAGGCGACGTTGATGACGACACCGCCCGCGCCAGCCACGCCTCCCGGACGCATCGCCAGGAAAGCGTGCTTGGTGCCGAGCGCTGTACCCAGGATGTTGATGTTGAGCATCTTCGTGATGTCGGCCGGGTCGAGGTCGACCACCAGGCTGGTGATCTCGACACCGGCGTTGTTCACGACGATGTCGAGCCCGCCGAGCTGGTCGGTTGCGCTCGCGATCGCCGCCTCCCACGAGGACTCGTCGGTGACGTCGAGATGTACGAATCCGTGGCCCTCGCCCAGCGATTCAGCGACCTTCGCACCGAGGTCGTCCTGAACGTCGGCGACGACGACGTGTGCTCCGGCGCGGGCCAGCGCCCCTGCCATGCCTTCGCCGAGGCCTTGCGCGCCGCCTGTGACAAGCGCGCGCCGTCCGGAGAGGTCGGTCATGAGAAGACTTCCTTTGTTTCGGTCAGGTGACGCCGATCACACTTCCGGCGGGTTTGGACATCTGTCAAGACTTTTTTGGACAATTGTCCAAATCTCCAAGATTTCGGGTTATGGTGGGCGCTGTGACCAAGACCGCGACAATCAAGAAGAGGACGCGGCCAGCCCGACGGCCCCCCGCGGACAAACACGACGAGCGCCGACGGGCGCTCGCCGCCTCGGCGCTTCGCACCCTGGGTGACTTGGGCTATGCGCGAACCTCGCTGCGGGAGATCGCGCAGAACTCCGAGTTCAGCCATGGCGTCGTGCACTACTACTTCGACGACAAGCTCGACCTGATCGTCTGTGGCGTCCGGCAGTACAAGGAGACATGCGTCCGCCGGTACGACGGCGTCGTCGCCGATTCGACGACCGCCGAGGAACTCGCCGACGCGTTCGCCGACAAGCTGGTCGAGACGCTCGTGGCGGAAGCCCCGATGCACCGGCTCTGGTACGACCTGCGCTCGCAGTCCATGTTCGAGACCTCGCTGCGCGATGCCGTGCTCCTGATCGACAAGACGCTCGAGGACATGATCTGGCGGGTCGTCCGGCGCTACGCAGAACTCGGTGGGCGCCAGCCCGCCGTGGCACCGGCCACCGCATACGCCCTGCTCGACGGACTCTTTCAACAGGCCCTCCTCGCGCACCTCTGTGGGCGCAGGAAGGCACTCGACGAACTCGCCGCACGGGTGCGCGAACTGATGCCAAGGCTGGTGGACTGATGGTGATCGGACAGGACCTCACGACGGAGATCGACGACCTGACGAGCAAGGTCGAAGACCTCATTCGCATCGTCGCCACACGGGCTCTCGACGCTGACAACGGCGTGCTCGCTGAAGTAGAGGCGGCCGCGCTCGGGCCGATCCAGGAGCGCTTCGTCAACTTCCCGACGCTGACCGAAGAGACGCTGGCATCGACCCGCCAGAACGTGACGTACTGGCTCCGGTCCATGCAGAGCTCCCCGATGAGCCGCCCCGAGCCGACGCTGGTCGCGCCGGTCGTCGGCTTGGCTCGCACACTCAACCGCCGCGGTGCGGCGCAGGACCTCTGGGCCGCCTACTCGGCTGGTCGCGAAGCCCTGTGGCGCGCCTGGATGCGCATCGCATTTGAGAGCGCACCGGACCTCGAGACGCTGAACGACGCACTCAACGTGGCATCCACCTCGCTGTCGCGCTGGGTGGACGAGACGGTCTCGCAGATCAACGCGTTCGTCGCGGAGGAGAACAACAACCAGGCCGGTGCCACGCACGAACTGAAGCTGCAGACTGCGACCCGCATCCTCGATGGCACGCCGATCGACGAGGAGCTCGCGGCGTACCGCCTCAAGTACCCGCTCGGCGGGGACCACCTGGCGTCGATCATTTGGACTGATCCGGCGGCTCCCGATCAGCCGGCGCTGCGGCAGGTGGCGGAGAAGTTCGCGGCCTGCGCGGCCGAGCACGGGGCGAAGGCGCTGGTCGTGCCGGCGACCTCGTCGTCGATGTGGGTGTGGGTCAACAATCCCAACGGTGATGCCAAGGAGCGCCTCATCCCCATCCTCGCCGGCTTCCCGCAGGTGCGACTGGCTCTCGGCTCGACGGCCCCGGGGATCGACGGCTTCCGGCGCAGCCACTACGAGGCGATCGAAACACAACGGCTGATGGTCCGCGTCGGCACCGTCCCGATGGCGACATTCCACGACGTCTCGTTGGCTGCGCTCGGCGCGCACAACGAGCAGGCGGCCCGCGAATTCGTCGCCCGCGTCCTCGGCGACCTCGGGGCGGCTGACGGAGAGCTCCGCGACACCGTGCGGGTCTACATCCGACACATGTACAACGCGTCCAAGACCGCCGACGAGGTCTACGCGCATCGCAACACCGTCTTCCACCGGATCCAGCGTGCCGAGGAACTGCTGCCGCGACCGCTGGCGGACAGCGGCGTCGAGGTCGCCGTCGCCCTC
>DATLCL010000010.1:0-8488 GCA_035526415.1 Aeromicrobium sp.
AAGTCATGCCGCGCCGATCAACGACGCGATCATGGAGCAGCTCATCATGATCGACGCACTCAAGCGGGCGTCGGCGAAGCGCATCACCGTGATCCTGCCCTTCTACGGCTACGCCCGTCAGGACAAGAAGCACCTCGGTCGCGAACCCATCTCGGCCCGGTTGATGGCCGACCTGTTCACGGCCGCGGGCGCCGCCCGTCTGATGACCGTCGACCTGCACACCGCCCAGATCCAGGGATTCTTCGACGGGCCGGTCGACCACCTGCTGGCGATGCCGATCCTGACGCGGCACGTCCGCAAGAAGTACGGCAAGCGCGACCTGGCGGTCGTATCGCCGGACGCCGGCCGCATCAAGGTCGCCGAGTCGTGGGCCAACCAGCTGCAGGCGCCGCTGGCTTTCATCCACAAGACGCGCGACCCGCACAAGCCGAACGAGTCGAAGGCCAACCGGGTCGTCGGTGAGGTCGAGGGCCGCACCTGCATCCTCGTCGACGACCTGATCGACACCGGCGGCACGATCATCCAAGCCGTCGAGGCGCTCGTCGAAGCCGGGGCTCAGGACGTCGTCGTCGCTGCCACGCACGCGGTGTTCTCGGACCCCGCCGTCGACCGGCTCAAGAACTGCTCCGCCTGCGAGATCGTCGTCACCAACACCTTGCCGATGGACGACGACAAGCGGTTCGACAAGCTGACCGTTCTCTCGATCGCCCCGTTGTTGGCACAGGCCACCGCCGCGGTGTTCGAGGACGGTTCGGTGACCTCGCTCTTCAAGGACTGAGTTCGAACTGCCGCTGGCGGCCTGTCATCCCCAGCAGATCGCGGTGCACAGCCACTGGCTGACCGAGCGGTGGTTGGTGCGCAGCTCCAGCCGCACCGCGATGGCGCGTGAGCGACCGCGCTGGACGAAGCGTGCGGCGATCTCAGCGGTGTCGGCGTCGACCATCGCGACGTGTACCGAGACCACGCGGGCGCGATGCTGCACGCCCGCTCGGCGCGGAGCGCGCGCTCGGACGGTGAGGCGCTTGAGCATCTGGTCGTAGACGTCGTGCGACATCCACGCCGCCAGCTGGCGCGGAGGACGCTCCCCGGCGAGGACCTCGACGAGGGCCTGCATGAAGTGACCGGCCTTCTGGCGGAGCACCGTGGTGCCGGCCAGCGCATCGCGCTCGATGGGAGCGGGCACGACGGGCGCCGCGTCCGGAAACGGCAGGGGAATCTGCCCCAGCGTCGGCTCGCTCGTGGCGCCGAGAAACGGGTGCCTGACCTCGAGCGCCGTGGCGGTCCTCATCGCAGGCCCTCGGGTGCGAGAAGGACCTGCCCGGGGTGGATGAGATTGGGATCGGGCCCGATCAGCGCTCGGTTGCGCTGGTACCACGCGGCCGCTTCGTGCGCCACGTCCGCCGGCCCGGCCTCCGGTGGCAGCGCGCGAGCCGAGATCGCCCAGAGCGATTCGCCGGCAGCGACCACGTGGCCCCCGGTGGCCTCAGCGGCGACCGTGACGCCGCGGCTCGGCAGCGGCAGGCCGTCGAGGTCACTGGCCGCGCGCGCTGGGCTGACCGCCAAGGCACTCGAGACGGCGGTGAAGAGCGTGACGCGAAGGGCCCGCGGCGTGATGGCCCGCGCCCAGCGCGCTGTTGGCGCCCACGACGCCAGAAGGGTCACCAGGCCGGCCCATGCCAAGGTGCCGACCAGCAGGCATCCGGCCAGGCGGTTCAAGGCGGTCGACAGGTCGACGGACGCAAGGTCAGGAATATGAGTAGTCATGTGGCCATCCCCCCGAATGGAACGTTTCAAGTCATTTGATGACGTTTGAGACATCTTGGGGCCGGAAGTGCCCAGCCGTCAACGTGCCGTGCACAGGGAGTTCCGCCGAGGCCGTACGCTGCGGGCATGGCTGAGATCTTCTCCCTGAAATATCCGCAGTCACTCGGGGTCTACGACGACTACGCCGGCGCCCAGAAGGCAGTCGACTTCCTTTCGGACGAGGGCTTCCCGGTGCAGAACGTCCTCATCGTCGGAACCGACCTGAAGCAGGTCGAACGGGTCACCGGACGCCTGACCACGCCACGCGTCCTCGCAGCCGGCGCTGCGTCCGGGGCATGGCTCGGCCTGCTCGTCGGGCTGCTGCTGGGCATATTCACCAAAGGCGGCGCGTACTTCGCGACGGTGCTGACCGGCGTCGTGCTGGGCATCATCTTCGGGGCCGTCTGGGCGCTGATCGGCTACCTCGCCACCCGCGGCCAGCGCGACTTCAGCTCGATCACCAAGGTGGTGCCGGGCCGCTACGAGGTGCTGACCGAGCACAACCTGCTCGCGCAGGGCCAGGAGCTGCTGGCCAGGCTGCCGGTCAATCCGGCTGAGCTCTAGACCCGGTTCGCCCGCAATGACGGGGTGAAGCGGCCTACGCTGCGAACATGACGGGCGCAGCGCGCTTCGGAGTTCGCCTGCGAGAGACCAGCGAGATGCGGCGCATAGCGCTGATCGCCGGGGCGCTCTGGCTGACCTTCGCGTTCGGCGGATTCTTGCTTCAGCTCTGGGGTCGGGACTTGCTCCCGCACCCTGGCGCACATCTTGTGTTGCAAATCGCGTCAGCGTCGGTTGGGCTCGCCACATTGTTGTTTGGGCTTCTCGGAAGCCCGGCGGCGTTGGAAAGGTGCTGGGCACCGGCTGTCTTCGCGCTCATCGTGTCGTCGGTCGTAGGACTGGTGCTGGCGCTGTTGCTGACGGGGTATCCGGAATCCGGAATCATCGCAATCGCATACCCGATCATCGCGATACTCGCCTTCTACGCGCTGGTGCGGTGGCTGGCGACGCTTGTCGTCGGGTTGGTCGTCGTTGCACATGCCCTCGTCGAAGCGCTGTCAGAATCCCCGTGGCCGATGTGGGCGTTGCTTGTCTTCATCGCGTCGACGCTGATGGCTGCCGGGTATCTGACGGGGGGACTCATTGACCAGCTGGAGCAGTCAAGGGACGTCGAGCGCCAGACTCGAGCGGAACTCGCTGGGTTGAACGCCAATCTGGAGGCGAAGGTGGCCGAGCAGGTCGGTGAGGTGGAGCGGTTCAGCCGCTTGCGCCGGTTCCTGTCGGCGCCGGTCGCCGAGGCGGTCCTGGAGTCCAGCGACGAGTCACGCCTGGCTCCGCATCGCCGGGAGATCGCCGTGCTGTTCTGCGACCTACGGGGATTCACCGCTTTCACCAAGCAGGTCGAGCCCGAGGAAGTCATGGAGGTTCTGGACGCCTACTACGCGGCGGCAGGCGAGCAGATCACGGCGTTCCACGCGACGCTTGGTTCCTTCGAGGGGGACGGGCTCATGGCGTACCTGAACGACCCGGTGCCCTGTGACGAGCCGGCCAAACGCGTCGTTGAGATGGGGCTGGCGATCGCTGATGCACTCGATGCGTTGGAACCGGCGTGGCATCGCCGCGGCTACCAGTTGAGCTACGGCATCGGGATGGCGCTGGGACACGCGACGCTCGGAATCGTCGGCTACGACGGACGCAACGATTACACGGCCCTCGGCACCGTGGTGAACCTCGCGGCGCGTCTGTGCGGCGATGCGACGGCCCGGGAGCTGCTCGTCGACCACCGGGTGTTTCTCCAGACAGAGGACGACTTCGGCTACACGCAACGCCAGCCGGTAAGCCTGAAGGGCTTTGCCGAGCCCGTCGCGACGTACCTCGTCGATCGCTCCTGACGTCCATACGGGACGATGGACAGCGTGACAAACGCTCCCACCAAGACGAATCCCGGCAACTTCTTCGAGGACTTCACCCTCGGCCAGGTCATCCAGCACGCGACGCCGCGCACCGTGACCGAGGGTGATCGCGCCGTGTACGGCTCGCTGTACCCGACACGCTTTGCCATTCCGTCGTCGGCGGAGTTCGCCAGGAGCGTGGGCCTTGGCCGGCATCCGGTCGAGGAGCTGATCGCCTTCCACATCGCCTTCGGCAAGACGGTCCCGGACATCTCGCTGAATGCGGTGGCGAACCTGGGCTACGCCGAGCTGCGGTTCTGCGAGCCGGTCGTTCCCGGCGACACGCTGTCGACGTCGTCCGAGGTCATCGGGCTGAAGCAGAACTCCAACGGCAAGAGCGGCGTGGTCTACGTGCGTTCGACTGCCGTCAACCAGCGCGGTGAGACCGCTCTGGAGTGGGCTCGCTGGGTGATGGTGCACAAGCGCGATCTCGACGCCCCAGCCCCGGAGACGCAGATTCCCGATCTGGCGGACGCCGTGGATCCGGCGGACCTCATCGTCCCCGAAGGGCTGGACTTCTCGTCCTACGACTTCGCTGCCGCTGGCGAGCCGCACCGCTGGGAAGACTACGCCGTCGGCGAGAAGATCGACCACGTCGACGGCGTGACGCTGACCGACACCGAGCATCAGCTGGCCACTCGGCTCTGGCAGAACACGGCCAAGGTGCACTTCAACGTCGAGGCGCGCCCCGATGGCAATCGGCTCATCTATGGCGGACACATCATCTCGATGGCGCGCGCACTGTCGTTCAACGGCCTGGCAAACGCCCAGATCATCGCCGCGATCAACGCCGGCGCGCACACCTCGCCCGCCTTCGCCGGCGACACCGTCTACGCCTGGTCCGAAGTGCTCGACAAGGCCGAGGTGGCCGATTCGATCGGGGCGCTGCGGCTGCGTCTCGTCGCGACGAAGGGCCGCGACGAGGCAATGACCCTCAAGCGCGACGACGGCAAGTACGCCGACGGCGTGCTGCTGGACCTCGACTACTGGGCCCTCATCCCGCGATGACCAGCACAGCGATGGACCGGTGACCATCTGGCTGGTGCGGCACGGCGCCACCGAGTGGAGCGAAGCCGGCCGCCATACGGGGCAGACCGACATCCCACTGCTGCCTGCCGGCGAGCTGTCGGCGCGGGCCTTGGCACCGGTCCTGGGCCAGCAGGCCTTCGGCCTGGTGCTCACCAGCCCGCTGCAGCGCGCTCGGCGCACCGCGATCCTCGCCGGGTTCGACCAGGCCGAGCCCGAGGACGACCTGGTCGAGTGGGGATACGGGGACTACGAGGGCCTGACCACGCCGGAGATCCGAGAGACCATCCCGGACTGGACCGTGTGGACCCATTACTGTCCAGGTGGCGAAACCGCCGGCGAGATCGGCATCCGGATGGACCGCGTGATCGCCCGGCTGCGCGGCGTCGAGGGCGACAGCCTCGTCTTCGGCCACGGGCATGCGTTGCGCGCCCTGGCCGCGCGCTGGCTGGGGGAGCCCGTCGCCACAGGTCGCTTCCTGCGCCTCGACACGACCGGGTACTCGCTGCTGGGGTACGAGCGGGAGCAGGCGGTCATCCTGGGCTGGAACATCCCCGCCTAGGGTGGTCGGCATGCTCATCGACCTGCACACCCACTCGAATCGCTCCGACGGCACCGATACGCCGACCGAGCTCGTCGAGAACGCCAAGGCGGCAGGGCTCGACGTCGTGGCTCTCACCGACCACGACACGGCGGTGGGGTGGGACGAAGCCGAGGTTGCCGCCGAGCGGGTCGGCATCCAGCTGGTGAAGGGCATGGAGGTCTCGACTGACGTCCAAGGGCGCAGCGTCCACCTGCTGGCCTATGGCCTCGACCCGGATCATCCGGAGCTCGCCGACGAGCTGGCCAAGGTGATCGCAGGCCGCACCGGCCGCATCCCCCGGTTCATCGAGAAGTTCAAGGACCTCGGGCTGGATGTCACCGCGGAGGAGATCCTCGCCCAGGCCGGGGACGCCGAGGCGCTGGGCCGGCCGCACATCGCCGACATCCTCGTCGCCCGCGGCATCGTGACGACCAGGGACGAGGCGTTCGCCGAGCTGCTCGTCCCCGGCGGCGGCATGTACGTTCCGCGGTATTCGATCGGGCTCCCCGCGGCCATTCGCCTGGTGACAGCGGCCGGGGGCAAGGCGGTCCTCGCGCACCCCTGGTCACGCGACAGCAAGGGGCGTCTCTCCGCGGAGGTCATCGAATCGCTCATCGGCGAGGGGCTCGTCGGCCTGGAGGTCGACCACGTCGACCACGACGCCGACGACCGCGCCCAGCTGCGGGCGATCGCCAAGGGGCTCGACCTGGTTGTCACCGGGTCAAGCGACTACCACGGCAGCGGCAAGAGCTCGGAGTTCCGTCTCGGCGCCAACACCACCGACCCAGCCGAGTTCGAACGGCTGCTCGGCTAGGTGTTCTTCAGCAGGAACGGGAACCACGCATCGGCGAGGCCTTGCGGGTTCTCGACTGCCGGGGAGTGCGCTGAATCGGCGACGACGTGGATCTCCACGCCGAGCCGCTCGGCCATCGCGGCCTGGACATCGTGCGGCCAGGCATCGTCGTCCGCCCCGCGGCCGACCCAGACCGGCAGCCGCAGCCGGTGGAGGTCGGCGATCCGGTCGGGGGCGTGCATCAGGTGCTCGGTCATCGCCCGCAGCGACGTCACCGAGTTCGAGGTGAACCGGCGCTCCAGGAAGCTCGCGATCTCCTTGACCCGCTGGACGCCGTTCTCGCGATAGCGGTGGATCTCCACGAGCGGGATGTGGCCCAGCGCCTCGACCAGAGCACTGAGCGGGCGCTCGGTGGAGTCGCCGAGCGCGCCAGGCCCGGTGTCCAGCAGGCTCACGCTTCGCCAGGTCGAGGTGCTATCAAGAGCCGCTGCCTGTGCGACGAGACCGCCGAACGAGTGGCCCAGCAGATGCGTCGGCTCGGTTGCGCATTCGCGTGCCAGGGAGGCGGCGTCGGCAGCGAACCCGCTCAATGAGTAGTCGTCGTCGTCGGCACCGGGCGTCTCGAACTGGCCGCGCTGGTCGTATGCCGTAGCGTCGAAGCCGACGGACGCGAGCAAGGGCAGCAGCGGCGTGAAGTCCTCCTTGCTGCCGGTCCAGCCCGGGATCAGCAAGACGTGCGCCTCCGGGTCGGGAACGCGGATGGTGTGCGTCGCGAAGGGCCCGCGGCTGGTCTCGATGGTTGCGGCGACGACGCCTTCGGGGATCTCCAGCGACTTCGGGGTGCTCATCGGCCCCGTTTTGCCATCCGCGCGACAACGGACGTCGGCGCATAGCGCGCGATGGACGACAGCATCTTGTAGCGCCCCGATGGGATCGAGACGGCCTTGCCCTTGTCGAAATCCTTGAGCGCGGCCCGCACGGTCGGTTCGGCCTTCAACCACATCCACCGCGGCACGCCCGAGACGTCCATGTTGCCACGCTGGTGGAACTCGGTGCGGACGAAGCCGGGGCACAGGGCGGTCACGGTCACGCCGGCGTCCGCGTATTGCCAGTTGGCCCAACGGGACAGGTTCACCAGCCACGCCTTGTGGGCCGAGTAGGTGCCACGTGGCGTGAACGCCGCGACGCTTGCGACGTTGATGACGCCGCCGTGCCCGCGCCCGGTCATCGCCTTGATCGCCGCATCCATCAGGTGCATCGGGGCACGCACCAGGAGATCGAGCTGGCGGTCTTCCTCGGAGATGTCCGTCGTCCCGAACCATCCGGCCACCGACGAGCCGGCGTTGTTGACCAGCAGGTCGATGGGACTCGCCGAGTCCGTCACGCGGTTCACCGTGTCCGACAGGCCCTGATCGGTCGTCAGGTCGGCACCGATCACTTCGACCTCGACGCCGTGCTTGGCGCGGAGATCGGTGGCGACGGACTCCAGCCGTGCGACATCGCGGGCGACGAGCGCCGGGTTCCACCCGCGGCCGGCGAGCTCACGAGCGAAGGCGTTTCCGATCCCTGCTGTTGCCCCGGTGACCAGTGCGCGTCGTGCCATGTGCGGAGGCTATCGCGACGGCGCCCGGGTATACCTTTGCCCCCATGACGACGACCATCGCAGTGGTGAACCAGAAGGGCGGCGTGGGCAAGACGACCACGGTGGCCTCGCTGGGTGCTGCGCTGGCGGAGAAGGGCCAGCGGGTCCTCCTGGTCGACCTCGACCCGCAGGGTGGCCTGACGTTCTCGGTGGGAATCGACCCCGAGGACATCGACATCACGGTCGGCGAGGTGCTGCTCGGCAAGGCGGCGCCGGACGACGCCATCGTCATCACCGACGACGGCATGCACCTCCTTCCGAGCAACATCACCGTCACGCAGGCCGAAGAGACGCTCGTCAGTCGCACCGGACGCGAGCAGCGCCTGCGCGTCGCGCTCGACAAGGTGGCGGCCGACTACGACTGGATCCTGGTCGACTGCCCGCCCACGTTGGGTGTCATGACCGTGGGCGCGCTGTCCGCCGCGCAGCAGGTGCTGATCCCGCTGCAGGCCGAGACGCTGTCGCACCGTGGTGTCGGCCAGCTGCTCGACACGATCCACGACGTACGCCAGTTCATCAACTCGTCGCTCGAGATCATGGGTGTCCTGCCGACGATGTACGACGGCCGCACGAAGCACGCCCAGAACGTCCTGGCCGCGATCCGCGAGACGTACGAGCTGCCGGTCGTGACGCCCCCCATCCCCAAGACGATCCGGTTCGCCGAGGCGCCCGCGATCGGCCGGTCGGTG
>DATLCL010000218.1:0-6356 GCA_035526415.1 Aeromicrobium sp.
CGATTTCACGTTCAGCTCTAGCGAGCCCATCGGCGGCACGTTCGAGTGCGAACTGACCGGTCCTGGCCAGAGCGGCGGCTTCACCGCCTGCAACTTAACCAAGACGTACACCGGTTTGGCTGACGGCGAGTACACGTTCTCAGTCCGGGCGATCGACACTGTCGGCAACACCGACGCCACACCCGCGACCAGCACCTTCACGCTGGTGTTCGTGAACGAGATCTTCACGGACTGGACCACCGTTTCGGCCGGGGGCAGCCACACCTGTGGTGTCCGCTCGACCGGCGCGCTGTACTGCTGGGGCGACGACGCCAATGGGCAGGCCGGAAACGGCGCCATCACCGGCAACGTGACCGTCCCGAAGCAGATCACTTCGGTCACCGACTGGAAGACGGTCTCGGCCGGGGGCACCCACACGTGCGCGATCCGTTCGAACGGCAGCCTGTACTGCTGGGGCAACGACAGCGACGGGCAGGTCGGCAACGGCGCCTCGTTCGGCAGCACCACCAACCCGGTGCAGATCACCTCGGCCACCGACTGGAAGACGGTCTCCGCCAAGGGCAACGACACGTGTGCGATCCGGTCGACCGGCAAGCTGTACTGCTGGGGCGACGACGGCGTCGGACAGGTCGGCAACGGCTCCATTACCGGCGACGTGACCTCGCCGGCGCAGATCACCTCGGCCACCGACTGGAAAGCCGTCGCTGTCGGGGGCAACCACACCTGTGCGGTCCGCGGCAAGCTGTACTGCTGGGGCAACGACGGCTTCGGGCAGGTCGGCAACGGCTCCATCACCGGCAACGTGACCTCCCCGGCACAGATCACCTCGGCCACCGACTGGACAGCCGTCGCCGCCAGGGGCAACCACACCTGTGCGGTCCGCGGCAAGCTGTACTGCTGGGGCGACGACGGCTTCGGCCAGGTCGGCAACGGCGCCACCACCGGCAACGTGACCTCCCCGACGCAGATCACCACGGCCACCACCTGGACAGCCGCCACCGCCGGGGGCAGCCACACCTGTGCGGTCCGCGGGGCGCTGTACTGCTGGGGCGACGACGGCGTCGGACAGCTCGGCAACGGCGCCACCACCGGCAACGTGACCTCCCCGGCACAGATCACCGCGGCCACCGACTGGAAATCCGTCTCCGCTGGCGGCCACACCTGTGCGATCCGTTCGATCGGCAAGCTGTACTGCTGGGGCAGCGACAGCGCCGGACAGGTCGGCAACGGCGCCACCACCGGCAACGTGACCTCCCCCAGACAAGTGTGATCGCCCAGCCTCCGCTGATCACCTGATCACCTGATCGGGTGATCTGCGGCCGGTCACGGCCGGGATTGAGCTCCGCGCGAGAGGCCGACGGCGATCAACGTCGTCACCGGGACGGCCAAGACGAGGCCGACTGCGCCGACCAGCGTGCGCACGACTTCCTGCGCGATCTGCTCGGACGTGGCGATGTCGACCCAACTGCGCTGGTACGCGGTGATGAGCAACATGATCGTCATCGCCGACCCGGCGTACGCGAACACCAGCGTGTAGACGCTGGACGCGATGTGGTCGCGCCCGATCCGCATCGCCGACGCGAATATCTCCCAGCCGCGGGCGGCCGGCTTGAGGGCCCGCATCTCCCACACCGCGCTGGCCTGCGTCACGGTGACGTCGTTGAGGACGCCCAGACCGGCGATCACCATCGTGGCGGCGACGACGCCGGACAGCGACAACGCCGGCGCGGTGGCGACCAGCAGATGATCGTTCTCGTCGCCCACGCCGGTCAGGTGCGACCACCCGGTGGCCGACAGACCGGCAGCGGCGGTGAAGGCGATGCCGAACAAGGTGCCGAACAGCGCCGACGTCGTCCGGACGGACACGCCGTGGGCCAGGTAGAGCACACAGAGCATGATCGCCGTCGAGCCGACGACGGCAACCGGGATGGCGGGCTCGCCGGCGAGCAGGGCCGGAAGCACGAACTTGGCCAGTGCCAGCAGGGTGACGCCGATCCCGACCAAGGCAAAGAGTCCGCGTAGCCGACCGACGGCGGCCACCACCACGGCGAAGATGATGGCCAGCACGCTCAGCGGAACGCCACGCACGAAGTCGTAGAACTCGAAGGTGACCGGCTGGCCTTTCGGCTCAATCCGGATGAGCTTGACCTCGTCACCTTCGTTCATGCCGCCACCGACAAACCGCGTCGGGTCGAGCGTGAACTTGGCGAGGCCGCCGGACGTCAGTCGCGCCGTGACCTTCGCGCAGTTGCCCTCCACCATGGGGGTGTTGTCCTCGCCGACCCCACGACTGTTGCAGTCGAACGCCTTGACGGCGACGACGGTCCCCTCAACCCGCGAGACGTTGGGTCCTGAGTAGGGATTGGCGCCGTGCGGCACATGCGACGGCCAGAGCAGGACCATCCCGAGTGCTGCTGCGACGGCGATGAGCGCAACGACGCCGCCGAGGATCGAAACGAGCCTGCGGTCCGCGGGTGCGGTGTCATCGAGCGGGACGTGGGCGTGTGAGTGGGGCACTCGGGAAGGATGCCATGGGTCGCCACGCGCAGTTGGCGATAGGTCTTCCACCGGCGCGCAGTCCGCTGCGGGGCGGCTACGCCGCAGCCGCCACTTGTTGAGTGCCCACTAGCCGGGCGAGCACGCTGGTGTCCCGCCAGCTTGGCTCGTAACGTCGGAGGCTGCGGAGATGGAGGGATTTGAACCCTCGAGAGGTTTAAACCTCAACCCGCTTAGCAGGCGGGCGCACTAGGCCACTATGCGACATCTCCATGTCACCGCGACGCATGCGCCACGGCAACCGGAACAGGATACCGGCGAACCCTCCGGCCAGCTCAGTTGGGGAAAGGCCGGTAGCCGTTGGCCTCGTTCAGCCGCTCGTTGACGGCCTTGAGAACCTGCACCCGCTGGCCGCCCACCAACCTCAAGGGAAAGCCGAACTGTCCGCTGCTGGTCGACAGGACGAGGAACCCGTCGTCGACCCCGGCTTCCTCGACGTCACGCCACGCGCCGACGAATCGGCCGGACTGGAAGCGCACGCGCGACGTGTAGCCGTCCGCGTCGAACCTCAGGACCACCGGCGGCCGAAGCGCATACACCGCGGCTATGACCAGTGCAGCGACGGCAACCGCGCCGAGGATGGTTGACGACAGCCAGAACGCCGCTCCCGCACACGCCGCGGCGATGACGACAAACACGCCCGTGGTGGCAAGAGCGGCAGCGCGGTCGAGTCGGAACTTCGTCACATCTCGATTCTCCCGCAGCGCAAGGCAGAGGGTCCCCGGGGATAACCCGAGGACCCTCCGTTGGTTCCCTAAGCGCTTGCGCGACGCCAGCCGACGTACTGCAGCTCGGCGAAGGCAAGCGTGTAGACGCCGCTTCCCAGGATGAGCACGACACCGAGCGTCGTCAGCGGGAACACGCCGGCCAGGACGAGGGCCACGGCGCCGGCCGTGTAGGCGACGTTCGCGATGATCACGGCCAGGCCCGGGGCCTTCACCGACCGCCGCATCGAGAGCGCGAACACCACCACGCCGTAGGCGATGTAGAACGCGGCCATCGCCTTCTCGAAGCCAACGGTCGTGCCCGCGACGTTGGCCATCCAGCCGACCAACGGCACGCCGGCGATGCCGCTGAGCCCGGTGATGACGGCGTCCGCGCGCATCGCGAGCCGGAGCAGCGAATCGGTTTGAGTCGAATGAGTGAGAGCGGTCATGCGATCTTCCTTTCTCGGGCCTCCCGAGTGTTCGGAAGGGCGGTGCAACTACGCCTACGAGACTCCCGAGAATCCACTGCCAGATCGACACCGACTACTGCCAGACGCTGCCAATCCGGCCCGAGCGCGCCAGATCAGCCGAGGACGTCGACGCTCTGCCCGCGCAGTTCGACCGCAATCAACCGGGCTGCTGCGTTCTGCCAGTTATGCAGCGAACGCTGCGGCACGTCGGTCACCAGCCATTTCCACGCCTCTCGGGCGACGGGATCGAGCCCGGCGGCCGTCGCGTTCTGCGCATAGGCGCGAACGCCCACTACGTACGGGAAGTACAGCGAGTTGTAGTAGCGCCACGGCTCCGTCGTACCGAAATCGCCTGCATCGCGTGGCTTCAGCCGGTCGATGTGTTCGGCCAGCAGCGCGCGCAGCTCGTTCGCTCGCTCCAGCGGCTGGTCCGGCGCACCTCTGGCCGCAAGCCGATCGTCGATCTCCGGCAACGCGGCGAGCGGGCTGGTGACCAGGCGAGGCAGGTCGTTGTAGTGTCCCAGCGCCCTGCGGGTCAGCCGCGCGAACGCCTCGTCGTCGACGTCGTCAAGGGGACTGGCCGCGCGCCGCGGCAGTGCGGCCTCCGTCCGACGCAGTGCCTCGCGATCGGCTCGAAGATCGGGCGCGTTGGCGAAGGCGAGGCGATCGAGCAGCCCAGCCAATGGACCGGCAAGCACCTGGACGCCTATCGCCACGGCCAAGCTGGTGAACAGGAGGACGGTCAGCGCCGTGCTCGGTCCGGTCATACCGAGGCCGAGCAAGACCTGGCCGCCGAACAGCACGCCGACGAGTGCCATCGCAACGAACGAACGTCGCATGTCAGCACGCAGGGCCTGCCCTTCGTCGAAGGCGTCCGACATCGCGACCGCGACGCCCAGCAGCGCGATGTCGAAGCCGGTTCCCACCAATGCCAACCAGCTCGGAACCAGGCCGAGCGGGATGACCATGATCGCGTTGCTCAGGGCGAAGAACAGCGTCGCAAGAGCGACGAAGGCGAAGGCGCGGCGCGGCGGCCGAGCGGTTCCCAGCGCAATGACCAGCGCTGTAAGGGTCGACAGCGAGATCGCGCCCAACATCACCCAGTGACCGAGCCGAAGCGGGCCATCGACGTTGCCGGCCATTGCGGCACCGAACAAGGCGGCCAAGGCGACAGATGCAACGGTCACAACCTGCGCGGATCGGCCGCGCAGGGTTTCGTCCGTCCGTGCCAGCTCGAGCAGGACAGCCAGCCACGCGACGCCGGGCAGGGTGACCACAAAGACCTCGACGCTGCTCAGCACGTCCGACCCGCTGACCACGCGGACGGCGTCGAGCGCGACCACGGAGGCGAAGCTGGTCAGGCCGGCGGCCGCGAGGACCAGCACAGGTTTGCGTGGATCGCGCGCCAGCAGATACAACCCGAGCCACCAACTCAGGGCGAACACAACCGCCGACGCCGCAGCCATGGGTTCAGTTTGCTACATAGACCTCAACCACCAAGACATGCTGGGGTGCTTACCCACAGCCGGCAATGTCACCACCGGGAAAGTTTCGCCGTTACGCCCCTGTGATGCGCAAACGGTGGTAGACCGGCCACCATGAATGAGTGGCGTTAGCGAGCGCCCGCGTTCTGTAATACCGCGGGGGAGGTGTCACTGGTGGACGACGACGACATCGAGGATGCGATCGAGGACTCGACGCAAGAACTCGTCTCCAGCGAGCAGGTCGTGGCGCGCTATGAAGCCCTGATCGCGCTCTGGGCTCACCGCGACGGGATAATTCAGCAATGGCCCGCGTTAATCATGTCGGCCTCGGCAGCCGTACTTGCCATCGTCTTTGGTCAGAAGAGTTCGGAACAGATCCTCAAGATTGCCAGTTGGAGAAACTGGGGTGATCCCAACCATCTCGATGTGAGCCTCGGCGCCGGTATGCCGATTCTTGTGACCGGTTTGCTGGCCCTGCCGTTCGTTTACGGCATTCATCGAGCGGGCACCGCCATGGAATCCCTCGCCATGAACATCATCGAGATCGAGCGAGACCGGTTCGGAATACCTCCGCATGCCACCTTCATTCCGGTGAATCGACCACCTGGCTGGTCCGTTCGGGGACTCGTGAAGGGTTCATTAGCGGTCATGGCCTTTTCCATGGTGGCGATCGGGTCACTGATGACCTTGGGGATCTCCGGTGGGGGCATCCTGTCTGCGGTCGTAGCAGCCGTCTCCGTCCTGTACGTCCAATCTGGCCGACCCAGCAGCCGTGCGACAGAAAATCTGACCATGTCTCTGGGGACGTCTTCGGGCAGTGGCTCAACGCCCCATGACGAGCGCTAAGCGTTCAGCGGACGCCTACTCCCGAATTCCGACCAGTCACCGATTGCCGATGCGCCGAAATCCCTGTCCGGGGATTTCGTACATCAGCAGAGGGGGCGGGACTCCGTCGGGGCCCACCGGGCCCCTCCTCCCCGAATCCCACTGCACCGTTCATTGCCAATGCGCCAAATCCCCGTTCGGGGATTCGTCGCATTGGCAGAGGGGGCGGGATTCGAACCCGCGGCTGACATTTCTGCCAGCGACCGCTTTCAAGGCGGTTCCGATCGGCCACTCCGGCACCCCTCCAGGACGCG
>DATLCL010000237.1:0-13456 GCA_035526415.1 Aeromicrobium sp.
GGTCTGTTGGGCGGCGCCGGAACCCAAAAGCGCGCCGAGACCCGCGCTACCGAGCACGTTGATCAGGAGCGTGCCCCACGGGAGGCGCGCACCGGCCAGGGAGCGCACGACGCCATCGGTGACGAGTCGCAGCGATGCGCCCAGTCCGCCGGCAACGGCGACCAGGATCATCGGGCCAGCGCCCGTCGCGCGAGCGAGATGCCGGTGAGTGACGCCGCCAGCCCCAGGGCGACCGTGCCCGCAGCGTACGTGAGTGCCGTCGCTGCGTGGCCGCTGCGCAGGAGGGCGTCGCTCTGGACAGCGAGCGCGCTGTACGTCGTGAAGCCCCCGAGCAGCCCGGTGCCGAGGACCAGTCTGAGTACCCGACGGTGCCCGACATCATGGCCAAGCAACGCGAGTGCCTCGATCAGGATCGCCAAGGCGAATGCCCCGACGAGGTTGATGCCGAACGTCGACACCGGAAATCCGGTTCCGGCCGGGAAGATGCGATCGAGGCTGGCCCGGGCCAGCACCCCGAGCGATCCACCCGCGAAGACCAGCACAATCGCGCTCGGCGTGAGGTGGACCGGCAGCGGCCTGCCCAGCGAGTCCTCGTCGACCTCAACGTCGGGATCGTGGGGAAGCGCCCGCTCGGGTCGATCGTTCACGCGCGCCCGGCAGGATTCGAACCTGCGGCCTGGAGATTAGAAGGCTCCTGCTCTATCCAGCTGAGCTACGGGCGCATGGGCTGGGTGGCCTGCGTCAAGGGTAGTGGGCTGACTCGCGTACTCGACGAATCGGCGGTTTCGGTGTCGTCCTCTACCCTCGTCAGGTGACCACCGCCCCTGTCCGCGCCGAGCTCCCCAAGCGCATCCCGCGCTACAAGGACACGCCGCGCCAGCGCGGTCGCGCCGCGCTGATCCTGCTGGTCATCCTGACCGCGATCGCCGGCGTGCTCGGCGGCATCGGCATCTCCTTCAGCGCGGGAAACCCGTATGGCGCCGGGCTGTCGATGTTCTATGCGTTCTTCCCGCTTCCCGCGCTCTGGTTGGCCTATTGGTGGCTCGATCGGTATGAACCGGAGCCCCCGCGCTACAAGTACGCGGCGTTCATCTGGGGTGGCGTCGTCGCCGTGACGATCGCACTGAGCCTGCAGTTGGCCATCCAGCAGACGTTCCACCTGTCTGACGAGACCATGGCCACGATCGTTGCGCCAGCGACCGAGGAACCGGCGAAATGCCTGTTCCTGCTGCTGACGTTTGTGCGCATGCGCCGGGTCATCGACGGTTTCATCGACGGCCTTGTATACGCCGGCCTCGTCGGGATCGGCTTCGCCCTCGTGGAGAACATCGGCTACTACGCCGCCAGCTATCTGGGCTCGGCCGACATGAAGCTCGCCGGCGCCACGGGAGCCACGGCGACGTTCGTCATGCGCGGCATCTTCAGCCCGCTCGCGCATCCGGGCTTCACGTCGGCCTTCGGCATTGCGCTCGGGCTCGCCGTCGGCCGGTTCGCCCGCCGGAGCCTTTGGTTCCGGGCACTGATCGCGCTTCTGGGATTCTGCGTCAGCGTTGGGCTCCATGCGCTGTGGAACAGTTCGCTGGCCTTCGGGGGCGGCCAGGGATTTTTCGTGACCTATCTCGCACTGGCGGGCATGTTGCTCGCTCTGGCGGTCTTTGCCATCGTCGTCCGGCATCGTCAGGTGCGCACCCTGGAACGTTCGCTGCAGGCCATTTCATCGCGCGGCTGGATCCATCCGGACGAGATTCCGTTCTTGTCCAGATTCACGTATCGCAAGTCGGCGAGGCTGTTCGCCCGGCAGCACCACGGCCGGGTGGCCGGCAAGCTCGTGCGACGCTATCAACGGCTGGCGACCGAGGTCGCCTTCCTACACCACGGCGTGGTCAGCGGGCGGAACATCCCGATGGGGGTGGAGCGGACGTATGCGCTGCTGGACGCGATGTACTCGTTGCGCCCCTACCTGCGCTTCCCCCCGGCGCTCGCGCCGGTCTCGAACCGGGCCGACGGCGGGCAGACGGCGGCAGCCGTCCACTAACCTTGGATGACCAACGACCCGACCGCCCAACGTCCGGAGGACTGCCGTGCCCCCCGAGAACGCCTCGGCTGTGCTTCTCGGTGCGCTCTCGAAGCTGCTCACTGAGACAGCTGCGGCACCCCTCCGCCTTGAGGTGGACGGTGTCGATGTGGCGCGAGCGACACAGGCGTCGGTGGTCGACCAGCTGTCGGACTACGTCCTGCCGCGACTCGTCCAGCTCGACGCGCCGGTCGTGGTCGTCGTCGGGGGTTCCACCGGCGCCGGCAAATCGACCCTCGTGAACTCGCTGGTCGGCGAGCGGGTCACCGAGAGCGGTGTGCTTCGTCCAACCACTCGCTCGCCAGTCCTGGTGCACAACCCCGGCGACGCCGAATGGTTCGAGCGAGACCGTCTGCTGCCCGATCTCAAGCGTGCCGTCGACCATCCCAATAACGTCAGCGCGTTGCAGGTGGTGCCGTCCAGCGGCGTCCCTAAAGGCCTTGCCATCCTCGACGCCCCCGACATCGACTCGATCGAGGCCGGCAACCGGCGGCTCGCGACACAGCTGCTCGCGGCGGCCGACCTCTGGCTATTCGTGACGTCGGCCGCCCGCTACGCCGACCAAGTTCCGTGGGACTACCTGCGTCTGGCCGCCGAGCGGAGTACGTCGCTGGCCGTCGTCCTGGACCGGACGTCGCCCGACGCGATCGTCGAGGTACGCGGACACCTCGCCCGGATGATGACATCGCGCGGCCTGTCGGACTCACCGCTGTTCACGGTCCCCGAGTCCGTCAAGGATCACGAGGGGCTCCTGACGCGTGACGTGGTCATGCCGGTGCTGTCGTGGCTGCGCGACATCGCCGCCGACCCCGAAACCAGATGGACCGTGATGAAGCGGACCCTTGACGGCGCGATCCGGCACGCGGTCTACCGATCGCACGACATCGCCGACGCCCTTGAGGTGCAAATGACCGCCGCCGGCGAACTCTATGCGTCCACCGCAGACGTCTATGACCAGGCGCTGACCCGCGTGTCGAACGCGATTTCCGACGGTTCGCTCCTCAGTGGCGAGTTGCTCAGTGCGTGGCGCGACTTCGACGAGTCCGGCGACCTGGCCGGACTATTCGAGCGGCGCCGGTTCCGTCGGCGCGTGGCCGACGGATTCTCCCATCGCAATCAACGTGGCGACCAGTTGGCGCACGCCGCCGGCGCGGCGGTGCATGCACTCGCCGTCGTTCAGGCCGAAGGTGCCGCCGAGGAAGTCGGACGCGTCTGGAAGGTCAGCGATGCAGGCCGGATCCTGCTCGCTCCGACCCGGGGACTCGATCGGCCGTCGCACGATCTTCGAACGCGGTTCGAGCGCGTGGTTGCCGATTGGCTCACACAGCTCTCGACCGCTATCCAGAGTGAGGCGGCCGACAGCCGCAAGCTCGGTGCCATCGCCCAGCACCAGCTCGAGGGGTTGACCGCCGTACTTGCGGGCGTCGTACTGGACGACCTCAGCCGTCTCGGCGTGACCGCACGGGGTCGGGCGGCGCTCGAATCGGTGACGAGCCCCGATGTCGTACGGCGCATGGTCGACGCGTCACGGGAGCAGATCCTCGCTGCGATCACGTCGGTGCTGGAAGCGGAGCAGCAGCGCTTCCTCGACCTGCTCGACTCACCGGAAACCGTCCAGGCAGCGCACGACACCCTCCGCGAGGCCGCGCGTCAGGCAGACTACGCACGACACACCGACGCCTTGGATGAGAAGACGAGCTGATGAACGAACTCGGCCTGGGGGGTGGCCCCGCCTTTGCGGGTGCGCGCAGTGACGTCGGCGCTCGCGTCGACGCGCTGTCCGATGCCGTCGCAGCCGCTCGCGGTCGGATCGACGACTCTGTCCTCAATCCTGCCGCCGAGCTCGCATCGCGTGCGTCGGAACGGCTAATCCTCTCGGGCGAGCACACAATCGTCGCGTTGGCCGGTGCCACCGGTTCGGGCAAGTCGTCGCTGTTCAACCGCCTGACCGACCTCGATCTCGCCGGCGTGGGTGTTCGCCGGCCCACCACGTCGTGGGCGCTGGCCTGCGCCTGGGGGCCAGACGGCGCCAACGAACTGCTGGAGTGGATGGGCATCCCGCCTCGTCACCAGGTCTCGCGGATGAGCATGCTCGACCGGTCAGCCGAGGACGAGAGGCTCGACGGACTCGTCCTGCTTGACCTTCCCGACCACGACTCGACTGAGGTCGAACACCACATCGAGATGGACCGGCTGGTGCGATACGCCGACGCGCTCGTGTGGGTGCTCGATCCGCAGAAATACGCCGACGCGGCCATTCACGATCGTTACCTTCGGCCGTTGGCGGCTTACCGCGATGTCACCATCGTCGTGCTCAACCAGATCGATCGGATCGACTACACCGAGCGCGCCGGTGCGCTCGAGGACGTGCGCCGCATCCTCGACAACGAGGGGCTCGAAGGGGTGACCCTGCTCGGCGCCTCCGCGACCCGCGGCGATGGTCTCGACGAGCTCAAGCGTGAGCTGCACAACCGGATCCGCGCCAAGCAGTCGGCCCGCGAACGACTCCGGTCCGATGTCGACGCTGCGGCGGTGTCGTTGGCGTCCGTCGGTGGGACCACCGAGATTCCGGGCCTGACCGACGTCGACCGGGAGCACCTCGATGGGGCTTTGGCTGACGCGGCCGGTATCCGACAACTGGTCAAGGCCATCCGCGACAACACCCGACGGCGCGGCGGCCGGCTCACCGGCTGGCCTCTCACGCGGTGGATCCTGCGCCGACCGCAGCCGCTCGGTGGCCCGCGGTCCGGGCAATCGGGCCGGCTTCAGCGTTCGCAGGCCGAGGCCGCGATTCGCGAGTTCGCCGAGACCGCATCGGTCGGGCTTGACGGGCCGTGGCGAGATGCAGTGCGCCGCGCTTCCGCTGGCCGAGCAACGCACACGGTCCCGGCCCTCGACCGCGCCGTCTCCTCGGCCGGCATAGCGGCCCTGCGTACGCCGGCGTGGTGGCACGCAGCCAACGCCTTGCAGTGGATATCGGTGGCCGTCCTGCTGGGGGGCCTTGGCTGGTGGGGGGCGATTGAGCTGGCGACTCGAACGGCCGCGTTTGAGGTTCCGACCGAGTCGTTCCATGGTTATCCGCTGCACGTTCTGCTTGCGCTCGGCGGCTTTGCCGTCGGCGTCGGGCTGGGGCTGCTGTCGGCAGTGGCCAACCGGATCGCCGGTATCCGGAGATCCAAGCATGCCGATCGGGTGCTGCGCGCTGCGGTCGACGGGGTCGCCGAGGAACACATCATCGCGCCCGTCCGGACCGAGTTGGATGCCTACGAGCGCTACCGCACGAGCATCATCCGAGCCCGCGCTTAGCCCTCGGCCGCCCTCGTTAGGGTTGAACGGTGTTCCTCGCTTCGCTCGTCAACGGGCCATCGGCCACTCGGCCTCGAAGCGCAAGCGCTTCGGGCGCTCGGTAACCTCGGCCCGTGGCCGAATACGTCTTCACTCTCCGGAATGTCCGCAAAGCACTTGGCGACAAGGTCGTGCTGGACAACGTCACCCTGTCGTTCCTGCACGGCGCCAAGATCGGCGTGGTCGGTCCCAACGGAACCGGCAAGTCGACGCTGTTCAAGATCATGGCCGGCCTCGAGCAGCCCAGCAATGGCGATGCGATCAAAGATCCCGATGCGACGGTGGGCATCCTGTTGCAGGAGCCGCCGCTGACCGAGGGCAAGACGGTGCTGGAGAACGTCGAGGAGGCAGTCGAAGCCATCAAGGCCAAGCTCGATCGCTTCAATGCCATCAGCGTCGAGCTTGCTGAACCGGACGCCGACTACGACGCGCTGCTCGCTGAGATGGGTGATCTCCGGACCGATCTCGACCACGCCAGCGCATGGGATCTTGATTCCCGCCTGCAGCAGGCCATGGACGCTCTGCGCTGCCCGCCGCCGGACGAGTCCGTCGACCACCTGTCCGGCGGTGAGCGTCGCCGCGTGGCGCTGTGCAAGCTCCTACTCCAGCAGCCCGACCTGCTGCTCCTGGACGAGCCGACCAACCACCTCGATGCCGAGAGCGTGTTGTGGCTGGAAGGCCACCTCAAGGCCTATCCGGGTGCTGTTTTGGCGATTACCCACGATCGCTACTTCCTGGACAACGTCGCCGAATGGATCCTCGAACTGGACCGGGGCAAGACGCATCCCTACGAGGGCAACTACTCGACCTACTTGGAGACCAAGGAGCAGCGGCTCATCGTCGAGGGCAAGAAGGACGCCAAGCGAGCCAAGATCCTGGCCCAGGAGCTTGCGTGGGTGCGGTCGTCGCCGAAGGCCCGTCAGGCCAAGAACCAGGCTCGTCTCAAGCGGTACGAAGAACTGGCTACCGAGGCAGAGCGTGGCCGGAAGATGGACTTCGAGGAGATCAACATCCCGCCGGGACCGCGTCTCGGTGACCGAGTGCTGGACGCCGTCGACCTGCACAAGAGCTTCGGTGATCGTGAGTTGTTCGACGGCCTGTCCTTCACCTTGCCGCGAGCCGGGATTGTCGGAGTCGTTGGGCCGAATGGTGTTGGCAAGTCCACGCTGTTCCGGATGATCGTCGGTGAGGAGAAGCCGGACGCCGGCGCACTCGAGGTCGGCTCCACGGTCTCCATTTCCTATGTCGACCAGGGTCGCGGTGGCATCGATCCGAAGCAGAACGTGTGGCAGGTCGTCTCCGGCGGTCTCGATCACATCAAGGTGGCGCATTATGAAGTGCCGAGCCGCGCCTACGTGGCGTCGTTCGGCTTCAAGGGCCCAGACCAGCAGAAGCCTGCTGGCATCCTTTCCGGTGGTGAGCGAAACCGGCTGAATCTGGCCCTGACGCTCAAGATGGGCGGCAACCTTCTGCTGCTCGATGAGCCGACCAACGACCTCGACGTGGAGACTCTTCAGTCCCTGGAGGACGCGCTGCTCGAGTTCCCCGGCTGCGCCGTCGTCGTCTCGCACGACCGGTGGTTCCTCGACCGCGTCGCCACGCACATCCTCGGGTGGGAGGGCAATGAGGAAGATCCGGCTCAGTGGTTCTGGTTCGAAGGCAACTTCGCCGACTACGAGACCAACAAGATCGCCCGCCTGGGCGAGGAAGCTGCCCGCCCGCACGCGATGACCCACCGCCGGTTAACGCGCGATTGAGGCTCTAGAACCGTTTGCCCTGCAGGTCGGTGAGGACCCGCTCCATGACCGCGCCGATGGCACCGAGTTCCTGACTCGATGCATGTGCGATGAGGTGCTCCTGGACCCCGCGGACGTGGGTGTCCGCGGCCTGATTGAGCAGCTTCGCGCCGTGGTCGGTCAGCACGGCCTGGACTCCGCGTCCGTCGTCGTCGCAACGCTCGCGGCGCAGGACGCCGGCCGATTCGAGTCGCGAGACCGTATGGGTGAGCCGGCTGCGTGAGAGCGCAACCCGGTCGGCCAACTCCGCCATCCGCATGGTGCGGTCCGGGGCCTCGGAGAGCCGGACCAGGATTTCGTACTCCGAGAGCGACAAACCATGATGGCTGCGCAGGTCGCGGTCGAGGCTGTCAATCAGGACGGTGACGCCGCCCAGGAACGCCCGCCAATTGCGCTGCTGCGCGTCGGTCAGCCATGGGGTGTCCTGCGTCGAGGCCATGGGCTCAGGTTACGGGCCGCGCCGGCGTTGTTGGGCGCACTGCCCAAGTCCCCCGGATGACGCGGTCCTATGCTGAGGGAGCCCGATTTCGGGCTTGAAGTCGGGCTTGATCGAGGGCCTAATGCCGACAGCGAGGATTCCATGCAACGCACCCTTTACACCGAAGATCACGAGGCCTTCCGCGACTCGGTACGCACGTGGCTTGAGCGTTCGGTCATCCCGAACGCGGAGAAGTACATCGCCGACAAGGCACTGCCGCGCGAATTCTGGCTGGAAGCGGGCAAGCAGGGCTTCCTCGGCCTGGAGATCCCGGAGGAGTACGGCGGATCTGGTGCGGACGACTTCCGGTTCCCGGCCGTTCTCAACGAGGAGCTCGCCAAGGTCAACGCGGCCCTTCCAACCTGTGTCGGCATTCACTCCAACATCACCGCTCCGTATCTGGTCGCCTACGGCACCGAGGAGCAGAAGAAGAGGTATCTCCCGAAGGTCGCCTCCGGCGAGTGCATCCTGGCCATCGGCATGACCGAGCCGTCCGGGGGCTCCGACCTCGCAGCGCTGAAGACCACGGGCGTCAAGGACGGCGACGAGTGGGTCATCAACGGCTCCAAGACGTTCATCACCAACGGTTACTCCTGCGACATGGTCATCACCGCGGTGCGCACGGATCCGAAACTGGGGCCGAAGGGCATCACGCTGTTCGCGATCGACGCAGACAAGGAGGGCTTCAGTCGCGGCCGCAAGCTCGACAAGGTCGGCATGGAGGAGTCCGACACGTCCGAACTCTTCTTCGAGAACGTTCGGTGCACGGACGCCGACATCATCGGCGAGCTCAACCAGGGTTTCATCCACATGATGGTCAAGCTCGCCCAGGAGCGGCTGATCTGCTCGGTGGCCAACATCGCCCATGCCAAGCAGGTTCTGGTGGAGACGATCCAGTACGCCAAGGACCGCAAGGCCTTCGGCCAGCCGATCGGCGCCTTCCAGCACATCAAGTTCCAGCTCGCCGAGGCCCAGACGCGCATCGACGTGTGCGAGGCCTACGTCGACAACTGCGTCGCTGCCCACGACGCCGGTGAACTTACTGCTGTCGAGGCCGCCAAGGCCAAGTGGTGGTCGTCGGAGACCCAGAGCGACGTCGTCGACATCTGCGTCCAGATCCACGGCGGCTACGGCTACATGAACGAGTACCGCGTGGCTCGCGCGTGGCGCGACGCCCGCGTCACGAAGATCTGGGCCGGGTCGAACGAGATCATGAAGGAACTCATCGGCCGCGAGCTGGGGCTCTGAAATGACTGAAGCCGTCATCGTCTCGACCGCGCGTTCGCCCATCGGGCGGGCGTTCAAGGGCTCGCTCAAGGACATGCGTCCCGACGATCTCACGGTCCAGCTGGTGCGAGCAGCGTTGGACAAGGTGCCAGAGCTCGACCCGCGCGACATCACCGACCTGATGCTCGGGTGCGGCCTTCCCGGCGGCGAGTCGGGTTGGAACATGGGCCGCAACGTGGCCGTGCTGCTTGGCTACGACCATCTGCCCGGCACGACGATCACGCGCTACTGCTCGTCGTCCCTGCAGACCACCCGCATGGCATTCCACGCCATCAAGGCGGGGGAGGGCGACGTCTACATCTCCGCCGGCGTCGAGACCGTCAGCCGCTTCGGCAAGGGAACGAGCGACAGTGGCGACGACATCCAGAATCCGCTGTTCGCAGCGGCGTCGGCACGTACGGAGGCTCGGGCCCAGGGCGGCGCCGAGCCGTGGCACGACCCGCGCGAGGACGGAGAGTTGCCCGACGTGTACATCGCGATGGGCCAGACCGCCGAGAACGTCCAGCAGATCATCGGCATGAGCCGGCAAGAGCAGGACGAGTTCGGCGTCCGCAGCCAGAACCTGGCCGAGCAGGCCATCAAGGACGGCTTCTGGGCGCGTGAGATCACGCCGGTGACGTTGCCGGACGGATCGACCGCGGCGACCGATGACGGCCCGCGCCCGGGCGTGACCCTCGAGGCGGTCAGCCAGTTGTCGCCGGTCTTCCGGCCGGACGGCACCGTCACCGCCGGTAACTGCTGCCCACTCAATGACGGTGCTGCGGCACTCGTCGTCATGAGTGATGCCAAGGCGAAACAGCTCGGGCTGACGCCACTGGCTCGCATCGTGTCCACCGCGGTCACCGGGTTGTCACCGGAGATCATGGGCCTTGGTCCAGTGGAGGCCATCCCCGCCGCGCTGACGAGCGCCGGCATGGGCATCGACGACATCGACCTCTACGAGATCAACGAGGCCTTTGCGGTTCAAGCACTCGGCTCGGCGCAGAAGCTCGGCATCCCGATCGACAAGCTGAACGTCAACGGCGGCGCGATCGCAGTCGGTCACCCGTTTGGCATGACGGGTGCGCGCATCACGACCACCCTCATCAACTCGCTGCAGTGGCACGACAAGCAGTTCGGAGTCGAGTCGATGTGCGTCGGCGGCGGTATGGGTATGGCGATGGTGCTGGAACGGCTCTCGTAGTCTGTCCCCGCTTCGTTCCAACTCCCATCCCGGACGTTCCACTAAGGAGTAGTCGTGACTGAATCCCGCATTGCTGTCGTCACTGGTGCCGCACAGGGCATCGGCGCCGCCATCGCCCAGCGGTTGGCCGCCGACGGCCACAAGGTGGCCGTGCTCGACCTGAGCGCCGAGGCCTCACAGGCCACTGTCGACGCGATCGTCGCCGCCGGCGGCACAGCGCTCGCCGTCGGAGCGGATGTCAGTGACGCCGGTGCGGTCGATGCGGCATTTGCGCAGATCGTCGAAAAGCTTGGGCCGCCAACGATCCTGGTGAACAATGCCGGGATCATCCGCGACAACCTGCTGTTCAAGATGACGGTGGAGGAGTGGGACCTCGTCATGGCGGTCCACCTGCGAGGCGCCTTCCTGACGACGAAAGCTGCGCAGAAGCACATGATCGAGGCGGGCTTCGGCCGCATCATCAACCTGTCGAGCATCTCGGCGCTCGGAAACCGTGGCCAGGTCAACTACTCGGCAGCCAAGGCCGGCATCCAGGGCTTCACCAAGACCTTGGCGCTCGAGCTGGGCAAGTTTGGCGTGACCGCCAATGTCGTGGGGCCCGGCTTCATCGAGACGCCGATGACTCAGGCCACCGCCGAGCGCATCGGCGTCCCGTTCGACCAGTTCATCGAAGCGGTTGCGAAGGAAACCCCGGTCGGCCGCGTCGGGCAGCCGGACGACATTGCCCATGCGGTCTCGTTCTTCGCAAGCGAGGGTGCCGGTTATGTCAGCGGCCAGGTGCTCTACGTCGCGGGTGGGCCGAAGGCGTTGCGACGCGCGGCAAGCGAAGCGTGGCGCGACGTCCGTCAAGCCGAAGGCCTAGCGACGTCCGTCAAGCCGACGAGCGTAGCGAAGCGAAGGTAGACTGGCCCGACTTCGGGCGCGTCCGGCCACGGCCAGACGCCGAGGCCCGCCGACATCCAGCCGGGGAGCGAGCATCAATGGCCGCCAGCACTGTCAATTCCGTCGAATCGGTCATTTCCTTGGCCAAACGCCGCGGGTTCGTCTACCAGTGTGGCGAGATCTATGGCGGCACCCGCTCGGCGTGGGACTACGGGCCACTCGGCGTGGAGTTGAAGGACAACATCAAGCGCCAGTGGTGGCGGGAGATGGTGCAAACCCGCGAGGACATCGTCGGCCTGGATTCGTCGGTCATCCTTCCCACACCTGTATGGGAGGCGTCGGGGCACCTCGACGCGTTCGTGGACCCGCTTGTCGAATGCACGCAGTGCCACAAGCGATTCCGGCAGGACCACCTCCAAGAAGAGTTCGCCGAGCGCAAGGGTCTCGATGACCCGGACGCGGTCGCCATGGCCGATCTTCCGTGCCCGCACTGCGGGACGAAGGGAGCCTGGACCGAGCCGCGCATGTTCAATGGCCTGCTCAAGACCTATCTCGGCCCGGTCGAAAGCGAGGAGGGCCTGCATTACCTACGCCCCGAAACCGCGCAGGGCATCTTCATCAACTTCACGCAGGTCATGACGACCGCGCGGAGGAAGCCGCCGTTCGGCATTGCGCAGGTCGGCAAGAGCTTTCGCAACGAGATCACTCCGGGCAACTTCATCTTCCGCACCCGCGAGTTCGAGCAGATGGAGATGGAGTTCTTCGTCCAGCCCGGTACCGACGAGGAATGGCACCAGCGCTGGATCGACGATCGGCTGGCCTGGTACACCGGCCTCGGGATCAACCCAGAGAACCTGCGGCTCTACGAGCACCCTCAGGAGAAGCTGTCGCACTACTCCAAGCGGACCGTCGACATCGAGTACCGCTTCCAGTTCGCGGGGTCGGAATGGGGCGAGCTCGAGGGAATCGCCAACCGCACCGACTTCGACTTGGGTACGCACAGCAAGCACTCGGGCAAGGACCTGTCCTATTTCGACCAGGCAACGGGCGAGCGATGGGTGCCGTACGTCATCGAGCCGGCAGCCGGTGTGAACCGCTCGATGATGGCGTTTCTCGTCGACGCCTACGCCGAGGACGAGGCACCGAACACCAAAGGTGGTGTCGACACGCGTACCGTCCTGCGGCTTGACCCACGGCTGGCTCCGGTCAAGGTCGCCGTGCTGCCGCTGTCCCGCAATGAGCAGTTGTCGCCGGCGGCGCGTAACCTCGCGACTGAGCTCCGTGGCTACTGGAACGTCGAGTTCGACGATGCCGCGGCCATCGGCAAGCGCTACCGCAGACAGGACGAAATCGGCACGCCGTTCTGCGTCACCGTCGACTTCGAGACGCTTGACGACCAGGCCGTCACGATCCGGGAGCGCGACACGATGGCGCAGGAACGAGTGGCTCTGGACAAAGTGCGCGAGTGGCTCGGTGCCCGGCTGCCCGGTTGCTGAGCCGACGGTGGGCCAGAATCGGCCCGTGAAGGTCCCCCAAGCTCCCGGCGTCGCCTTTGGCGACCCCGCGAGCGCGGAGATACCCCCGGGGCACGGGCGCTCTGGGAAGGCCGTGGCCTTGCTCTTCCTTTGCCTGGCGATGGTTGCGTTGGCCGCGTGCCGATCCGAGCCGAAGCCGCGGCCCGTCGTGCCCGAAGGCTTCGATGTCCCGAAGGGTGTCCACATCACTGATGGAGGCGCGAAGCGGAAGGTGGGAAAGCCGGCGACGGTGGTCTACCAGATTGAGCAGCAGGCCGCGAGTGCCGTCAAGGTCACGGTGACGGACGTGGTCGTCGGCGACCTGGCGCGCGACTTCCGGTTCTTCAATCTGCCGGAAGAGGTCAAGTCGTCGACGCCGCTCTACGTACACGTCCGCGTCAAGAACGAAGGTCCCAGCGGTATGGGTGGCGTGGCACTGCCGATCCTGCTGCGGACGACAAAGGACAATGTGTACCCACCGAACGATCTGGTGGGTGACTTTCGGCCTTGCCCGAAGTCGGTATTGCCCGCCAGCTTCCTCGCCGGCGCCACTGCGAAGATCTGCCTGGTGTACCTGCTGCCGAAGGGACAGAAGGCCGAGAGCGTGGACCTCCAAACCGGTGAGCCACGCGACGCGATTCATTTCGTGGTGGAGGCGAAGTGATGCGGATCGGTGCACTCGACGTGCCTGTGCCGGTCGTTCTCGCGCCCATGGCGGGGGTGACCAACGCGGCCTTCAGACAGCTCTGTGCGGAACAGGGCGCTGGCCTGTATGTGTGCGAGATGATCACGTCTCGCGGGATCGTGGAGGGCGATCGCACCAGCCTGCAGATGCTGACTTTCGCCGCGAACGAGTCGATCCGGTCAGTCCAGCTCTATGGCATCGATCCGCGCTAC
>DATLCL010000239.1:0-43241 GCA_035526415.1 Aeromicrobium sp.
ACCCGGTTCCTACTGCGGCACGATGCGGCCCGACCCGGACCTCTCGTACCTTTCTGGTCAAGGAGACCGCGATGCCCACGATCGAATTGCCGCAAGGACCCCTCACATACCGAGAGGCCGGTCCCGCCGATGCGGACCTGCCACCCGTCGTGTTCATCCATCCCGTCTTGAGCGACGGCGCGCTCTGGACGCCGGTGACCGAACGACTTGCGTCCCGCGGCGTGCGATCGTACGCGCCGGACTGGCCGCTGGGGTCGCATCGGCTGCCCCTCAACGACAACGCAGACCGGTCGCCGCGCGGCATGGCTCAGATGGTGCAGGACTTCTTGGCTGCGCTCGACCTACGCGACGTCACGCTCGTCGGCAACGACACCGGCGGCGCAATCACGCAGTACGTCCTGGCCGCGGGTGAGCCGCGCGTCGCGCGAGCTGTCGTCATGAACTGCGACGCATTCGACACCTTTCCGCCTTTCCCCTTCAATGCCATCCTCAGCCTTCTCAAGCTCGACTGGCTGGCGAAGGTCATCGCCGGACAGATGCGGTTGACAGCTCTTCGTCACTCCTGGCTCGGATTCGGATTGCTGTCCAAGAACCTTCCCGCCGAACTCACGCGCTCGTGGATGGAACCGATCCGGACGGACGCCAAGGTCCGCGCTGATCTCGTCCAGCTCCTCCGGAACGTCAGACCGGCTGAACTCAACACCGTGACGCCTCGCATGGCCGAGGTGACCAAGCCCGCAACTGTCATCTGGGGCATGGCCGATCACGTCTTCAAACCAGCCTTGGGCAGAAGGCTCGCGCGCGCCTTTGCCAATGCCGAGTTTGTCGAGGTTCCCGGTGCACGCACCCTCTTGGCCCTCGACGCTCCTGACGCCGTAGCCGAAGCTGTACTCGCGGTCGCCAAGCGCTAACTCGTGTTCGCGCGCGGGCTGCGCTTGTAGGCCGAGACGGTGGGGTCACCCGCAATCCAGAACCGCCATGGGACGTCGGCGGCTTGCGATACGCCCACCCGCGGACCGCTCATGATCATCAGAGGTTCGTCGACGGGCGGGCCGAGCTGCACACCATCACCGGCGAGCACGTCGGTTCCGAGATCGGCGAGAGTGATGCCCAGCGCCTGGGTCAGGTTGCCCGGTCCGCGAGCGAGACGGACGTCGGGGACTCCCCCGCGGCGCTCCCTCGCCAACGCCACACCTGCGGTCACTGCACCGCTCCGGATCAGCACCGCCGCGGCCTGGTCGGTTGGTCCGGTGACGATGTTGGCGCAGAAGTGATGTCGCGTTTGATACACGTACAGGCGCCACGGCGGGCCATACATGATCTCCGAGCGCGGCGTCCGGGTGTAGGCATGCGACGCGGGGTCCTGGATGCCGCCGTACGCCTCGACCTCGGTGATGCGAATCGAGACCCCGTGGCCGTGGAGCGTCCGGCCCAGGAGCGACCGGGACCGAGCGACGACATCGGGGGGTTGCGCCTCCCCCAAGCACTCCGTGCAGGGGGTACCCCCACGGTTGGTCGGCACCTCAACCACCGTTGAGTTGGGCCCGCAGCTCGTCCAGTTGTTCGCGGACGCGCACCTCGGCGGTGCCGCCGCGGCCATCGCGGGAAGCGATGGAACCGTCGACGGAGAGCACGTCCCGGACGCCAGACGTCAGGTGCGGCGAGACCGTCACAAAGTCGTCGTCGGTGAGGTCCCACAGTTCCATGCCGCGCTCCTCACAGAGGCGCACGCAGGCGCCGGAGATCTCGTGGGCTTCCCTGAACGGCACGCCCTGCTTGACCAGCCATTCGGCGACGTCGGTGGCGAGCGCGAAGCCGCCCCCGGCGTCGGCGGAGATGGCGTCGGCGTTGAACGTCATCGTGGCAACCATCCCGGTAAACGCCGGCAGCAGGACCTCGAGGGTGTCCACCGAGTCGAAGACCGGCTCCTTGTCCTCCTGCAGGTCCCGGTTGTACGCCAACGGCAACGCCTTCAGGGTCGCCAGGAGCCCGGTGAGGTTGCCGATGAGCCGACCGGACTTGCCCCGCGCCAGTTCGGCAATGTCCGGGTTCTTCTTCTGCGGCATGATGCTCGACCCAGTGGAGTACCCATCGTCCAGCGTGACGAAGCCGAACTCCTTCGTGTTCCAGAGGACGACCTCCTCAGCCAGCCGCGACACATCGATGCCAATCTGGGCGCACACGAAGGCGAACTCAGCGACAAAGTCCCGCGCCGAGGTCCCGTCAATGGAGTTGGCCGACGAGCCGGTGAAGCCGAGCTCGGCGGCAACCCGTTCGGGGTCCAGGCCGAGGGACGAGCCGGCCAGGGCGCCGGAGCCGTATGGCGAATCGGCCGCCACGCGGGCATCCCAGTCCGCGAGCCTCTGCCGGTCACGGACGAGCGGCCAAGCGTGGGCCAGCAAATGGTGTGACAACAGCACCGGCTGGGCGTGTTGCAGGTGAGTGCGGCCGGGCATGGGCACACCCAGGTGGGACTCCGCCTGCGTCACCAGCGCATCGATCAGGGCCCGGACGAGCTGTGTGACCTTCGTTCCGTGATCGCGCAGGTACATCCGGAACAACGTGGCGACCTGGTCGTTGCGCGAACGGCCGGCCCGCAGCTTGCCACCGAGCTCGGGACCGACCTGCTCGATGATCATTCGCTCGAGCGCCCCGTGGACGTCCTCGTCGTGCGGGGCTGGCTGCAGCGCACCCGTCGACCACCGCGCGTTCAGCTCGATGATGGCGTGCAGGAGCGCCGAGTGCTCATCGTCGGTGAGCAGGCCGGCGGCATGCAGAACGTTGGCGTGCGCGCGCGAACCGGCGAGGTCATACGGCGCCAGCCGCCAGTCGAAATGTGTCGACACCGAGAGGGCTTCCAGCTCGGGAGACGGGCCGGACGCGAATCGTCCGCCCCAGAGTTTGCCCTCATTCGTGGCAGAACCGTCATGTTCGGGCATCAGTCGACGCCTTCCTCGATGGCTGCGGCCTCCAGGGCCGACTCGTCACCGGCCGCCGGGTTCTCGGCGATCTGCTCGGCTCCCCCGCCGGCCTCGAGCTGGTCGAGCTCCAGGTCGCCGAACATCGTGCTGCGGCCGAGCAGGATCTCCGACAGCGATGCGTACTGCTCCAGCTTGGCGCGGGAGTCCGCGATGTCGAGGTTGCGCAGCGTGAGCTGGCCGATCCGGTCGGTGGGCCCGAACGCGGCGTTCTGGGTCCGCTCCATCGACAGCTTGTCCGGGTGATACGAAAACGCCGGGCCGGACGTCTGCAGGATCGTGTAGTCCTCGCCACGCCGCAGCCGCAGCGTGACCTCACCGGTGACGAGCGACGCGACCCACCGCTGGATGGATTCGCGCAGCATGAAGGCCTGCGGATCGAACCAACGGCCTTCATAGAGTAGCCGACCGAGTCGGCGACCCTCGACGTGGTAATTGGCGATGGTGTCCTCGTTGTGGACGGCGTTGACCAGCCGCTCGTAAGCGATGAACAGCAGGGCCATGCCCGGCGCTTCGTAGATGCCCCGCGACTTGGCCTCAATGATCCGGTTCTCGATCTGGTCTGACATTCCGAGCCCGTGCCGGCCGCCAATTGCATTTGCTTCATGAACGAGCGCCACCGGGTCGCTGAATTCCTGCCCGTTCAGTCCCACTGGTCGGCCGCCCTCGAACCAGATGGTGACGTCCTCGGTCGCGATCTCAACGGACGGATCCCAGAACTTCACGCCCATGATCGGCTCGACGATCTCGAGCGAGACGTCGAGTTGCTCCAGCGTCTTGGCCTCGTGGGTGGCGCCCCAGATATTGGCGTCGGTCGAGTACGCCTTCTCCTGGCTGTCCCGGTAGGGCAGGTCCCGGTCGGTCAGCCACTGGCTCATCTCGTGCCGTCCACCGAGCTCGGCGACGAAGTCGGCGTCCAGCCACGGCTTGTAGATCCGCAGCGCCGGGTTGGCCATCAGTCCGTACCGGTAGAACCGCTCGATGTCATTGCCTTTGAAGGTCGATCCGTCGCCCCAGATGTCGACGCCGTCCTCGTGCATGGCCCGCACCAGCATCGTGCCGGTCACGGCGCGGCCGAGCGGCGTGGTGTTGAAGTACGAGCGGCCACCGCTGCGGATGTGGAAGGCACCGCACGCCAGCGCGGCCAAGCCCTCTTCGACCAGCGGCAGCTTGCAGTCGACGGCGCGGGCGAGCTCGGCGCCGTACTTCAGCGCGCGGCCAGGCACACCGGAGATGTCCGGCTCGTCGTACTGGCCGATGTCGGCGGTGTAGGTGCACGGGATTGCACCCTTGTCCCGCATCCAGGCCACCGCGACGGACGTGTCGAGGCCGCCGGAGAACGCGATGCCTATGCGCTCGCCGGCCGGGAGTGTGGTCAGAACCTTGCTCACGTGGGCGTTCCTTCAGTCGTAGCCAGTTCGGTGAAATGTTTTGCCAGTGCAGCGCCGCCGGCGGCTTCCCGAGCGATCACGAGAACCGTGTCGTCGCCGGCGATCGTGCCAAGGATGCCGGGGTGCCCGGCATGGTCGACGGCGGACGCCAGGAATTGCGCGGCGCCCGGCGGCGTCCGCAGGACGACCAGGTTCGCCGATGCGTCGGCCGATACCAGCAGCTCGTGGGCCAGCCGGGCCAAGCGATGCTGCGCGGCGACGCCGCCGTCAGCCGTTCGTGGTGTCCGGTCAGCGCCTTCGCCGGGCACGGCATAGACAAGTGAACCGTCAGCGTGCCGCACCCGTACCGCCTCGAGCTCAGTGAGGTCGCGCGAGACCGTCGACGCCGTCGCAGCGATTCCGCGCTCGTTCAGCAACTCGACCAGCTCCCCCTGTGAGCGAATCGGGTCGCGCTCGATGACGCTGGCGATGAGGTGCTGCCGCGCTGCCTTGCTCATGGGCGCACTCATGCGTCAACACCTCCCGAATCACCGTCGGCGAGCAGCCAGGTCAGCAGCGCCTTCTGCGCATGCAGCCGGTTCTCAGCCTCGTCCCAGACGACGCTCTGCGGACCGTCGATCACGTCGGCGGCAATCTCGAGGCCGCGGTAGGCCGGCAGGCAGTGCATGGCAATGGCGTCGGGTTTGGCGAGTGCCATGGCCTCTGCCGTCACGGCGTACGGGCCGAACAGCGCAACGCGCTCGGACTTCTCAGTCTCCTGACCCATCGAGACCCAGGTGTCGGTGATGACGACGTCCGCCTCGGTTAGCGCCGTTGCGGCGTCGTCGGTGACGATGACCGAGCCACCCGTGGCGGCAGCGATGCCTGCGGCGTCCTTGACGATGTCGGCACGCGGTTGGTGCGACGCCGGGGCGCCGATGCGAATGTGCATGCCAGCGGTCGCACCGCCGAGCAGATACGACTGCGCCATGTTGTTCGCGCCGTCGCCCACGTATGCCACGTTGAGGCCGGCGAGCTTGCCCTTGTGCTCGATGACTGTCTGCCAGTCGGCAAGGATCTGGCACGGGTGAAAGTCGTCACTCAGCGCATTCACGACTGGGACGCCGGCGTACTCGGCCATCTCCTCGAGGCCGGCCTGGGCATATGTTCGCCAGACGATCGCACTGGTCATCCGGCCGAGGACCCGAGCCGTGTCGGCCACGCTCTCGCCGCGGCCGACCTGCGTCGACCCAGAATCGAGGATGATCGGCGAGCCGCCCAGATCGGCAATGCCCACGGCGAACGACACCCTGGTCCGTGTCGACGACTTGTCGAAGATGACCGCCACCGACTGTGGACCCTCGAGAGGCTTCCGCGAGTAGGGCGCGGCCTTGAGCTCGGCGGCCAGCGCGAGGATCTCGGCCTGCTCGGCCGGCGAGATGTCGTCGTCCCGCAAAAGGTGCCGCGTCATGACGTGACCTCCTCGATGGCAGCGGTCAGGATCGACGCGGCCTCGGCGACGTCGTCGGCTGTGATGATGAGTGGCGGCGCCATCCGTAGCCGATCTGGCCGCGGGGCGTTGACGATGAGGCCCTTGGTCAGCGCCACCTTCTGGACGTCGGGCGCGATCTCCTCGGTCAGGACGACGGCCCGCAGCAGGCCGCGACCGGTCACCTCAGTGACCCTCGGATGACTGGTGAAGGCCTCGACGATGGCATCGCCCATCGACGTCGCGTTGGCGAGCAGCCCGTCTGACTCGATCGTCTCGATCACGGCAAGCGACGCCGCGCAGGCCACCGGATTGCCGCCGAAGGTCGTGCCGTGCTGGCCGGGCTGGATCAGGTCGGCCGCCGGGCCGAAGGCCAGGCAGGCCCCGATCGGGATGCCGCCGCCGAGGCCCTTGGCCACGGTCAGGAGGTCCGGCTTGACTCCGACGTGGTGGTGGTCGAACCAGGCGCCGGTCCGCCCGATGCCGCTCTGGATCTCGTCGAGCCACAGCAGGGCGCCCTGCTCGGTCGCGATCCGCCGCGCGTCGGCCAGGTAGCCCTTCGGGGGGACAACGACGCCCGCCTCACCCTGAATGGGTTCCAGGATGACGGCAGCCGTCTGGTCGTCGACAGCCTCGGCCAGCGCCGAGGCGTCACCGTAGGGAACCCACACGACCTCGCCGGGCAAGGGCTCGAACGGCTCGCGGTACTGGGCCTTCGACGTGAGCGCGAGCGCCCCCATCGTCCGGCCGTGGAAGCTGCCCTCGGCCGCCACGATCTTGGTCCGCCCGGTGCGCCGCGTGACCTTGAACGCGCACTCGACAGCCTCGGCCCCGGAATTGGTGAAGAAGACGCGGCCCCCCGCCGGGTGAACGCCGTCGTGACCGGCCAGCGCGAGCAGCCGTTCGGCCAGCGCGACCTGCGGCTCGCTCGCGAAGAAGTTGCTGACATGGCCGAGGGTGCTCAGTTGGGTCGTGACAGCATCGACGAGCTTCGGATGCGCATGACCGAGTGCATTGACGGCGATACCGCCGAGGAAGTCTAGGTACTCGTTGCCGTCGGCATCCCAGACGCGCGCGCCGGCTCCGCGCACCAGGGCCGCTTGGGGCCGGCCATAGGCCGCGATCATCGCAACGGTGTACCGCGTGAGCAGTTCTTCGGACGTCATGGCGACTCCTCCTTGCCGCTGGTGACGTACAGGGCGGAGCGCAATCGTTTCGTCGCGCCGGGCAGCACCTGGGTGCCGACGCCTTCGTCGGTGAAAAGCTCAAGGATGACGGCGTGCGGCTGCCGGCCGTCGACGACAGTGGCCCGCTTGACCCCCCCGGCGATGGCCGCGAGGCAGGCCGTCATCTTCGGGATCATCCCGCTGGCGAGCGTCGGGATGATTTCGGCGAGTTCCTCGGGGCTGATCTCGCCGATGACGTCGGTGCTGGTCGGCCAGTCGGCGTACAGACCCTCAACGTCCGTCAGCACCATGAGCTTCTCGGCGCCGAGCGCTGCCGCCACGGCGGCGGCCGCGGTGTCGGCATTGACGTTGAGCACTTGACCGCTCGCATCTGGCGCGACGGTGGAGATGACTGGGATGCGGCCGGCGTTGAGCAGGTCGATGACCGACTGCGGCTGCACCCCGGTGACCTCGCCGACCAGGCCGACATCGATCGGCTCGCCATCGACGATCGGCATCGTCTTCTCGGCGGTGAGCAAGCCGGCATCCGCGCCGGACAGGCCGACTGCGAGGTCGCCGTGCTTGTTCAGCAGGCCAACAAGCTCAGGCCCAACCTGACCGGTGAGGACCATCCGCACGACGTCCATCGCCTCCGGCGTAGTGACCCGCAGGCCGCCGCGGAACTCACTCTCGATGCTGAGCTTCTCCAGCATCGCGCTGATCTGGGGACCCCCGCCGTGGACGACGACCGGCTTGAAGCCGGCGTAGCGCAGGAAGACGATGTCCTCGGCGAATGCCCGCTTCAGTTCCGTGTCGGTCATGGCGTTGCCGCCGTACTTCACCACCACGATCTTGTCGTGGTACTTCTTCAGCCACGGCAGCGCGCCGGCCAGCGTGGCGGCCTTGTCGGTCGCCTGCTTCCAGTCGTCCGGATGCCACTCTTCGGTGCCATCGGGGGTGGGTTGTGGTTTGGGCATCATGTCGAGTACGCCGAGTTCTCATGCACATAGGCATGGGTCAGGTCATTGGTCCAGACGGTTGCGATGGCGTCGCCGGACTTGAGGTCGATGACCACCGCTACCGCCCTTTCGTCAAGGCTCACCGTGTCGGGCGACTCTCCTGGCCCGCTATTCACGCACACCGGGACGCCATTGAGGCTGACATCGAGATCGGCCGGGTCGAAGACGGCGTCCGTTGTACCGACGGACGCCAGGATCCGGCCCCAGTTGGGGTCCTTGCCGAAGATCGCGCACTTGAACAGGTTGCTGCGCGCGACCGACCGACCGACGTCCACCGCATCGGCTTCGGAAGCTGCGTTGACGACGGTGATCGCGATCTCGTGGTCGGCGCCTTCGGCGTCGGCCAGGAGTTGCAGGGCGAGGTCGTGGCAGACCGTGGTGAGGTGCTCGGCCAATTCCTCGACGGCCGGCTCGACGCCGGATGCGCCGCTGGCCATCACGAGCACCGTGTCATTGGTGGACTGACAGCCGTCCGAGTCGAGCCGGTCGAAGGTCTTGGACGTGGCCGTACGCAGTGCGGCATCGAGAGTGGCGGAGTCAGCGACTGCGTCCGTCGTGACCACGACGAGCATCGTGGCCAACGCGGGCGCGAGCATGCCAGCTCCCTTGGCCATGCCGCCGACCGACCAACCAGTCGCCTGGCTGAGCGCCTGCTTGGGGACGGTGTCGGTCGTCATGATCGCTTCGGCGGCGCTCGCCCCGCCCGCGGTGTCGAGGGCTTCCAGCGCGCTGGCCACACCCGACAGCAAGGTCGCCTTGTCGTTCAGGAGCCCGATCAAGCCGGTAGAACACACCTGGATCTCGGTGGCGCCCACCCCGAGCTTCTCCGCGGCCAGTTCGGCGGTGCCGTGGGTGACCGCGAAGCCGGCAGGGCCGGTGTAGCAGTTGGCGCCGCCGGAGTTGAGGACCACGGCCTTGGCGGTGCCGCCCTTGATGGCCTGCTGGCTCCACAGGACGGGATTCGCCTTGCACCGGTTGCTGGTGAAGACGGCGGCCGCAGCGGTCAGCGGCCCGTCGTTCACGACGACCGCGACGTCCTTCCTGCCGCTTGCCTTCAAGCCGGCCGCGAAGCCGGCCGCCCGGAAGCCGGCGGGTGCCGTGACGCTCATGGGGCAACCCCGACCGTCGTCAGCCCGGTGGTCTCGGGCAGGCCGAGTGCGATGTTCATCGACTGCACCGCTCCCCCGGCCGTTCCCTTGGCGAGATTGTCCATCGCACCGATGGCGACCAGCTTGTTCGCCCGGGTGTCGACGGTTGCCTGGACGTGCACGGTGTTGGCGCCGAGCACCGACTTTGTCTCCGGCCACATGCCAGGCGGCAGGAAGTGAACGAACGGCTCGTCGGCGTAAGCCGCCTCATAGGCAGCCCTGACGTCGTCCTCCGTATAGCCGGGCTGCATCGGCGCCACCACCGTGGCCAGGATGCCCCGCGACATCGGCGCCAGGATCGGTGTGAACGACACGTGCGGCCGGACGTTGGTGGCGAGCTGCAGGTTCTGCTCGATCTCAGGCGTGTGTCGATGGACGCCGCCGACGCCGTAGGCGCTGGACTGGCCCATGACTTCCGAGCCGAGGAACCGCACGGCCAGCTTCTTGCCGGCGCCCGAGGTGCCGGTCGGCGCGACGATCGTCAGGTCCGGCGCGACGAGGCCTCTAGCGAGCGGCGGGTAGACCGTCAAGGTCGAGACCGTCGGAAAACATCCGGGCACCGCAATGCGCTTTGTGCCGGCCAGTTGGGCCCGCTGACCGGGCAGCTCGGGCAGGCCATAGGGCCAGTGGCCGGCGTGCTCGCCGCCGTAGAAGGTCTCCCAGTCGTCGGACGACTGCAGCCGGAAGTCCGCGCCGCAGTCGATGACGAGCGTGTCCTCACCGAGCTGTTCGGCCACCGCCGCGGACTCGCCGTGCGGCAACGCCAGGAAGACGACGTCATGGCCCTTGAGCACGGCTGGCTCCGTCGCCTGCACGACCCGGCTAGCCAACGGCATCAGGTGCGGGTGGTGTTCGGCCACCGTGCTGCCGGCGCTCGTGGCGGCGGTCAAGGCCCCGATCGAAACCTGCGGATGCGCCAGCAGCGTGCGCAGCAGTTCGCCACCCACGTATCCGCTGGCACCCACCACAGCCACGGAGATCGACTCAGCCATGCGCATAGTCTTGCATGCCACTGCAATTCCATGCAAGCCGCGCATACGACCAACCCACACCATAAGGTGACGCCATGAGACGGACGCTCCTGCGAGTCGGCGCCCTCGTAGCAGCTTTGGGCCTTCTCTTCGTTCCCGTCGTGGCCGGCATGGTTCCGAGTAGCACCTCCGGCGCCCCGGACCCCGTAACGATCACGTCCTACGACGCCCGCTACGGAGTCGACCGCGACGGCGTTCTCACTGCGACCGAGACGATCGTGGGCGATTTCCCGTACGGCCGTCACGGCATCTTCCGGTACTGGGACCTCCAGGATAGTGCCGACAAGAAGGTCCGGCTGCGCCCGCAGGACTTCTCGGTGACGCGCGACGGCGCGCCCGAGCCGTACACGATGCTGTGGGAGCAGGGTCGCCGCTTCCGGGTGGCGAAGATCGGGTCGGCTGACACATTCCTGTCGCTCGGAGCGCACACGTACGTACTGAAGTACCGGATCAAGGGTGCCCTGGCGCATGGCTCGGTCAAGTCCGGGACGACAGCCAGTTGGGGTGCAGCGAGCGCGAAGGCTTCGCTGTTCAACTGGCAGGTGGTCGCCGGCGGCTGGGCGATGTCAATGCACAAAGTGCGCGTGCGCATGGATCTCCCGGCGAAGGTCACCGACGCCCAGTGCGCAGTGCGGGACCGCCGCACCTGCACCGTCGACGGAGTCGGCACCCGCACCCTGACGCTCGATGCAACCAATCTCCAGCCCTACACCCCGATCTCGGTTCGCGCCGAAGTGCCGGTACCGGTGCCGGATCGACCCAGCCTGCCGTGGCCGGTTGCGCTCGACCGCCTGCTCGGCCAAAACGGCCCCTCGGCTTTCTTCGTCCTCGCCATCGCCCTCGGTGCGTTGGTGATCGGCTATCTGTGGGACCGGCGCTCGCGGGAACCGCGGCCGGGCTATCCCGTCCAGTTCGAACCGCCGGCCGGGCTCGGCCCGGTCCAAGCCGCCTACGTCACGAGCGAACGTGTTCCGCGTCGCGCCCTCGTGGCGACACTGCTTTACCAAGGCCAGCAAGGGCTCACGAAACTCACCCGTGACGGTGACGACTGGGTCGTCGAGGGCCTCGCCGACTCCGCCGCATGGGACAAGGTTGACGACGTCACCCGGCATGTCGGCGCCTCGCTCGGCGTCGACCGCTCTGGCGGACGGTTCGAGGCCGATGGCACCATCAGCGCCGGCCAAGCCCTGAAGACCGTCCAGAGCAGCCTGGCCACGATCACCGACGCGTGGGCAACCGCTGCCGGCGTGCAGAAGCCCGCTGGCAGCGAGACACTCGGGCGCATCCTGGTGATCCTGGCGGCCGTCGCCGCGGTGGCGCTGACGTGGATGGTGTCGAGCACATCGCTGTTCGTCATCCCATTCGCCGCCTTTGTGGTCGGCGGGGCAGGACTGCTGACACGTGGTGTTGGTCGGAGGCGCACGCTGCTCGGCCGAGACGTGTGGTCACGGGCCGGCGGCTTCCAGCGGCTGCTGTCGACCGAATCGGCCAAGGAGCGGTTCGACTTCAGCGGCCGCAAGGAGCTCTACACCGCGTTCATCCCGTTCGCGGTGGCCTTCGACTGCGCCGACACCTGGGCCCGCAAGTACCAACAGGAAACCGGCGAGCCGGCACCTATTCCCCTTTGGTACGGAGGCGGCTACTCGTCCGGCCACGGATCCTTCCTCGGCGGCGGAGACAGTTTCTCGAACTTTGAATCGTCACTCAATTCCTCCATCTCTGCCTACACCGCCAGCCAGTCGTCATCCAGCGGCGGCGGGGGCGGCGGCTTCAGCGGCGGTGGCGGGGGCGGTGGCGGGGGCGGCGGCTCGTGGTAGGAATTCGGTACGCCCAAACTAGGAGAATCACATGGTTATCGGCCTGATTGTGCTGGCGGCGCTCGTCGGCCTCGTCGGCTTCGGCATCGCTGGCTTCAACAAGCTGCGCGTGCTCGACGTCGCCTCACTCGAGGCATTGGGCGGCATCGACGTCCAGCTCACGCGGCGGGCCGACCTGATCCCGAACCTGGTCAACACGGTCAAGGGATACGCCCAGCATGAGAAGGGCGTCTTCGAGGAGGTCACCAGGGCCCGCGCCGGCGTCCAGGCCGCCGCCCAAGGTGGCTCCGTCGAGGAGAAGTCCACGGCTCAGGCCCGGCTCGACCGGGCGATCGTCGACGTCCTCGCTGTCGCCGAGGCGTATCCCGACCTCAAGGCGACCGTGAACTTCCAGCAGCTGCAGTCGGCGCTCACGGACACTGAGAACCAGCTCGCCTTTGCGCGCCAGTTCTACAACGACGCAGTCTCCCAGCAGAACACTGCGGTCCGGACGATCCCGTGGCTGCTGTTCACCGGCATCGCCGGCGTTCACGCCCGGGAGTTCTACAACGCGCCGGAGGGCCAGGAAGCCGCGCCGACCGTCAGCTTCGACCAGACGACGGCGGCGGCGGCAGAGTCGACTCCCCCGGCTCCACCGGCGACGGAGGCCACTGAACCTCCGGCCGGCCCCACGACCTGAGCTGAGGCCCCGGATTCACCGACGGATCTCCAGCGTGCAGCACTTCACGCCACCTCCAGCGCGCAGGAACTCGGACACGTCAACGCTGATCGGCTCGAAGCCGGCCTCCCGGAACTGCTGCGCGAGGTCTGGCGCCGCGTCGGTCATGACCACGTGATGACCGTCGGACGCGACGTTCAAGCCCAGGACGCCTGCGTCAGCGTCGCTGGCCACGATCGCGCCGGGAAACAGGTCGCTGAGAACCGCCTGGCTTTCGGCTGAGAACGCGGGCGGAAAGTAGGCGAGGGTGTTGTCGTCCAGCACGGCCAGAGCAGTGTCGAGATGGTAGAAGCGCGGGTCCACCAGCTCCAAGCTCACCACCTCGCGCCCGGTGAGCGACGCCACTTCCGCATGGGCGGCCCGGGCAGTGCGATAGGGCGACGCTGCGAGAAGCCGAGACCCGACGAGCCGGAGGTCTCCCTCACCTTCATTCACATGCTGAAGCTGGTGAACGGCCAAGCCGGCAGCTTCGAACCAGGCGGCGAAGACCTGTGCCTCCGGTTCGCGTTGCACGAAAGCGAAGCGGGAGCACAAGGCCTTGCCGTCGATGACGAATCCGCCATTGGCGGTGAACACCATGTCCGGCAATCCCGGGACGGCCTCGATCATCTCGACGCGGTGGCCGAGATCGACGTACGTCTCCCGGAGACGCGTCCACTGCTTCAGTGCCTTGGCCGTGTCCACGGGTCGGCTCGGATCCATCCACGGATTGATCGCGTAGCTCACATCGAAGTACTTCGGCTCGACCATGGCGAACTCGCGCCGAGTACCCGAGCGAACCATGACCCGACGGTAGGGCATCCAGTGTAGGGTCCGAATCTACAGTCTCGTAGCAATGAGGAGCCCGCCCGTGCCTCGCAACCTCACCTTGGCGGTGCGGAGCGTGCTTGCTGCCATCATTCCTGTAGCTCTGTGCGGGGCGCCCTCCGTCGCAACCGAGCCCGTCCAGCACGCGTTCACCGTTGACGCATCCGACGGCGTCGAGCTGCGGGCGACTCTGACGAGCCCCGACGCGACCACGCCCCGTCCGACGGTCGTCGAGTTCAGCCCGTACGGCCGCAACTCGGGCACCTTGGCGGTCGGGCCGGCCTACAACACACTCCTCGTCCAGATCCGTGGCACGGGCGACAGCGACGGTTCCTTCGACGCCTTGGGCCCGAGGACCCAGAAGGACGTCCGCGAAGTACTCGCGTGGGCGTGCGAGCAGCCTTGGAGTGACGGCAAGCTCGCCATCAATGGCTTCTCGGCCAGTGCAATCACGATCTACAACTCGCTCCATCAGGAGCTGCCCTGCGTCAAGGCGATGGTGCTGCGTTCCGGGACGTACTCGCTGTACCGCGACCTGCTCATGCCCGGCGGCATCAGCAACCTCGGCCCCGCGGCCGGCGTCATGCTCCTCATCGGCGCGCCGGCACTGGCCCAGTCCGCCGACCGCATCAACGACCCGGCCAGCGGGCTCGCGATCCTGCTCGGGCTGCTCAGTGCGGGGCTCGAGGGCGGCTTCGCTCATCCGACGCTCGACGACTGGTGGAAGGAACGCCAATTCCGCGGGAACGCCAACACCATCCCGACGCTGGTCATCGACGGGTTCTTCGATGTCGAATCGCGCGGCGCGTTCCAGGGCTACCAGGAGCTCCGCTCGTCGGGCGCGCATCTGCTCGTCGTCGGTGCCCATGACGGACCGCCAGCCGGCACCGATGACGGCGTCCCTGAGGCCAACGCCTGGCTTGATCACTACGTGCGGGACGTCGACACCGGCGTGGACGAGCACCCACGGGTGCAGATGCTCCTGTCCCGCGGCGACCGGGAGGACTACCTGGCCGGCGACTTCACGCGTCGGACCGCCGACGACTGGCCGGTCCCGGGGACGGCATGGACCGCACTCTCGTTCTCACCTACGCGCAGCGGATCGGCGCTCTCGCTGAACGACGGTTCACTGCGGAAGTCGCAGCCGGCCCTGGCGGTGCCGCAGTCGTACGTCAGCGTCCCGTCGCTGCCGACCGCAACCGATCCGGCGACCATGGCGCTGCTCGGGGCATCAGGCCTCAACGCCTTGACCACGTCGGTCCCGATCCTCACGGACATGACGCTTGCGGACGCCGCAGGGCTCACGTTCACGACGTCGCCGCTCACGCAGGACGTCGTGTCGGCCGGCCCGCTGGCGCTTCGGGTGTCTCTCTCGACCAGCGTGCGCGGAACCGGTATCTGGGCGGTGCTGTCCGACGTCTCTCCCGATGGCGTCGGCCATCCACTGACGGCTGGCCGCCTGAACACGGACTTTCCCGGCGTCGTCGCCAACGAGTCGTTGAAGGATCAGCAGGGCCGGATCGTCCAGCCGTTCGGCGACTACGAACACGCGTCGCCAGCGAAGTCTTTGGCGTTCCGGCCTTACCAGGTGGAGTTCTGGCCAGTGGGCAACGTCTTCGAGAAGGGCCACCGCCTCCGCGTGACCGTCGTCGGCTCGTCCGGCGCTTCGCGGCCGACGCTCCCTGCGGTCAACGTCATCCGCGTCGGCGGATCCGACGGCGCCCAACTACTGGTGCCGGCATTGCCGGGCAGCGACCTCGCAGCGGCGCTGCCGCGCTGAGGATGTCAGTCGGATTCGACGCCACTCGCTGAGGCCGCATCGGCGTCCAGGTATGTCCCCGCACCGAAGACGACGCGTCCGTCTTTGAGGTGCAACACCTCGCACACCAGATTGCCCGCGTGGTTGCGATAGTTGATCACGATCAGGTCAATGCCGACGTAGATGGCCTCGACGGCGAAGCGAAGATCAGGGATCCGCTCCAGTCCCACGCGCCAGTAGGCACGGATCGCATCTTTGCCACGAACCGTGCCGCCGGTTTCGGGGAGCAGTTGCGCCGCGACCGGCGACGAGAAGACCGCGTCGTCGGCAAAATGGGACAGGACGCGCTCAAGGTCGTGGGCGTTCCACGCATCCACCCACGCCGCGGCAAAAGCGGCGGCATCGAGTTCGGCTGACATGCGAACCTCCAGATGTTGGGTTCAGGCGCGCAACACGGCGCCGAGACCGGCCGCCGCGTCGATCGCGGCCTCACGGGCAGCCCGGATGTCGTCTTCAGTGAGGGTTCGGTCGCGGGCACGCAGACGCACGGCGAAGGCCAGCGATTTGTGGCCCGCCGGGACCTGGTCACCGGTATAGACGTCGAAGAGCCGGACCGACTCGATCAGGTCACTGGCTCCTGCCACCGCGTCATGCAACGCGGCGGCGGCGACGGACTCCTCGACGATGAAGGCGAGGTCCTCCTTGGCCACCGGGAAGCTGGAAAACTCCGGCCGCGGCCCGAGATCTGGGGCAGCTGCGACCAGGGCGTCCAGGTCGATCTCGGCGGCGACGGTGCGCTCTGGCAGGCCCCATGCGCGGCAGACCCGCGGGTGGAACTCACCGGCGTACCCGATCGTCTCCGCCCCGACGACGATCGCCGCCGTCCGGCCGGGGTGCCAAGGCCGCACATCGGCCGCCTTCACCTCGACGTCGACGTGCAACGACGCGGCAAGCGTCCGGACGATGTCGACAGCGTCTGACCAGGACACGGACCGGCCCGGTCCGTACCAGCCCGGGACTTCACGATGTCCGACGAGGACCAGACCGATGTGCCAGGGCTGCGACGGGAGTGCCTGCTCCAGCGTCTCGAGCTCCGCCGCGCTCGGCCGGTCATCGACACCGTAGATCGGCGCGTCCACAGCGTCGGACGTAGGCAGGAATACGCGACCTGTTTCGACGAGAGCGACGTCGGCATGGCCACGTCCGACATTCAGGGCTGCCGCCTTAAGCAGGCCGACCAGCAACGTCGTCGTCATGCCTGGCTCTTCGGCCGACAGCGGGTTCTCCAGGTGAACCTGTCGACGCCGCGCGTCGTCAGCGCCATATCCGAGCCGGTCGAAGTCGCCCGGTCCGGCGAAGGGGAATGTCTTGACCTCGACCAGTCCTTCGCCCGCGAGCACGTACCCGGCGCGACGGCGGAGCCGCTGAGCCTTCGTCAGGCCCGTCCCAGCCGGCGCGGCCGGAAGCACCGACGGCACCTGGTCGTAGCCGACGACCCGCAGCACCTCCTCGACCACCTCGTACGGGTCGGTGAGGTCGGGCCGCCACGGCGGGGCCGTGACTGTAAGCGTGCGACCGTCCGCCACTACTCCGCAGCCATTGGCCTGCAGCGTATGGACTGCTGCGTCGGGCGCGATGTCGACGCCGGTGATGGACGCAGGCAGGCTCTCGGGCAGCGTGATGACCCTTGGCTTCGGCGGCTCACCGATCGTCGTGATTCCGGGCTCGAGCGTGCCGCCGGCGAGCTCGACGAGCAGCTGCGCGACGCGCGTGCCCGCGCGGGCCGGCAGCGTCGGATCGACTCCGCGCTCGAAGCGCTTGGACGCCTCACTGGAAAGTTTGTGGACCCGCGCCGTGCGGGCGATCGTGGCCGGGTCGAAGTGGGCGGCTTCGATGACGACGTCGGTCGTCGTACCGGACAGCTCGACCTCCTCGCCGCCCATGACGCCGGCCAGCCCGATCGGCCCGCGGTCGTCCGTGATCAACAGATCGTCGACCGAGAGCGTCCGGGTGGCGCCGTCAAGCGTGGTCAGCTGCTCACCATCGGCGGCCCTGCGCACGCCAATGGCACCCTTCAACAGTGCCCGGTCGTAGCCGTGGATGGGCTGGCCCAGCTCGAGCATGACGTAGTTGGTGATGTCAATCGGCAGGGACAGCGAGCGCATGCCGGCCTGCTCGATGCGCCGGGCCATCCAGTCCGGCGTCGGACGGGAGGGATCGATGCCCGCCACCGTGATGGCCGTAAATACCGGACAGCCGACCGGGTCCGTCACGTGCACGGGATAGGCGCCCGATCCGCTTCCTGAGAGCGGCTCCAGGTCCGCTGGATCCGTATATGCGACACCGAACGCCAGTGCCGCGTCACGCGCCACGCCACGCAGCGACAGTGCGTACGCGCGGTCGGGGTTGACTTCGAGGTCGAGGATCTCATCGCCCAGGCCGAGCAGGGCGACTGCGTCATCCCCCGGTTTCCCCGCGTCGGGATCGAGGACGATGATGCCGTCAGCATCTGCCCCGAGACCCAGCTCGGTTGATGAACAGATCATCCCGTCCGACACGTGCCCATAGGTCTTGCGTGCGGCGATCTCGAAGCCACCCGGAAGCGTCGTTCCCGGCAGCGCCACAACCACCAGATCGCCGGCGCTGAAGTTGTCGGCACCGCACACGATGCCGCGCGGTTTGCCCGAAGGATTCAACGCTGGGCCGACGTCGACCGTGCACCAGTTGATCGTCTTGCCGTTCTTCTGCTCTTCCGGCTCAACAGTGAGGACACGGCCGACGGTCAGTGCGCCGCTGATGCCCGAGGAGATGATCTCCTCGACTTTGAGGTCGAAGGCGGTGAGGCGAGTCGCCAGCTCCGCGGTGGAGACGTCAGCCGGAAGCGCGGCATAATCCCGCAGCCAGGAAACGGGAACCTTCACAGTTCGACTCCGAACGCCTCGGTGAAGCGGATGTCGCCGTCGTACAGGTCACGCAGGTCCGCGATGTCGTAGCGTCCCGTGATGGTGCGCTCCAACCCCATGCCGAAGGCGAAACCGGAGTATTTCTCCGGGTCGACGCCACAGGCAACCAGGACGCGGGGGTTCACGACGCCGCACCCACCCCACTCGATCCAACCCTCGCCGCGGCACGTCCGGCAGGACGCGACAGTGTGGGGGTCGTTGCGGCAGACGTAGCAGAGCAGGTCCACCTCCGCGCTCGGCTCGGTGAACGGGAAGTAGGAGGGCCGGAACCGCGTCGTGACGCCGGTGCCGTAGATCGCCTCCGCGAAGTGGTCGAGCGTCCCCTTGAGGTGCGCCATCGAGAGTCCCTCGTCGATGGCAAGTCCCTCGACCTGATGGAAGACCGGCGAGTGCGTCGCGTCGAGCTCATCGGTGCGGAACACGCGGCCGGGCACGACCACGTAGATGGGTGGCTTGCGGGTCAGCATCGTCCGAGCCTGGACCGGGGACGTGTGCGTGCGCAGGACGATGCCCGACGTCTGCGGCACCCCACTGCCGGACTTCACCCAGAAGGTGTCCTGCATCGTCCGGGCCGGGTGGTCCGGGCCGAGGTTGAGTGCGTCGAAGTTGAGCCATTCGGCTTCCACCTCGGGCCCCTCGGCGACCTCCCAGCCCATCGCGACGAAGATGTCGGCGATGTGGTCGGCGATTGTCGTCAGCGGGTGACGCGCACCGCGCACCCGTCGATCGGTCGGCAGGGTTACGTCGACCGTCTCCTGGACGAGCCGCTGCTCCTCCTCGACCGCCTCGACCTCGGCGGTGCGAGCCGTGAGTGCCTCGTCGACGCGGGCGCGGGCGGTGCCGACTCGCTGACCGGCCTCCTTGCGGGCTTGCGGCGGCAGGGCGCCGATCTCGCGGTTGGCCAGCGCCAAGGGCGAACGGTCACCCGAGTGGTCGTGCCGCACCTGACGCAGTTCGACGCCGCTGGAAGCTGCGGATATGGCCGCCAGCGCCTCGGCGACCATGCGAGCGATTTCGTCGGCTCGCAGTGGCGTGACCTCCACCGGGTCGTAGTCAGAACTGGGCGCAGGCATGGCCGCAAGTCTAGAGGCCGAAGGCGAGTGCCTCAGGCTGGCTCGGCGACGGGCAACCAGACTCGGATGTTGGCACCGCGGTCGCCGGGACCCTCGGTGATCTCGAGCGAGCCACCATGCTCATCGACGATCCCGGCGACGATGAACATGCCGAGGCCGCTGCCGGCGCCCGGACCGGACCGCCAGAATCGGCTGAAGACTCTCGTGCGGTCCTCGACCGCGATTCCGGGACCCGCATCGATGACCTCGATGGCGACCCCGTGAGCCTCCGGAGCGACCGTGACGCGACGCAGGCCGCGTCCGTGCCGGATGGCGTTCTCGAACAGGTTGGTGAACACCTGGAGGAGCCGATCCCGGTCGGCCCAGATGACCGGGAGGTCCGGCTTGGCCTCGAGGACGTCTCGCAACCCGTCTCCGGAGCCGATGCTGGTGAGCAGCCGTGACAGCAGCACAGTGATATCGACGCCCTCCCGGCGGAGCGCGAGGCGGCCAGCGTCGATCCGGGCGGCGTCGAGCAGTTCGGTGATGAGACGAGTCAGGCGGTCCGCGTCGGCGTCGATCGTCTCGAGCATGAGCTGCCGCTGATCGTCGGAGAACCGATCCCATTTGGTGAGCAGCGTCGAGCTGAATCCCTTGATGCCGGTCAGCGGGGACCGGAGTTCGTGCGCCACCGTGGCGACCAGGTCCGACTGCTCTCGGTCGTGAGCCTTCCGAACGCGGGCGTTGCGCACGGTGACCACAACCCGGAAGACGCGCCCGTCCTCATCACGGGCCATGCGCGCTGAGACGAGGTACTCGACGCCGTGCGGCGAGAACCACGGCTGCTCGGCGATACGGCGCCTGATGGCAAGCCCTCGGTAGGGATCGGCCGAGTCGAACCAGGAATGACCCTTGAGATCGTCGAACGGCAACGCGTTGTCGAGGTGCATGCCGATCGGGTCGTCGATCCCGGTCATCTCCCGGACCAGGTCGTTGGCGAACAGGACCCGCTCGTCCGGGCCGGCGATCAGCACGCCGTCCGGAAAGTGATTCAAGTCCATGCCGCGCAATCTAGTACGAAATCACTAGTTCTTTCGCTGCGCACGAGCGGACATGTAGAGGCAGACGGCGGCGGCCGTCGCCAGGTTGAGGCTCTCAGCGCGCCCGTAGATCGGGATGGCGACGCGGAGGTCGGCGACGGCCGCCCAGGTTCCGAGCCCGTGGGCTTCGTTGCCGAAGAGCCATGCGGTCGGCTGCGCGAGGTCGGCGTCGAAGATGTCGGTGTCTCCCCCACCGTCCGCAGCGAGGAGGTTGACTCGCCGCTCGCGCAGCGCCGCCACAACGCCGATCAGGTCGCGGTCGACGATAATGGGCAAGTGGAAGAGTGAGCCGACAGTGGCCCGGACAGCCTTGGGGTTCAGCGGGTCGACTGAATCGCCGGCGAACACGACGGCGTCAGCCCCTGCGGCGTCGGCGGCCCGGATGATCGAGCCGGCGTTGCCCGGGTCACGCACATCGACGCCGACGGCCACGAGCCGTGCGCCGGCAGGCAGGGCATCGAGCGTGCGCACGACGCTGAGGCAGCGTGCGACGATCCCCTGCGGGGTGACCGCGTCCGCAATATCGGCGACGACCGCGTCATCGACGGAGTGCCAGATGGAGGCCTGCCCCAAAGCACGCCAGTCGTCGAACTTCGGCGTCGCGAACACTTCAAGAGCGGCGCCCACGGCCAACGCCTCGCGGACCGCCTGCGGGCCTTCGGCGAGAAACTCACCGGTGCTGGCCCGCACTTTGCGGCTCGCGAGGCGTTTGGTGATGCGTGCGCTCAGGCTGCGTCTCCACGCGGTGCGTTGACGTCTTCCGGAAGCGCGTCCTTGGCCAGCTGGACGAGCGCCGAGAAGGCGGCCGGCTCGAACACGGCCAGGTCGGCGAGGTTCTTGCGGTCAACCTCGACGCCCGCGGCCTTGAGGCCCTGGATGAAGCGGTTGTACGTCATGCCTTCGGCACGGACCGCAGCGTTGATGCGCTGGATCCAGAGCCGGCGGAAGTCGCCCTTCCTGGCCTTGCGATCGCGGTAGTTGTAGACCAGCGAGTGCGTGACCTGTTCCTTGGCCTTGCGGTAGAGGCGCGAACGCTGACCGCGATAGCCAGCGGCGCGTTCGAGGGTCTCGCGGCGCTTCTTCTGCGCGTTGACGGATCGCTTGACGCGTGCCATCTCAGTTCTCCTTCAACAGTTCTGTTTGTTGCGCCCTGAGGCGCAGGGCGAGTGGTCGGCTCAGAGACCGAGCAACCTCTTGACCTTCTTGGTGTCGGCCTTCGACACCTCGGTGGTGCCTTCGAGGCGACGCGTCCGGGTGCTCGACTTGTGCTCCAAGAGGTGACGGCGGTTGGCCTGCTCACGGCGCAACTTCCCCTTGCCGGTGACCTTCACCCGCTTCTTCATGCCGGAATGCGGCTTGAACTTCGGCATTTCACGCCTCCATGTCTGGGTCGAGATTTTCGGAACGACGTCGGGGTTTCTTCGGCGTCGGGCCTTGGTGTTGGGCTTCTCGGTGAATTCGGTCTGCTTCTTCTTCGGCGGCCTTGTCGGCGGCGCGCTCGGCGGTCTGCTGCGCTTTCTCCGCCTTGACCTCAGCCTGGGCTTCGGACTTCTTCTTCAGTGGCCCGAGCACCATCGTCATGTTGCGACCGTCTTGCCGGGGATGGGCTTCCACGACGCCGAGATCCTGTACGTCCTCGGCCAGCTTCTGCAGCAGCCGATACCCGAGTTCGGGGCGGTGCTGTTCGCGGCCGCGGAACATGATCGTGATCTTGACCTTGTCTCCTGCCTTGAGGAACCGGACGACGTGACCCTTCTTGGTGTCGTAGTCGTGCGGATCGATCTTCGGGCGAAGCTTCATCTCCTTGATGACCGTGTTCGTCTGGTTCCGACGCGATTCGCGGGCCTTCTGGGCGGCTTCGTACTTGAACTTGCCGTAGTCCATGAGGCGGCAGACCGGCGGGCGGGCTGTCGGCGCTACCTCGACAAGATCGAGATCAGCTTCCGCGGCCAGACGCAAGGCGTCTTCAATGCGGACGATGCCGACCTGCTCTCCTGCCGGTCCGACAAGTCGGACCTCAGGGACGCGAATGCGGTCGTTTACGCGCAACTCTGTGGTGATGGATCCTCCTGTGGTCAGTGGGTGGAGGCAAAATAAAAAACCTCCGCACAAGGCGAAGGCCACAACAAAACTGGCGCCTCAGCGCCAGAAACCCCTGAATCCGTGAACTCAGCAGGTGGGAGTGACCTCCACTTCGCCCCGCAAGGGTATCAGCGGCTGCCCGCGCGAGGAAAATCCATCCTATCTATCTGCGGCAGAAGAGCACGCTTCGGCCGCACGACCATGCCTCCGTGCATGCAACAGTCGCGAAGGTTAACCGCGGATGGCGGTGCGATATGAGCGCGGTTCTTGTTGCCACCGGGCCTTGCGGGAGTGTTGGTGCTTATCGCCCGGACGGCGAGTAACGTGCCCAAGTGTCAGAGGAGCAGCAAACGCAACAGGGTTACCTGTTGCTGGCCGACGTCTCCGGCTATACGGCGTTCCTCACTGGGACCGAGCTCCAGCACGCCAATGCGATCGTCCATGAGTTGACCACGCTCGTCCGTCAGCGGCTCGCGCCGCCGATGCATTTTGTGAAGCTCGAAGGCGATGCTGTGTTCTGTTACGCGGACGGCGCGTCGTTCGAAGACGGCGAGCGTCTGGTCGAGTTGATCGAAACCTGCTACATCGACTTCTCCAACCGCCTGCTGGACATGAAGCGCGAGACGACATGCCGCTGCGCCGCGTGCGCGTCGATTGGCATGCTTGATCTGAAGTTCGTCGCCCATTTCGGCACTTATGTCATCGAATTCGATGGCGGTCGAGAGGATCTGGCGGGAGCGGACGTCATCCTGGCCCACCGCCTGCTGAAGAACACCGTGAGCGAGGATGGCGGGCCGCATGCCTACGCCTTCCTCACCGAGTCCTGCCTGCAGCGGCTGCCCGAGTCATTCGACCCGCCCCCGCACAGCGAGTCCTACGAACATTTCGGGCGGACAACGGGCGGCGTACACGACCTCACTCCCGTTGTGGACCGGCTGCGTGAAGCCCGTCGCGTCTATATCGACGCGGCGGATGCGGACATGGAGGTCAGTTTCGGCGAGCACCCGTACCCGCCGCCACTCATTTGGCAGTACTTCGTCGACGCCGACAAACGGTTGCGCTGGCAGCCGCTGCAGACCGGAGTCAAGAACCACCCCAATCGGCACGGACGGCTCGGGGCGGGCGCCTCAAGCCACTGCGCCCATGGGGTGGGCGGCGACGCGCTGCGCGAATACCTCGACTGGCGCCCGTACACCTACTTCACCGACCGCTTCACGCCGACGGGCCGCAGTGCCGTTTTCTTCCGCTCTATCGAGACTTTCGAGTTCACCCCCACGGAAACCGGAACGAGGGTCGACTACCGGATTCGCCTGGAAGACCGTCGAGCCTTGACACGGCTCCGATTCCGAATCGCCCGGCCCGGAGCCCAGACGCTTCTGAGTCGGTCGGAGCGAACGCTCCGCAGGATCCTCGACGAGGATGCGGCGGCGCGTTAGCTCCAGCACCACCAACTCGGCGCTGTTATGAGCGCACGCTATGCCGCACCATGCGATCTGCGGCATGTTACGCCGCTCTTCTGGTTGCGCGACGGCGACGTGGTCGAGTTCCGGTTTCCAAACAACATCTGGGACGGGCGGGAAGAAGTAGTAGGGGCGTGGCTACTGGGTAGCGCGCAGGCGAATTCGAGCGAATTCGTCTGAAGGGCCGCCGCTCGCGGGCCTATTCCGGCGCCGGCAGGATCCCGATCTGCGTCATTAACGTAGCGAAGTCCCAATAGACCGTCTCGCAGAGGAGCCGATCCCCGTCGAACTCGAATATTGCGGCCATCGGGATGTTGACCGGTTTTCCGGTCGGCGGGATTCCGTTGAATTCGCCGTTGTGAGTGCCGGTGATCCTTGCTTCGCCGAACACGGCGTCGTCGGCGTGGTGTAGCGTCCCGATCTCGGCCTGAAAGTCCGGAAAGCCGTCCATCAGTCCTTGGAGCAGCTCGCGCACGGCGGCTTCGCCCTCGACAGGCTCGCCGTTCACCTTGTAGTTCGGGTCATGGAAGGTTGCGATCGTCGCATCCACGTCGTGGCGGTTCTCGGCGGCGACGTGTTCAAGCACGATCGCCTCGCGGCGCTCACGCAGGTCTTCGTCTACCGTAACGCCCATCTCACTCCCCTAATTTCGAACGGTGCCTGACGCATTATTCAACAAGAAGGCCCGCTGCCGCGCGGTAACCAGCCCTCTAAGCACGTAACGATGACGAGTAGGAGCATCGCCCCTACGGGAGCGAACCCGATGGCGATCAGATAGGGCAGGTGCGAGGTCACATCGGATAGTTACCCGCGGAGCCCCAGTGCATGCTCTGGCCGGCGACAGCGGTCTCGCATGCCCAGCGCCCCTACGGGTACCTCTTATGCAGGGCGTGGACTTGTGTGCGCGCGCCCAAACAACCGGAAGGACAGAACGATGGCTATCGGAACTGGAATTGTGCTTGGCGTCTTGGGATTGATCCTGCTGACCGGGACGATTCAGGTCGACATGCCGTGGGTCAACGAATACACCTTGGGCTGGATCCTCGTAGTTGCGGGCGTCATCTCGATCATTCTTTCCATGACCATCTGGCGCGGAGGGCGGACGACCGTAGTGGAACGGGACGTCCAAGGTCCTCCCGTCTAGGTCCTACGATCAATGCAAGAACTCCGCATCGAGGTCGAAGGGCGCACCATCACGCTGCGCGATGAGACTGTCGTCCAGATCGGCCGCGATGTCCCGGATGGGATCGTCGTCCGCGGAGACTCCGTCTCCCGCGTCCATGCCGAACTCCGGCGCACCGGACTCACCTGGACGCTCGTCGACCTCGAGAGCCGGAACGGCACCTTCATCGACGGCCAGCGCGTCGGCGAGCATCCGGTTTCCGCTCCGGTGACGGTGCACCTGGGGCTACCGGAATCGGGCACAAGTCTCGTGATCCACCCGGTGTCAATGCCGCGGGTCGACGACGCGGCACATGCCGGAATGAGCGCGGCCTACGCGGAGACCATGGTTGCGGCCGACATCGGCAACTTCGATCCGGACGAGGAGTCTCAACCGACTGGTCCCGCCCTGATCGTTCAGGTGGGAACTGCCCGGGTTCAGTTCCCACACTCCACCGCCGTTTCGGTCGGCCGTATGCCGGACAACGACGTCGTGGTCGCGGACCCGGCCTGTTCTCGGATACACGGTTATGTCGAGCCGACCGCGGACGGTTGGATGTACAGAAATGTCTCCTCGCACGGGACGTTTTGCCGTGAGGAACCCATCGAAACGGTCACACTCGAAAACGTGCCCATCGTGCTCAAACTCGGGGATCCTGATGCGGGTCCCCGCCTCGAGCTTGCCCACCTGGGGATGAGTGCTCTGGTTTCTGAACCGAGCGACACTCGCAAGGTTTTCGAGGTCGGCGGACACCAGATCTCGCGGAGATTGGTGTATGGCGTCCTGGTGGTCGCGCTTTACCTGGCCGCGGCGGCATTGGTGGTGACCTATTCGACCCGTTGAGGTTGCCGCGGCCGAAGAAGCCCACCCGCGGTCGTCGTGACCAGGGGCCAAAGCGCGCAGGGCGTGACCCAGCGGGCGGGTTCTCGTTGTGTATTACGCCGGAGACGAAGGTAGGCGCCGATGCACACCGGGGGGTGTGTGGAGGTTGCGCCGGACTCCGGACGACCGCCCCGCCGTCTTCATGACCAGCGGGGCGGCTGCTGTTACCGTGAGCGACCACGCGTCGGTGGTCCAAGTAGGACGCTCCACTTCCTGTGGAGAGGTGGTTGTTCAAGTCAGCCCCGGCGCTCCAAGCAACAAAAGCTCCACGTGCCGTTCCGGCTAGGGCAGGTGCGCCATCGCGGTCACCGTTAGCCCGCTTCGCCTGCCCGGCCCTCCGGCTAGGCCTGAAGCTCGAGGGCGGTGAAATGTTCGGCACCCAGGTCGAGCAGCAGCGCAGACGCGCCCTCATCCAGCGCAGCCTGCGCGGCTTCGCGACCCCACACCGGGACGGGCCGCGCCACCGGATTCCACGCCTCCAGCGCCTCCACTGACGAGAAGGTGACAAGCGCCTTGCGGCCGTCGGCACCCGTCATGAATACCGCCGCCATGTCGGCACTCTTGTCAGTGCCGTCGGTCGCACGCTCCCCCAAGACCGCCACAATCGGCACGAAGACGCGCACCTCGCCGTACACGGCGAAGACCCGGGCGTCATCGCCCAACGCCTCAGCCAGCCGAGAGTCGATCAGGCCGTCGTCGTCCGGAAACGCCGGCTCCGCGAGCCCCCGTTGATGGATGCTCATGGGATCCGCCGGACGAGTTCGTCGATCGCCTTCTTCGTTCGCGGACCGTCGGTGCCCTGCAAGGCGAACAGGACGGTGCGCTCGTCGTCGCCATGGACGAGGGTGGGCCACGGCGCACCGGGGCGCATCGAGATCCCGCGAATCTGTCCCCACGGGATGACGTGCTGCCGATACCCGTTGCGGATCTCCAAGCCGTCGTCCGACGCCCGCACATAACTGCGGCCGATGCCATGCAGCACGCCGACGATGGCGAGGTAGATCAGCACGAGGGTCGTGATCTGCGATCCGGTGAAGACGATGTTGTCCGGAAGTGCCGCACCGATGGCGAACGCGAAGACCAAGACGACGACAGCCGCACCGTACGCGACGACACGCGTCCCGCCCGGCCGGTACGTGGTTACACCCGGCACGCGAGGATGTCCGTCACCAGGATGCCGCGTGCGCCCAAGTCGTAGAGCCGGTCCATGACTGACTGCGCCGATGCCCGCGGCACCATCGAACGCACCGCGAACCAGCCTTCCCTGCGGAGCGGCGAGATGGTCGGCGACTCGATGCCGGGCGTGACTTCGACGGCCGCGTCAACGGCCTCGGCCGGGACGTCGTAGTCCATCATCACGTACGTCCGGGCGACGAGAACGCTCTCCAAACGCCGCTTGAGCACCTCGAAGCCCCCCAGCGATGCGGCACCGTCGGCGAGCGTCGAACCCTGCTGCGTGATGAGCACCGCCTCCGACGACAGAATCGGGTCGCCGAACACCTCCAAGCCGGCCTGCTTCAGGGTCGTGCCGGTCTGGACGACGTCGGCGATCGCGTCGGCGACGCCAAGGCGCACTGACGTCTCGACGGCGCCGTCGAGCCGCACCACGTGGGCTTCGATGCCGCGTTCGGCCAACCATCGGTCAACCAGACCCGGGTACGACGTCGCGATGCGCTGTCCGGCGAGCTGGTCGACCGACGCGATCGTGCCGGCCGGGGCGGCGAACCGGAAGGTTGAGGTGCCGAACCCCAGCTGGAGCGCTTCCTCGGCGTGCGCACCTGAGTCCAGCAGCAGGTCGCGTCCGGTGATGCCGACGTCCAACGTTCCTTCGCCGACGTAAATGGCGATGTCCCGCGGACGCAGGTAGAAGAACTCGACGTCGTTCTCGGCGTCGATCGCTGCGAGGTCCTTGGAGTCGCGGCGCTGGCGGTATCCGGCTTCGGTCAGCAGCGCGGCCGCAGCCTCAGCCAAGGAGCCCTTGTTGGGCACGGCAACGGTGAGCATGAGGGTTCCTTACGTGGTCAAAGTCAGGGTGAATACCCAAGGGGTAGGCGGAGTCAGAGATGGGCGTAAACGTCGTCGAGGGCGATTCCCTTGGCAAGCATGAGCACCTGCGCGTGGTAGAGCAGTTGGCTGATCTCCTCGGCCGTACGGTCCGCGCTCTCGTGCTCGGCGGCCATCCACGATTCGGCGGCCTCCTCGACCAGCTTCTTGCCGATGGCGTGCACGCCGGCCTCGAGCTCGGCGACGGTGCGCGAACCCGGGGTCTGCTCAGCCGCCTTGCGGGCAAGCTCGGCGTACAACTGGTCGAAGGTCTTCACGGGCGCCAAGTCTAGGGCTTGGCCGCCGGTACCCCGACCGACTAGTCGCCGAGCGCACGGAGGATGTGCAGTGTTGCGAGGGCCGCTTCGGCTGCCTCACGTCCCTTGTCCTCGGAACTGCCGGGGAGCCCGGCACGGGCCAGCGCTTGCTCCTCGTCGTCACAGGTCAGCAGGCCGAACCCGATTGGTACCCGTTCGTCCAGGGCGACGCGGGCCAGCCCGTCGGTGGCGGCCGATGACACGTACTCGAAGTGTGGAGTCCCGCCGCGGATGATGACCCCTAGGGCCACGATCGCGTCGTACCCGTCGGTGACGCACGCCTGCGCGACGAGCGGCAGCTCGAAGGCGCCGGGCGCACGGATGAGGTCGACCTCGGTGGCGCCGGATTCGTGGAGCGCCGCGCGCGCCCCGGCGATGAGGCCGTCCATGACGGTTTCGTGCCAGCTGGACGCGACGATGGCGACGCGGACCCCTGCACCGTCGACCGTCAGCTCGGGGGCACCCTGCCGGCTCACGCGCGCTCCTCCACCGAACCGGGGGTGAGCAGGTCAGGCAGATCGTGCCCCATCCGCTCGGCCTTAGTCTGCAGGTATCGCAGGTTGTCGTCCGTCGGTTCGATGATGATCGGGACGCGCTCGGACACCTTCACGCCATACGTTGCCAGCCCGACTGCCTTGTCCGGGTTGTTCGTCAGCAGCCGGACATCGGTCAGCTTGAGATCCCGGAGGATCTGCGCCGCAGCGGCGTAGTCTCGCTCGTCCTCGCCGAACCCCAGTTCGAGGTTGGCCTCGACGGTGTCGCGGCCTCGGTCCTGCAGTGCGTAGGCCTGAAGCTTCGCGAGCAACCCGATCCCCCGGCCTTCGTGGCCGCGAAGGTACACAACGACACCCGAACCGGCCGCGGTCACGGCCGCCATTGACGCCTGCAGCTGTGGGCCGCAGTCGCACCGCCGCGACCCCAAGACGTCCCCGGTGAGGCACTCGGAATGGACGCGCACGAGGGCACCCGGAGACACCGGGTCACCGTAGATCAGCGCGATGTGCTCGGCGCCGCTCACGGTGTCTCGGTAGCCGAGGGCGGTAAACGTGCCGAATTCGGTCGGAAGTCTGGTTTCGGCCAGCCGGGCGACCTGCGACTCGTGCAGCCGTCGGTAGATCTTGAGGTCCTCGATCGATATGAGGGCGAGACCGTGTTCGTCGGCAAACTCGCGCAGCGCCGGCAAGCGCATCAGAGTGCCGTCGTCGTGGATGACCTCACCGATCACGCCACCCGGGGTGAGTCCGGCAAGCCGAGACAGGTCGACGGCGGCTTCGGTGTGACCAGGACGGGCCAGCACGCCACCCTCCACCGCACGCAACGGCAGGACATGGCCAGGCTGCACGAGCTCGAACGGCTCGGTAGCCGAGTCAGCCAGGACGCGGCAGGTCCGGGAGCGGTCGGCGGCCGAGATGCCGGTCGTGATGCCGTCCCGGGCATCGACCGAGATCGTGTAGGCCGTACGAAGGTAGTCCCGATTGTGGGCGGTCATCAGGGGGATGCCGAGACGGTCGAGCGTCTCTCCTGGCATCGGCGCGCAGACGTAGCCGCTGGAGTGGCGCACCAGGAAGCCCATCAGCTTCGGTGTCGCCTTGCTGGCGGCGAAGATGATGTCGCCTTCGTTCTCGCGGTTCTCGTCGTCAACGACGACGACCGCCTTCCCGGCCTTCAGGTCGGCTAGCGCGCGTTCGACGGAATCGAGCTCGACGTTGGTCACGCTGAACCACCTCCGGTATTCAGCAGACGTTCGATGTACTTGGCCACGATGTCGACCTCCAGATTGACCCGGTCGCCCGGAGAGAGCGTTCCGAGGATGGTGTCCGCGAGCGTGGTCGGGATCAGCGACACCGAAAAAGTGTTGTCGGTGACGTCGACGACGGTCAGCGAGACGCCGCTGACCGTGATGGAGCCCTTCTCCACCAAGTAGCGGGCGAGTCCTTCCGGCAGCGAGAACCGCAGGACGTCCCAGTGCTCGCTCGGCGTGCGGTCCAGCAATGAGCCGACGCCGTCGACGTGGCCTTGGACGATGTGCCCCCCAAGTCGGGCACCGGCGGCAACGGCGCGCTCCAGGTTCACTGACGACCCGATGCTGAGGTCGCTCAGCGAGGTGCGTTGCAGCGATTCCTCCATGACATCGGCCGTGAATGTGTCGCCGTCGAGGTCGGTGACCGTCAGGCAGCAGCCGTTCACCGCGATGGAATCGCCGTGGGATGCGTCGGACGTCACCAGCGGGCCACGCAGGGTGAGGCGCACCGAATCGCCGAGCGATTCGATGTCGACGACGCTCCCCTGCTCCTCAACCAAGCCGGTGAACATCAGCTCACGCCCTCTCCGGCACGGTGCTCATGAACGTCGGGGCTCGCATCCATGTGTTCACCAATCTGTTCGCGCTGTGCCGCGCCGGGGGTTCCGATGATGCGGATGTCCGGCCCGATGCGGCGCAGGTCGGTGATGTCGATCGGCCGCAGATCTGCCAGCGTCGCGGCTTCACCTTCCAGTGCCGCCCGGCCCGAGCCGAGCATCGCCGGAGCGATGTAACCGATAACGCGATCGACGTAGCCGGCATTCCAGAAGGCACCGGCCAGTCGCGGCCCGCCTTCGAGCCAGACATGGCGGATGCCGTTCTCCACCAGCTTCTGCACGACCACTTCCGGGTCGCGGGACTGGATCAGCAGTGTGGGGGCTGAGCGGTCGAAAACCCGGAAGTAGCTGGGAATCCGGGTCTCGCCAACCACGATGCGCAGCGGCTGCCGTGCGTACGGCAGCGGAAGATCGTTCTCGTCACGGACGGTCAGGCGTGGGTCGTCGGCGAGGACCGCGCCGGTGCCGGCCATGATCGCGTCGGCCTCGGCACGAAACAGCTGGACGTCACGGCGCGCCTCGGTGCTGGTGATCCACTTGCTGCTGCCGTCAGGCGCAGCGCTGAGGCCGTCCATGGTCGCGGCGTACTTCCACGTCACGAAGGGGCGACCGCGGGTCACCGCGAATGTCCACTCGACGTTGAGCGCAGCGGCCTGCTCGGCCAGCAGTCCGCTCTGCACTTCGATCCCGGCCGCTTCCAGCGCCGCGGCCCCCCCGCCTGCGTCGCGCGTCGGGTCAGACTGGGCGAAGACGACCCGCGCGACGCCGGCCGCGGTGAGCGCATCGGTACACGGTCCGGTCCGGCCAGTGTGGGTGCACGGCTCGAGAGTGACCACGGCTGTCGCACCACGGGCCGCATCGCCGGCCTGGGCCAGCGCTTCGATCTCGGCATGCGGGAGTCCGGCACCACGATGGGCACCCGTCGCGAGGGTGCTGCCGTCGGGCGCCACGAGGACGCACCCGACCCGCGGGTTAGGCAGTGTGCGGGGCGTCGATGCGGCCGCGTCGATCGCCGCGCGCATGGCGGACTCGAGGGCAGCAGCCCCGGGCGATCCTTCGATGCCGGTCATCGTCTCCTCCGAACACGCGGTCGGGCACGCATGTTCCGGGGCGACAGGATTTGGCACCGCGGGTGCGATGCCTGTGCTCCTCCCATCCGGACTTTCACCGTCGGTGCCGGAGTTTCACCGGCTCAACCACCTCGCTTGCCCTGAGGTTCAGGACTCGCGACGCGGGTCGCGGACTTTCACCGCCGGTTCGGAATTGCACCGACCCCGGAGCACACAAGCTTTAGCTCGTGGTCAAAAGTCTACCGGCCTGGGCCGGTGGGGTGGAGACTGTCTGCATGTCCGGATCTGATCCCGCCCCGCCACGTGGCGCCACGATCGGCGGGCGGATCGTCGAGATCGTTGGCTGGGTGATCGTCGCCGTCGCGGCCGGAACGGTCGTCCTGCAGGTCACCAAGGGATCGCTATCGATCGCCGGCGTCGTGCTCGCGCTGTTCATCGCCGTCGCCGGCGGAGCCACCGTCGGCATCGGCCGGGCCGTCGAGCGATCGCGCGAGCGCTAGCTCGGCTTGCGGATCAAGGCGCTGTACATCGCGTCGGTACCGTCGATGTGCGGCCAGAGCTGCACGACTGATTCGGGTTCGACGCCGACGGACGCAACGACCTCGCGCGTCTCCGCGAGATGTGGGGAACACGTCGAATACATCACGAGGCCACCCGGTCGGACCAGCTCAACGGCTCGCCCGAGCAAGGCGATCTGTAGTGGAACGAGATCGGCCAAGTCGGCGGGCGTCCGCCGCCAGCGCGCCTCAGGACGCCGCCGCAGCGCGCCCAAGCCGGTGCACGGCGCGTCCACGAGTACACGGTCGAACGTCCCCGACGACCAAGGACCGGAGCGGCCGTCCTCGCTGCTCACGGTGATATTCGGCAGGTTGGCGGTCACAGCGGCCACCAGGTCGGCCCGATGAGGCTGGACGTCGTTGGCAATGAGCGTTGCCCCACGTTGCGCCGCAAGAGCTCCGAGCAGCGCCGCCTTGCCGCCGGGCCCGGCACACAGATCGAGCCAGCGTCCGTCCGGTCCCTCGAGCTCGGCCTCGGCCAGCCGCAGAGCGACCACCTGCGAGCCTTCGTCTTGGACACCGGCCCGCCCCTCGCTGACGGCCGGGATCTCCGACGGATCGCCACCGTCGAGGATGCGCGCGTACGGCGACAGGCGGCCAGGCTCGCCTGGGAGTTCATCCGGTTCACACAAGCCCGGCCGAGCGACCAAGGTCACCTTCGGCGGGACGTTGTCGGCTGCCAGGAGCGCACTGAGGTCGCCGTCGGGGCCCAGCGCATCGCGCAGGGCTGCGACGATCCATTCTGGGTGGGACGTTCGCACCGAGAGGGCAGCGTCGACCGTCAGGCCCGTCGTGAGCTCGGCAAGCCAGTGGTCGAGCGGATGTGCGGCGACACGGCGCAGGATCGCATTGGTGAAGCCGGTGGCGCGGTGACCCACTTCAGACTTCACCAGGTCGACGGAGGTCGAGACGGCGGCGTGGTCCGGAATGCGCATCGACAAGATCTGGTGGCAGCCCAGCCGCAGCACGTCCCGCACAGCCGGTTCGATCGTCCGTCCGGGTGTGAGGTGGTCGATGAGCGCGTCATACGTGCCCTGCCACCGCAGCGTTCCGTGCGCGAGTTCGGTGGCGAGCGCCGCAGCGCGCGCGTCGAGCCGACGTTCGCGCAGCAGCGCCGGCAGGAGCAGGTTGACGAACGCGTCGCGCTCCTGGACTGCCCGCAGCGCATCGAAGGCGGCCCCCCGCGACGCATCTGTCATGTGAAGACCGCGTGATCGACGCGCAAGCCGCGGCCCCAGTCGGCTGCGGCCATCGACTTCTTGCCGTGCGACTGGACCGCGCCGAGAAGGACCTCGGTGGTGCCGGTTCCGACCCGGACTGCGTGCTTCTCGAATGCGATCTCGCCGGGGTCGAGCGTTGAACGGTCTGTCGTCGCCACCGGGCCGATCTTGACGTGGAGCGGTTCGGCCCCGTCGACGGCTAGCTCTGTCCAGGCCCCTGGCGCCGGAGTGCAGCCGCGGATTTGCCGATCGACGGCGAAGGCGGGCAGGTTCCACCGGACGTGTGCGTCGGCTGTCGTGATCTTCGCCGCGTAGGACACGGCGTCCTCCGGCTGGGCGACCGCGCCGACGTCGCCGTCTTCGATGTGGTCAACGACGTCGACCAACAGGCGGGCACCGAAGTCGGCCAGCCGCTCCAGCAGCGTGCCGGCGGTGTCGTCGTCGCGGATTCGCTCGGTGATCGCGCCGAGCACAGGGCCGGCATCCAGCTCTTCGACCAGGCTGAAGACCGTCGCCCCGGTCACCTCGTCGCCGGCCATGATCGCCCGCTGGACGGGCGCCGCGCCTCGCCAGGCCGGGAGCACCGAGAAGTGCAGGTTGACCCAGCCGAACCTCGGGAGGTCTAGCGCCTCGCGACGCAACAGCGCGCCGTAGGCGACGATCGGGCAGCAGTCCGGTTCGATCTCGCGCAAGTGGGCCAGGAAGGCAGGGTCCGACGGCGTGGGCGGAGCCAGGATCTCGATCCCAATCTCCCGGGCCAACCGGGCAACCGGCGACGGGCGCAGCTGCCGACCGCGCCCGGCAGCCGCATCGGGCCGGGTGACGACGGCAACAACATCGTGTCGGCTGTCGACGAGCGCACGCAGGCTGGGAAGGGCCGTTTCGGGAGTCCCGGCGAAGACGATGCGCATTTTGGTGAGTCTAGGGCGGGGATCAGAACGACATCGGATCGATGCGAACGCGCACGGCGGGAAGTTTCGCGGCACTCCGCTCGGACTGGGCGGCATGGAGCAGACGAGCAAGCTCGGCACCTTCCCGGCGCGGGGCACGTAGGACGAGTCGCATACCGCCGTCAACGTCGATCGGGCCGAGGACCTCGGTGTTCAGCGTCCAGGTGCGCTTCGCCCAGTCGTCCAGAACGTCGGCCGGGCCGTCGATCGCCGCAAGCCGGCCGATCGGCGGGAGATGGGTCTCGGAGCGCACCGCAAGCTCGCGCTGGGCGAGCCCGACCGGGTCGGCCCGCACGAGGGCTTGGACGGTCCCGGGTTCGCCGACGACGACAGCCGGCGCGGTCTCGCGGGCGAGGGCAAGAGCGTTGAACCATCGACGGTGAGCCTCTTCGACCACCCGTACGTCGTCGCGGACGAGCATGAGCCACGTGTCCATGAGAACTACCAGCTCGTATCCGCCCTCAACCGGCGGCTCGGCGCCAGGCGTCGCCAGAACCATGACTAGCCCCGGGTCAACAACGTCGAGTACGTCGGAGCCACCCGACGTGACCACCGTGCGGTCAGAAAAAGCTGCCGCGTACTCCTCGGCTGTCCGCAGGTGACCAACCGTGGGCGCCCTGACCTCGTGTCCACCGCACACCGCGCACGCCCACCCGTCCGGCTCGGTGGCACACCAACGACAACGGAGGCCCTCCCCGACGCCGGCCTGCTCGAGCGGGCCACCGCACACCGCGCAACGCGCCGGCGTGCGGCAGGCTTGGCAGGCCAACGAGGTGCGATAGCCGCGGCGCGGGACTTGGACGAGGACCGGGCCGGAGCAGCCGCGGATTGCCTTGAAGACAGCCCGCGGGAGACGTGCCGGCGCGCCGGCGTCGCCGTCGGAGACCTCGATCGTCGGCCACACGCGTCGACGGGTCACCGGCTCCGGACTGACGTCACTGCACCAGTCCTGCTCGACCAGGGCCTGTGCTTCGACCGAGCGGGCGTAACCACCGAGCAGTACCGCCGTGCGCTCCTGCAGCGCGCGGAGCAACAACACCTCGCGGGCGTGCGCGTAGGGTGCACGCGGTTCGGCGAAGAGGTCGTCACCGTCGTCGAACATGGCGACGAGACCGAGATTCGCCACCGGCGCGTAGGCGGCGGCACGGGTGCCGAGGACGACCGCCGTCGTCCCGCGCGCAACTGACAGGAACGAGCGGTAGCGGTCGGCCGGCTTCTGCGCCGCAGACAGCACGACGTGCCGGTGTTCCCCGAGAACGCGGGTGAACACGGCGTCCCAGCGCTCCAGGTCGCGGTTGTCGGGGACGCACACCACGGCTGCGCGCCCGGACGCAAGCGTGGCGAGCACCGCCTGGGCGACCGCCTCCGCTGGGTCGTGGGCCGGGAGAGCCGACCAGCAGACGCGTGGCGTTCCGCCGCCCGCGAGCGCTGAGAGGAATTCGGGGCCGCCGGGCCACGGGAGCCACACGCTGTGGTCGACCGTCGGAAAATCGGCCGCCGTCGTCGTGGCCGGGGGTGGATGAGCTTCCACCCGGGCCTGACGGGGAGGAACGGCAAGCCGCAAGACGTCGCTCAGCGTCCCGGCCCACCGATCGGCGACGGTGCGGCAGAGTTCGGCCACCGCGGGCGCGAGGACCCGCTCGGAGGAGACGACTTTGGCCAGCGGCGCCAACGTGCCTTGGTGTTCCGACACCTCAACCAGGTCGAGCACGAACGCATCGACCAGTCGGCCGGCAAAGCGCACCTTGACCCGGCATCCGAGCGCAACTTCATCGATGAGTTCGGCCGGGACGTCGTAGTCGAACAGCCGGTCCAAGTGCGGGAGCGGCGAATCGACGACGACGCGGGCAATCATCCGATGTTTCTACCAGCGCGCACCGACGGCGAGCTGGGCGCGATTACAGCCCCGCGGAAGTGCGGAGCGCCTCGGCCTTGCTGGTGTCCTCCCAGGGGAGGCCGTCGCGGCCGAAGTGACCGTACGCAGCGGTCTGCTTGTAGATCGGCCGCTTGAGATCGAGGTCGCGCACGATGGCGCCTGGGCGCAGGTCGAAGTTCTCCTTGACGGCAGCCTCAATCCGCTCCGGGGCGACCGTCTCGGTGCCGTACGTGTCGATGTAGAAGCCGACTGGGTGCGCGACGCCGATCGCGTACGCAACCTGGACCTCGACCTTTCGGGCCAGGCCGGCAGCGACGATGTTCTTGGCCACCCAGCGAGCCGCGTATGCGCCCGAGCGGTCGACCTTCGACGGGTCCTTGCCGGAGAAGGCGCCGCCCCCGTGCCGGCCGTAGCCGCCGTACGTGTCGACGATGATCTTGCGGCCGGTCAGTCCGGCATCGCCCATCGGTCCACCAATGACGAACTTGCCGGTCGGGTTGATGTGCAGCTCGTAGTCCGAGGAATCGATGTCGTACTGGGCGAGCACCTCGTCGATGACGTGCTTCTTGATGTCCGGGGCCAGCGTCGCCTCAAGGTCGATGCCGTCCTCGTGCTGGCTGGAGATGACGACGGCGGCGACCCGCTGCGGCTTGTTGCCCTCAGCGTCGTACTCGATCGTCACCTGGCTCTTGCTGTCCGGGCGCAAGTAGGTGAGCGGGCCGTTCTTGCGGACCTCGGCGAGCTTCTCCACCAGGCGGTGGGCGATGGTGATGGGCAGCGGCATGAGCTCTGGCGTCTCGTCGCAGGCGAAGCCGAACATCAGGCCCTGGTCGCCGGCGCCCTGCTTGTCGAGGTCGGCGTCGGAGACACCCAGACGGGACTCTTCGGCATTGTCCACGCCTTGCGCGATGTCCGGTGACTGCTTGTCCAGCGCGACCATGACGGCGCACGTGTTGCCGTCGAAGCCCTTGTCGGAGTCGTCGTAGCCGATCTCGTTGACGGTGGAGCGGATGAGCTCTTGGAAGTCGACCTGCGCCGTGGTGGTGATCTCGCCGCCGATGACCACCAAGCCGGTGGTTACGAACGTTTCGCACGCCACCCGGCTGGCCGGGTCTTGCGCGAGCATCGCGTCGAGGATGGTGTCGCTGATCTGGTCAGCGATCTTGTCCGGATGTCCCTCAGACACGGACTCAGAGGTGAAGAGACGACCCACGAACACTCCCAAACATTGGCCGCACCGCTGATCGGCACGGCAGGAAACAACTGGTCAAGATTAAGGGGCAAGTCTAAGTGGCGCTGCCCAGATGATGAAACTCGCGCTCACATTTCGAACGAGTTCACGTCATCAGCTCGACGATGGCATCCCAGACCGCATGCGCGACGTTCGCCTTCGGACCGGGCGTCACGGCGCGGGAGAACCCGTCGGCACCGATGATCACGGCTTCGCTGTCGGCGGCATTGAACACGCGGCCTTCGCTGACATCGTTGACGACGAGCAGGTCGCAGCCCTTGCGTTCGAGCTTGGAACGCGCGTGGTCCATGACCGATCCGGCCGCGTCGCCGGTCTCGGCGGCAAAGCCGACAATGATCGGACGCTTGCTCGTGCGGGTCTGCACGAGTTCAGCGAGGATGTCCGGGTTCTCCACCAGTTCGATGCTTGGGGCGGTGCCATCGTGCGCCTTCTTGATCTTCGCGGTCGCCTGCGTCACCGGCCGGAAGTCAGCCGGCGCTGCGGCCATGACGACGGCGTCCGCATCGCCGGAAGCAGCCAGGACAGCTGTCCGCAGCTCCGCGGTCGTGACCACACGCTCGACCGTGACCCCGGCCGGATCAGGCAGCGTCACGTTTGCGGCGACGAGCGTCACGGTGGCGCCCCGACTCGCCGCGGCCTTGGCCAGGGCATAGCCCTGCAGCCCGGACGACCGATTGCCGATGAATCGGACCGGATCGAGGTACTCGCGCGTCCCGCCGGCCGAGACGACCACATGCTGGCCACGCAGGTCGGCATCGCGCGGCGCGGACATGATGTCTTGGCAGGCGGCGAAGATTTCTTCGGGCTCCGGGAGCCGGCCGGGCCCCGAGTCGACACCGGTCAGCCGGCCAACAGCCGGATCAAGCACCACATAGCCGCGCTCGCGGAGCGTCCGCACGTTGGCCTGGGTAGCGGGGTTCTCCCACATCTCGGTGTGCATGGCCGGCGCGAACACCACGGGCGCACGCGACGCGAGAAGCGTCGTGGTGAGCAGGTCGTCGGCCAAGCCGTGTGCGGCCTTGGCCAGCGTGTTCGCTGTGGCGGGAGCAACGACGACCAGGTCGGCCTGCTGGCCGATACGAACGTGCTGCACCGAGTCGACGTTGTCGAAGACGTCCGTGGAGACGGGACGGCCCGACAGCGCCTCCCACGTAGCCGCCCCGACGAACTTCAGGGCCGATGCCGTGGGGACGACCGTGACGCGGTCGCCGGATTCGGTGAAGAGTCGTAGCAGGCTGGCAGCCTTGTACGCGGCGATGCCGCCGGAAACCCCGAGAACGACTTCTCGTGGGACCTTGCGCTGGGACTCGCTCACAGTGCCGGTCATGGGGCCTCCCAAGGCGAAGGGATCAGGCTTGTTCCGGCTCGACGTCTTCGACGGTCAGCAGGTCGCCGGCGATTTCTCGCAGCGCGATGGACAGCGGCTTCTCCTGCACATGCGTCTCGAGCAGTGGGCCGACGTACTCGAGCAGGCCTTCGCCCAGCTGCGAGTAGTAGGCGTTGATCTGCCGCGCCCGCTTGGCGCTGTAGAGCACCAGCTTGTACTTGGAATCGGCCTTCTCCAACAGATCGTCAATGGGCGGGTTGGTGATGCCCTCGGCGACTGAGCGGGTCGTGGTCACGAGAAACCTCTTGGGGTCTAGACGTTGCGGGAGCGGGAGTCAGCGGAAGTGCCGAACCTCAGCAAGTCTACCAACTCGGCCGCTGCCGTCGTGACGTCGTCGTTGACGATCGCCACGTCGAACTCGTTCATGGCGGCCAGCTCGACGTCGGCGGTCCGCAGCCGGCGGGCCCGCTCCTCGGGATCTTCGGTCCCCCGACCGATCAGCCGGCGCTCCAATTCCTCCCGGCTGGGAGGCGCGAGGAAGACGAGCAGGGCTTCCGGCATGCGCTCGCGGACCTGGCGCGCGCCCTGGATGTCGATTTCCAACAGGACCGGACGACCCGACGCCAGATGCTCCTCGACTGCACTGCGCCGCGTCCCGTAGCGCGCGGCCCCGTGGACCTCAGCCCACTCCAGCAGGTCGCCCTCAGCGATCAATCGATCGAACTCGGCGTCGTCGACGAAGACGTAGTCGACCCCGTCGACCTCGTCGGGCCGTGGCCGTCGCGTGGTGACCGAGACCGAAACCCAGACGTCCGGGTACTCAGATCGCACCCGCGCGGCCACGGTGCCCTTGCCGACGGCCGTAGGCCCGGCCAGCACGACGAGCCGGTTCGAGCCGGTTCGGGTTATTTGTCGCCCTTGCCGAACTCGCGCAGCAGTGCCTGGATCTGATTCACGCCCAAGCCCCGCAAGCGACGGCTTTCGGCGATGCCGATGCGGTCCATGATTTCCTTCGCACGCACCTTGCCGACGCCCGGCAACGATTGCAAGAGCTCCTTGACCTTGAGCTTGGCGATGATCTCGTTCACTCTCGACTCGTTGATCACGTCGGCGAGCGAAGCTCCCGAGTTCTTCAGCCGATTCTTGACCTCGGCACGCAGTTGACGGGCCTGAGCGGCCTTTTGCAGAGCTGCCTGACGCTGTTCGGGCGTCAAGATGGGGAGAGCCACAACTTCACCTTCCTGTCCGGCGACACCGGTGGTGTCACCTGCATGCTGCCATGAGTCGGCCTAAGACAACGTGATCTCACACTCGTCCTTGACATTTTTCACCACTGCGTTCCGTTCGTCAGTGGTGTCGTTGAACGCCTCATACGCGTCGTTCAGCAGTTTCAATTTCTCCGGTGGAACCTTGATGAGCTTGTCCTCGACGAGCATGTCCTCGAGGGTGATGCCGGCTTGGCGCTGCGCCTTCACGACGTCGCTGGTGACGTCGGCGAGCTTGGTCCAGTCCTTGCGGACCGACGGCGGCGCAACATTCGCCACCGCCCGAAAGGCGCGCGCGTAAGACAAGTAGGCGTTGTTGGTGCGCTTCTCCCCCAACGAGTTGAGTGCGACCTGGTTGTCCTCGACGGCCTTGCAGTACGGGCTCTGGCCACAGCCGGTCAGCGTCGCCAGCAGGAAGGCCGCACCTGCGACAACAGCGGCAACTCTTGGTCGGGACATCGGCACGTCTGAAACTCCGTTGGTCACCCGTCAGTTTTGAGTGACCCTACAAGTTCGGCGTTGAGTGTCGTGGCAGACCCGCGGAGCGCGTCGGCGTCGGGTCCGGCGGCAAGCACGCCGCGTGAGGTGGAGACGATGACGCGGTCCAGCACACCCGCGAACAAGCGCCGCACGTCCGCGGAGGTGCCGCCCTGAGCGCCAAAGCCCGGGACGAGCAACGGGCCGTTGATGTCGAGGTCCTCGGCGGTGGAGCCGATGGTCGCGCCGACGACGGCGCCAAATGAGCCCATCGGGGCCACGTCGCCGTTGCGCGCGCGGAGCTCGCCGAGGATGGCGCCGGCGACCGTCCGGCCGGTGCTGCCAACCGCCTGTTGGACTTCCGCTGCCTCCGGGTTCGACGTCAGGGCCAGCACAAAGACGCCGGCGTCGTTGCGTTCTGCGACGCTGAAGAACGGATCGAGTGTTCCGAACCCGAGGAACGGGCTCACCGTGACAGCGTCAGCGCCCACTGGGCTGTCCTCATCGAGATAGCCGTCGGCGTATGCGGCCGCCGTGCTGCCGATGTCACCACGCTTTACGTCGAGGATGACCAAGGTGCCGGTGTGGCGTAGTCCGGCGAGCGTGTCTTCCAACACCCGGATGCCGGCCGACCCGAATCGCTCGAAGAAGGCCGACTGCGGCTTGACAAAGCCCACGTGGCCGGCGAATGCCTCGACGCAGGTCGCAGCGAAACGCTCCAGCCCCTTGAGGTCGTCACCGACCCCCCACTCCTCGAGTAGCGAGGCATGCGGGTCGATGCCGACGCAGACCGGTCCGTACGCGTCCAGCGCGGCCCGGGCGCGGGATCCGAAGCTCATTGGGAGCGGCCCGCCTCTATGCGTGCTGCCCATTCCTGGAGCGACGCCACCTCGATTCGGTGCTCACGCAGCGCTTCGATTCCCTGCACGGCGGCGCCCAGACCCTGGACCGTGGTGAGGCACGGGATGCCCTCGCCGATCGCAGCGGTCCTGATCTCGTAGCCGTCGAGTCGGGCATGGGCACCAGAGGCCACTCCGTGCGGGGTGTTGATGATCAACTGCACACCCTGCGCCCTGATCTTGTCGACGACAGTCGACCGCTCGTCGCCGTCTGGCTCCTCCCACAGCTTGCGGAGCACCGTGACGGGGACGCCATTGCGGCGCAGTACCGCAGCCGTTCCACTGGTGGCAAGGATCTCGAAGCCTAGGTCGGCCAGCCGCTTGACCGGCCAGATCATGTGACGCTTGTCCCGGTTGGCGACAGACACGAATACGGCTCCGGACGTCGGCAAAGCGTTCATGGCGCCGGCCTCCGCCTTGGCGAAGGCGACACCGAAGCCGGAATCGATGCCCATGACCTCTCCCGTCGAGCGCATCTCCGGCCCGAGCACGGTGTCGACGTACGAACCCTCGTAGGTGCGGAACCGGTTGAAGGGCATGACCGCTTCCTTGACCGCCACCGGGGCGCTGTCCGGCAGCTCGCCGCCGTCGGTTTCCGGCAGGATGCCGGCCGCACGCAGGTCGGCGATGGACTCCCCCAGCATGACCCGCGCCGCGGCCTTGGCCAGCGGCGTTGCCGTCGCCTTCGAGACGAACGGCACGGTGCGCGAGGCGCGTGGATTGGCCTCGAGGACGTAGAGAATGTCGCCGGCCAGTGCGAACTGGATGTTGATCAGGCCGCGAACCCCGACGCCGGCCGCTATGGCGCGGGTCGACTCCCGGATGCGACCGATCTCTTCGCCGCCGAGAGTGATCGGCGGGAGCGCACAAGCCGAGTCGCCGGAGTGCACGCCGGCCTCTTCGATGTGCTCCATGACGCCGCCGAGAAACAGGTCGGTGCCGTCGAAGAGCGCGTCGACGTCGATCTCGACGGCATCGTCGAGGAACCGGTCGACCAGCACCGGCCGGTCCTCGTCGATCTCGGTCGCCCGCTCGATGTATCCCTTGAGGCTCGGCTCGTCGTAGACGATCTCCATCCCGCGACCGCCAAGAACGTAAGACGGTCGGACGAGAACCGGATAGCCGATCTCCTCGGCAATCGTGCGCGCGCCCTCATAGGTTGTGGCCGTTCCGTGTTTGGGCGCGGGGACGCCCGCCTCGCCGATGATGCGGCCGAACTCGCCGCGGTCTTCGGCCAGGTCGATGGCGCTGGGCGATGTGCCGACGATGGGCACCCCGGCCGCCTCCAGCCCGCGCGCCAAGCCGAGCGGCGTCTGCCCGCCAAGTTGGACGAGGACGCCGGCGATCGGTCCGGCCAGCTCCTCAGCGTGGACGACCTCGAGGACGTCCTCCAGTGTCAGCGGTTCGAAGTAGAGCCGGTCGGATGTGTCGTAGTCGGTCGAGACCGTCTCGGGGTTGCAGTTGACCATCACCGTGTCGAAGCCGGCGTCGCGCAGGGCGAAGCAGGCGTGCACGCAGCAGTAGTCGAACTCGATGCCCTGCCCGATGCGGTTGGGGCCCGAGCCGAGGATGATCACGCGCGGCGCGCTCGACGCCGGCACCTCGTCCTCGTCCTCGTAGGTGGAGT